>JAFOEY010000010.1 GCA_017387565.1 Lachnospiraceae bacterium | reverse complement strand
GATTTTTGAAAAATATATAATAATGTAATCAGATTTACTGTTCGAGTTCCATTACTCTGGCATAGTAAATTCTAAGAAACTTATTCACGGCAGCCATTTTGGCAACGTTGAAATGTTTCCCTTCCTGTTCTTTTTTTAGCAGAAAAAGATATACAGGATCATCTTGAGGTTTTATCAGTTTGAGAGCCTGCATAACCTCAAAACAGTATTTTCTGAGAGCCGCATTCCCACGTTTTGATATGTGTCGATTGTGGCTTTCAAAATTTCCAGACTGATATGGCGGGGCATCGTTTCCGGCATAAGCGTTTAAAGCTTTTCCGCTGTGAAAACGTCTGACATTGCCGATTTCAGCTAGAATAAGTGGACCAAGACGTTCACCAACACCAGGCATATTTCGTAGTATTTTATATTCCGGTAGCGTTTCTGCAATGGTTTGCATTTGTGATATGATGCAATCTGCTGAACGTTGAGCTTCTGCAACTAGGTCAATGCATTGGGTTTGTGCTAAAACAGTATATTCGTTTTCGCCATTGGTAGTGATACTGCCGGTGGCCAGTTCATAGATGGCAAGACCAAGGTGCGAAGCATTACGATTACGGGCTTTCTTGACCAGGCGAGAGTAACTGTCAAGAAAGCGAGTTCTCCCCATTTTGCAGATGTAATCAAAGGACTTGTATTTCTTGATAAACATCATGCTGAGGCTAGTTTCAGGGTCTCTGCTTCTTAAGGGGAGAATTGATGTAAGTCCTGGCATGGTTTGGTCTAGCAGATTTACCAAATAGACTTTGTTGATGGTGAGTGTAGACATTCTTTGACTGTATTGTCTGGATAACATTTTTAAGTCAACATACTTTTGGTCATCAACAGAATACGGAACTAACTGATAAGATTTTTCCAAAGCATAAGTAGCGATTCTGATAGCATCTTTTTTGTCAGTCTTACTACGACGCAACTCCGTATCACCATATTTTTTTATCTGATACGGATTTACTAAACAGACAGGAAAATGCTCATCAGTAAGTTTCTTAAGAACTGGATAATGGTAGTGTCCTGTATACTCCATTAAGATGATGATGGGTTCATCCAGTTCATTTAGATAGTTAACAAGTGCATTCATTTCAGGGTGATTGTGTTTCATGTCGTAAGGTTTGATTCGTAGGCTGCCATCTGAGTTTAGAATGGCAACGGTACTCTTGGACTTGGAAACATCAATACCAACAGCAATCATAAAGGTACCTCCTTTAACTTATAGTATTTTGATTGGATACAGCTCTTCAGAATCCATTCATATTCGTTGGTTAAACGGGAGCGATGTCCCAACTTGCTGAATCGAATGCAGAATAATGAAGGCTGGCTAACACATTTTTCTCCGGGCGTGGTGTCCCAATTTGAAATTCCGTAGGCCAATCACCTTCATCATAAAATAAAGAGCAAAGAGTTGTATACTCTTCGCTCTATATATTACGAATTTGAATTTTGCGGAGGGAATTATGACTTTTGATTTTAGGAAAGTTTAATTTAAATGAGTAGAAAAGGGAGAAGAGAATATGAGTGTACTTGTGTTAAATACATTATCTGAGGATAATGATGAAGTTTTGGAATTGCAAAATCAGATATGCGCACAGGCTGAGGGCAGTGAGGTGGTTTGTACAAAGGGAATGACAATATCGCATTGCATTGGTTGTAATTATTGTTGGTTGAAGACACCGGGAATCTGTACAATTAAGGATGACTATGAGATTATTCTTAAAAAAATTTTACAACATGAGAAGATTGTTTTCATTACAGATATAAAATTTGGATTTGTATCTTATCAGACGAAAAATTTGTTGGATAGAATTTTGCCGATTGCAACAATGTATTTACAGTTTGTAGATGGTCAGATGCGACATGTACCGCGTTATGATATTCGTCCGCAGATGGGAATTGTTTATACGGGGAATGCAGAACATACATATCTTGAAAAATGGATGGAGAGAACGACACTTAATTTTGAAAGTACCTCTCTTGGTGTATATCCGTTAGAAGAAGGAAGGGGGATTCTTTCATGCATTTAGTAATAATTAACGCAAGTCCTCGTGTGGAGGCTAAGAGCAATACAGCGCGAATTATCCGCACTTTTGTCCGTGGATTCGAGGAGAGCGGAAATACAACAGAAGTTTGGCATTTGTCGGATAAAAAGCAGTGGACAGGTGCTAAAGAAGCATATGAGAAAAATAGCAATATTTTATTTGCGCTTCCTTTGTATGTAGAAAGTGTGCCGGGAATTATGTTGGAATTTTTAGAAACTTTGCAACCGAAAAAGGAGGACGGCACGAAAATGTCTTTTATACTACAGGGAGGCTTTGCTGAAGCCAGCCAGCTTCGGTGCGGAGAGGCATATTTAGAAATATTACCGTCATATTTTAACTGTGAATATAATGGAACGCTGATTAAAGGGGATAATTTTGGCCCTTCTTGGATGCCGGAGGACATGGCAGAGAAGCTGGTAGCACATTATGAAAAGATGGGAAGATCTTTTGCACAGAAAGAAACTTTTGACAAGGAAGAAGTAAATGAATTTGCTGCCCCGGAGTATTTTTCGGAAAAAGAGATTCGACAACATAAGCGTATTGGTAAGTGGATGCAGAAAGCATTATTTCACTATATTGCGAAGAGGAATGGTTGCAAGAAGCCGCTGGATGATAAGCCTTATCAAGTAAAATAGATTGATAAGAGAGAGTGACCAGTGTTTGAAAGAAAAAAGAACGTTAGCTGATTTAGTGATTTTCGACTAGAAAAGTGCTAATAAATTTGCAATGCCAACCTACTTGAAACTTCTTTAGGCTACAATCAATAGCGGTGTAAACGAAAAAGCAGTCTTGAACAATAGAAAAACTGCCCTTTCGTTTGCACCGCGTTTGATTTTGCCAAAGTGAACAGAGTCGCGTCACCGAAGCCGATATGTATGGACTTTCAATCTTTGCACTTTACCGAAAAGTAAAGGTTATGTCACTGCTTTTGAAGATGCATCTTGGAAATCTGAGCACGACAAATAGACCTCATTTCTGAGGTTTTTCAATCAGGAAAGAGAATTATTAAATGCTGTATTGGGTAAAAATAAAAGCAAGATTAAAATCCCGATGTTGGCAGAAGTTGATGGATTTGGTGATTATAATCTGATTTTTTCCAAATTAAAATTGGATAATTTTTTGATTGAAGTGGATGAATTGGAGCAATATGAAAATGAAGAAGTAACCATTCTCGGAAGACTTGTTTATAAAAAAGAACTGCATGGAACCAGATATATAGCTTATGATGTTTATCGGGATTTTCTGGGACTGAATCGTGCCTTGAGGAAAGAGATAAAACCAAGTGAAGATGAGAATTTTAAAAATATAGAACTTGAAGAAAATTTTGTGGAGTTGGAAATTATAGGAATGTATTATTAATATTGTTGTTATATCAAAGTCCGGTTTCTTATTGACCGGACTTTGATATTTTAGCATAATATGTGGGGGTTAATTATTATTTTTCTGAAATAAGACTATATTCTTGAAGCAATTGTTTTTGAAACGTTGCATCGCAAGTGTTTCTGGTAAGATCTTCGATACGGTTATCAGCAAGGAGCATCTGATTCAGGTGGTTGATAAGGGATTTTTCATTTTCCAGTTTTTGATTGTCATCTGCCAGTTTCTGAATGTCATCCTTTGGTGATTTGAAAAAACGAAATAACGATTATTGTTGAACTGTGAAGAAACTTGTGCTATGTTATTCATTACAAAGCATAAGTTTCTTTTTTATCTGTATCTATTACAGATATATCTATATCATTCTGATATCTCGGGCGTATGCCCATCGAAACAATTCGTGCTTTAAATTCACAATTATTATGAATATGGCAGGAAGTTTCGAAATGAGAGAAAGTTTCATCTATAAATTGATTGCTTCCTGCAGGCTAAGGAGGACATTTTATGGATGGAAAAGAACAAAACAGAAGAAAGAAAAAAGGCAAACAGTATAAAAAACGTGCTGCTCCCAAAGTGGATAAAACAGCTGTTGCATATCAAAATGAAAATGATTATTCTACCCCTGGCATATCGTGGAAAAGAACGACAGAAAGAGGCTGTAAAGAAAATGGTCGAGTTGATTAAAAGCATAGAGGAGCAGAATACACAGAGATTTTTGTTTGCAGGGATTTTGAGTTTTACGGATAAGATTATTGATGAAGAAGTAGCTGAAGAGATAAGGAGGAGACTGGAAATGACAAAAGTTGGACGCATTATTTATGAAGAGAAAATTGCATACGGAAAAGAAGTAGCAGAACGTGTAACCAAAGAAGTGACCAAAGAAGTAACCAAAGAAGTGACCAAAGAAGTAACCAAAGAAGTAACCAAGAGCGTTACTACATCTCAAATCGAAAAAGCAATTGCCGGAGTAACAGCTTACTGGAAAGAAAGACATGGTGCCATGATTGATGCTGTTGAACAGGTAATGGCAATATATGGTTTTAATGAATCGGAAGCAAAAGCAAAAGTAGAACAATACTGGTAAACAATTTTGTAGATTGCTTTTTGTACCATTTTAACAAAAAACATGATTGATTATGAACGAAATATTATATAGTAATCCTACTATATATATATTAAAATATATCTAAAGTCTGCGATGACGATTAGACTTTTTAAATCACAAGATTGGAAATATTTATGAGAAAGCGGTTATTCGAAATAATTGAAGTTGCAAAAGAAAACGATAGATGGAGTCAGGCTTATGATTTTATTATGATTTTTGTTATTTTCATCAGTCTGTTACCGTTAACTGTGAAAGAACAGACCGCGTTTCTGAATACCGTGGATAAGACAACTGCTTTTATTTTTATAATTGATTATTTGTTTCGACTTCTTACAGCAGATTATAAGTTAAAACAGGGAAAATGGTCTTTTGTCAGATATCCGTTTACATTTATGGCAATTGTGGATTTGGTGTCCATTCTTCCCTCTGTTACGTTCATTAACAATGGTTTTCGTGTGTTAAAGGTATCCCGTTTATTTCGCTCTCTAAGAGTATTTCGAATATTCAAATCCTTTCGTTATTCGAAAAACGTTGCTCTGATCGTCAGAGTGTTTTCCAAGCAGAAAGATTCACTAATGGTTGTAATCTGGTTTGCGTTAGGGTACGTTTTCATTTCGGCACTTGTTATTTTCAATGTAGAGCCGGAAACGTTTGATACCTTTTTTGATGCCATATATTGGGCAACGGTATCTTTAACAACGATGGGATATGGTGATATCTATCCGGTATCGACGATTGGGCGGATTGTGACAATGTTGTCTTCCTTTATCGGAATTGCGATTGTTGCATTGCCGGCAGGTATTATTACGGCGGGATATATGGAAGAATTGGAAAAATAGTATGATTTTCAAGAATAGATATTGATGTGTGCCGGAGGTGGAAATATAATATATGGAAGAAAGAAGAATCGAAGGTCTTTGGGATTGTGTCTATTGTGGGACAAAGGCAATCAAGGCCCGTTATGATGCGTGCACGTCATGTGGAAATCCGCGAGGCGTGGAGACGATGTTTTATTTACCGCAGGATTTGGATGCGGCAACTCTGACAGCGGAAGAAAAAGCGAAAACGACCGATGCACCGGACTGGCTATGTGAATATTGCGGGTCATATAACCGCTCGGATTGTTCCTGTTGTACCAAGTGTGGAAGCGATAAAGCTTCATCGAAGCACAATTATGGCAGACTACACAAGCTGACAGGCAAATTATTTGGTAGAAACAATTAGGTTGGAGATAAAAAATGGCAGTACAGTTAATTGCGGATTTGTATGGATGTTCGCAAATGATTGATGATGTGGAAGCGGTAAAAAAAGCTGCGCATATGGCGATAGAGTTTGTGGATGCACAAATTGTTGAAGAGTGCGTGCATGAGTTTGAACCGATCGGTGTCACATACTTTGCAGTGATTTCTACATCTCATTTTTCAATACATACATGGCCCGAATACGGATATGCGGCAATTGATATTTTTTCCTGCAAGGATGAGGTTGTTGATGGAATATCAGAAAAGCTGAAAGAATTGTTTGAGGCCGAACGAATTGAGCTTCATTTGGTAGAACGTAAAATTAATAGTTAATCAGGAATTGTTTTAATTTAAATAATGTGAATGATTATATTTTTAAGAAGGGGGTAGAACATTGTTTTATCGAGTTGGTACGATATTAAAGGTCAATGGGATAGATGGAACCGTTATTGGTTATATCAAATATTCCAATCCACAGGATGGAAATAAGGAATGGACAGAATATCGAATAAGAACGCAAAATGGAGAACGTTGGCTTTCCTGTGATGAATGCTATAATGAGTATTCGCTTTCCTGGCCGGCGAACGATATCAGAGGTCAGATCGGACCGGAGTGGCACAAGGTTGATGAGGGTACACAAATTGTACGGGAATTTGGTGGAGATGTGGATGTAGATCCCGGTGAACGTGCAAATTTTGTGGAATACGAGGATGAAGCAGAAGAAAAGACGCTTTCTGTTGAAATCTGGAGTGATGGTGCCGAATACTCCCGCGGCGTCTATATTGAGTCAACAGACATTGTGGTGTTGGGCTATAAAGAACCAAAGAAAACGAATTCAAAAAAGCTGGTATGGGTTTTTGTCAGTGTCTTTATTGGTATGTATGTTCTTAGTATGCTATCAACCATTATTTCGGCTTCCGGTTCGAATAATAAAGCGATAGCCAAATATTTGAAAGGTTCGTCTGATTATTATTATGAAACGACGATCACCGGAAATGAAAAGCAGGAAGCCATGGTTTATTCCTATCATCCCTTTGGAAGTGAAAGTACAACGGATGCCGTTGCCAAAGATATTATTGATGGGATTGAAGGAAAGACAGAGTCTGTTACGCAAAAGGATGATGTGACGGATGCAGAAATTGCAATCCTTACAAGTGGCGAGTATTGTTTGATTTATCATCCGGAAGGGGAAGCCGATATGGTTTACGTTCAGGTGTCGCCCAGAAAGTACAACTATACCTCGGACAATGCCCCTTACAAATGCTCTGATAGTGATACGAAATGGTATCGCAGTCATTATTACAGCAGTGGACATTCTACCGATTCCGGCAAGTATAAGAGTTCACCATCTGCATATACAATGTATAGCGGTTCCACGGTGCACAATATCGGAAACGGATATTTTGACAGTTATTCCAATTCTGTCAGACAGTCCAGCGTGAATAATAGAAGTTCTTCAAGCGGTGGCATTAGTAGTGGTAAGTAGTTTAAGTTTTTTTAAGAAAAGGAGAAAAATATGTTAACAATTATTCTTGAAACAGTCGTTTATCTTGCTATTGGTCTTGTAATGATGATGCTTGGTTATTGGATCATCGATTTGTGCATTCCGGTTGATTTCCCGCAGGAAATTAATGATGGAAATAAAGCGGTAGGCTGGGTATCTGCCGGTATCTATGCAGGGCTTGGATTTGTCATTCGCTCAGCAATTATTTCATTTTCTGCCGGTGAAGCAGCCGAACTTTTGCAAGGTTCTATCGATACCGTTGTTTATTCCGCTATCGGAATTGTTGCATTTATTCTTGCTTACTTTATTGTTGATATCATCAACAGAAAATTCAACTTCAATGTTGCTTTAAAAGAAAAAAATGAAGCAGCCGGCATTATGATTTTTGGTATGTTTGTTGGTATCGCATTTATCGTAAGTGGTGTAATCCAGTAAAATATAAATAGAAATCAAAGAAAAGGTATTAACATGAGTAAAAAGTACAGACTTTTGATGCTGACAACTCTGATTATTTCAGGCTGTTCGATGTGTTATGAGTTAATCATCAGTGCGGTCAGCTCTTATCTGTTGGGAAACAGCACCCTGCAGTATTCAATTACTATCGGCTTATATATGGCGGCACTGGGTTTTGGATCCTACATATCAAAATATTTTAAAAAGAACTTGTTTAATATCTTTGTCACAATCGAATTGAGTATTGGCATAGTTGGGGGCGTAAGCTCCCTTCTGCTTTTCTTATCCAATATTTACATTTCCAATTATGCAGCCGTGATGTATTTGGAAATTATATTAATTGGAACACTGGCCGGTGCCGAAATTCCGATTATGACAAGGATTATTGAAGCGGATGAAAATGACCTATCTGTCACATTGTCCTCAATTTTCAGTTTCGATTATATCGGAGGGCTGCTTGGTGCGATTGCATTTCCGCTCCTACTATTGCCGAAGCTTGGCTATTTTGCAACCTCGTTTCTTTGCGGACTGCTCAATATCGTTGCGGCAATGCTTATTTTGTGGCGGTTTGGAGAGCGTGTCCGGGAGATTAAAATTTATCGTCTGTTAGCTGCCTGCATTGCTCTATTTATGGTTTTGGGAATGATATTTGCAGATAATATTTCTGAAGGTGTAGAAGGAGGCTTGTATCGCGATCATATCATTTATATGGAGCAGACGGAATATCAGAAAATTGTGATGACCAAACATCGGGATGATGTGCGCCTTTATATTGACGGCAATTGTCAGTTTTCGACAGCAGATGAATACCGCTATCATGAGGCATTGGTTCATATCCCTATGACTGAACTTAATAATCGATCTGATGTATTGATTTTAGGCGGTGGCGACGGACTGGCTGTCCGCGAAGTATTAAAGTATGACGAGGTAGAAAAAATTGATCTGGTGGATTTGGATTCGGAGATGATTCGGATTTGTTCTACCAATGAAAACATTACTTCCATTAATCAGGACAGTCTGAAATCAGAGAAGCTTTTCGTGCACAATGAAGATGCTTATGAATATCTGGAGTCTTGTAAAGAAAAGTATGATTTGATTATTGTGGATTTGCCGGATCCAAACTGTGAATCGCTCAACAAATTATATTCTAATATCTTTTACAGAATGTGTGGCGGCTGCTTAAAGGATGACGGCGTCATGGTCGTGCAGTCTACCAGTCCGTATTATGCGACAAAGGCTTTCTGGTGTATCAATAAAACAATAGAAAGTGAAGGCTTTTTGGTAAAGCCTTATCATCTTCAGGTTCCGGCGTTCGGAGACTGGGGATTTAATATGGCTAGCAAAAAAGAACTCACAAGCGAGCTTACTTTTGATGTGGAAACCAAATATCTGACCACGGAAAATGTTTCGGCGCTTTTTTTGTTTGGCAAGGATGAAATGGACGAGAGCGTAGAAATCAATCGACTGACAAAGCCTGTATTGATGGATTACTACAACAAGGCAGTGGAAGAGTGGAACTAAGGAAGATTTGTTCTTGGATTGATTATAGCAAGGTGATATGAGGATGCCCAAAGGTGGGAAGGAATTTATAAAATTCCAGTATATTTTTTGGTGAAAAAACAGACAAAATATCGTTGTAATCATTTTTTGCCTGTGATAGAATTGGATTATGGAAAGTGCCCATGACAGGGTGGTAGCCTCCCAGCTTTGAAAACCGGTTAGCCGGAATACATAGGAAGGGAGGTGACGCTAAGAGAAACAAGCGAAAATAAAAATGCCTATCCTGTCTCACCCACAGGATAGGCCGTGCCCTTAAAGGCATTAATCTTATGCCAGAAACATCCACCTTTGGAGTGGGTGCTTTCTTTAGTTACAAGATATCACAGTTTATTTGAAAGTTCAAGCATAATTATTGTGATGCTTGTGAAAGCGCAAGTGGCAGTTTATGGCGTGTTTTTGGAATTAAAGGAGGATCA
Organism: Lachnospiraceae bacterium; assembly: GCA_017387565.1. Classification (GTDB taxonomy): domain Bacteria; phylum Bacillota; class Clostridia; order Lachnospirales; family Lachnospiraceae; genus UBA2882. The sequence continues at coordinate 79,086 of JAFOEY010000010.1, read as the reverse complement.
ATTATGTTTCAACCCGATCATTATGCAATCAGCGTAGGAGATGTAGAGAAAAGCATTTCATTTTATGAAAAACTGGAGTTTGAAGTAATCAAGGATTTTCGTGCCGAGGACGGTTCGGTCAGAATTGTGCAGATGAAAAACGGAAACTTTATTCTGGAAATGTTTTGCTATCCGGACAGTGAGAAGCTGCCGGATTTTGTCAATACACTGGGAGAGGATTTGAAAGTTAAGGGTGCAAAGCACTTAGGTTTACAGGTAGAGGATGTTAAAAAGGCGGCTGCGCACCTGAAAGAAATTGGTTTGGTAGATGAGATGCCTTCGATTTCCGAGGGCAGGCTCGGAAGACCGTATTTCTTTATCAAAGACCCGGATGGGATTTTTGTGGAAATTATTTCTGCAGGGTAAAATAAAATTTCCCTTTCGTATTGTGTTCCCAATATATATCTTTGTTCGCCGGCTTTCACGAGGTTTTTTGTTTTTCTTAGCGGCATAGCAAACAAAATAATGACCGGTTTCAACTGTTTGAAGACGAAGTCTGAGTTTTGAAACCGGTCATTTCATAATATTTTGTGAGCATGCCGCTTAGAAAAGCTTGAAACCGAAGTGCGAGGCGAACAAAGATATATATTGGGACCACAAATCCGAAAAGGAAATATTAAATGCAATATTTTTGATAAAAAGCACAAAAAAAGAAGAAAAATTTCTACATGTATTAGAAGATTTTTACATATTTTATATATACGTAAGGATAGGACAAATGTTATAATAAGGATAGTGTGTAACACAATTTCTATCTAAATTATTTATCTAAGGGGGTTAGAAAATGTCTAACAAATGGGTATATCTATTTGAAGAAGGAAATGCCGATATGAGAAATCTGCTCGGAGGAAAAGGAGCCAATCTTGCTGAGATGACCAATCTCGGTTTGCCAATTCCCCAGGGCTTTACTGTTACAACAGAGGCTTGTACCGAATATTATAACAGTGGCAAGACCATTCCGCAGGAAGTGCAGGATCAGATTTTTGAAGCTTTGGCTGATCTGGAGAAAAAACAGGGTAAAAAATTTGGAGATACAGAAAATCCGTTATTGGTTTCTGTTCGTTCCGGTGCGAGAGCATCCATGCCCGGTATGATGGACACCATTTTAAATTTAGGTTTAAATGATGTGGCAGTGGAAGGTTTTGCAAAGAAAACAGGCAATGAACGTTTTGCATATGATTCTTATCGCCGTTTCATTCAGATGTTTTCAGATGTTGTAATGGAAGTTCCCAAATCTCATTTTGAGAGAGTATTGGATGAAGAAAAAGACAAAAAGAGAGCAGTTCTTGGAAGAGGCGCAGATGAAGCGGTATATGATACCGACTTGACCGCCGATGATTTAAAAGAAATTATTGCTATTTTCAAAGGTATTTATAGGGATGCCATGGGTGAAGAATTCCCGCAGGATCCCAAGGTACAGTTGATGGAAGCTGTAAAAGCGGTATTCCGCAGTTGGGACAATGAAAGAGCTATTGTTTACAGACGTATGAATGATATTCCCGGTGACTGGGGCACAGCCGTTAATGTACAGGCTATGGTATTTGGTAATATGGGCGACACATCAGGTACCGGTGTTGCATTTACCCGTAATCCCTCTACCGGTGAAAAGGGTATCTTTGGCGAGTACTTAATCAATGCACAGGGTGAAGATGTGGTTGCCGGTGTCCGTACGCCTCAGCCGATCACCAGACTGGAGCAGGATATGCCGGAATGCTTTAAACAGTTTATGGATATTGCCAACAAGCTGGAAGAGCATTATCGCGATATGCAGGATATGGAGTTTACCATTGAAGATCAGAAGCTGTACTTCTTACAGACACGTAATGGTAAGCGTACAGCACAGGCTGCTTTACAGATTGCATGCGATCTGGTAGATGAAGGAAAGATTACACCCAAAGAAGCAGTTATGCGTATTGAAGCAAAATCATTGGATCAGTTACTGCATCCGACCTTCGATCCGGAAGCATTAAAGAAAGGTGAAGTCATCGGTCACGGACTTCCTGCATCACCCGGAGCAGGAGCCGGTAAGGTTTACTTTACAGCAGAAGATGCGAAAAATCATCATGAAGCAACTGGTGACAGAGTTATCCTTGTTCGTCTTGAGACATCACCGGAAGATATCGAAGGTATGCACGCTTCCGAAGGCGTTTTGACCGTTCGTGGCGGTATGACAAGCCATGCTGCCGTTGTTGCCAGAGGTATGGGAACCTGTTGCGTATCCGGCTGTGGCGAAATTGCAATTAATGAAGAGGAAAAAGTATTCTCACTTGGTGGTCATGAAATTCATGAAGGTGATTATATTTCCTTAGACGGTTCTACCGGAAATATTTATTATGGTGACATTCCTACCGTAGAAGCAAGTGTATCCGGCAACTTTGGACGCATTATGGGCTGGGCAGATGAATATCGTAAATTACAGGTTCGTACCAATGCAGATACACCGGCTGATGCAGCAGTAGCTGTTAAATTTGGTGCAGAGGGTATCGGACTTTGCCGTACAGAGCATATGTTCTTTGATCCGGAACGTATTCCCCGTATCCGCCAGATGATTTTAGCACGTACCTTAGAGCAGAGAGAAAAAGCATTAAATGCTTTGATTCCTTATCAGAAAGGTGACTTCAAAGCATTATATGAGACCATGGAAGGAAGACCGGTTACCATTCGTTTCTTAGATCCTCCGCTCCATGAATTTGTTCCTACAGAGCAGGCTGATATTGATGACTTGGCAGTAGAGATGATGATGACTAGCGAAGAAGTTCAGGAAATCTGTGATTCTTTACATGAATTCAATCCGATGATGGGACATCGTGGATGCCGTCTTGCGGTTACCTATCCGGAAATTGCCAAGATGCAGACAAGAGCTGTTATGGAAGCTGCAATTGAAGTAAAAGCTGAAAAAGGATATGACATCGTTCCTGAAATCATGATTCCGTTGGTAGGCGAAAAGAAAGAATTAAAGTTTGTAAAAGATGTAGTCGTAGAAACAGCAGAGCTTGTTAAGAAAGAAAAAGGTTCTGATATAGCATATCACATCGGTACGATGATTGAGATTCCCAGAGCTGCTCTGACAGCAGATCAGATTGCAACGGAAGCAGAGTTCTTCTCATTTGGTACCAATGACTTAACCCAGATGACATTCGGCTTCTCTCGTGATGATGCAGGTAAATTCTTAGATGACTATTACAAGAGAAAAATCTACGAATCCGATCCTTTCGCAAGACTGGATCAGACCGGTGTCGGACAGTTAGTTCAGATGGCCGCTGAAAAAGGACGTAGTGTTCGTCCTGACATCAAGCTCGGTATCTGTGGTGAGCATGGTGGAGATCCTTCATCTGTTGAATTCTGCCACAAAGTAGGTTTGACTTATGTTTCATGTTCTCCTTACCGTGTGCCGATTGCAAGACTCGCTGCAGCTCAGGCTGCTATTGCCGAACAGGGGAACAAGTAATTGATAAGCACATTTATCTCTTTACTTTGATGGTAACCGAAGATGATATGCAGATGTATATCGAGAAAACAGAGGGAACCGGAAAGTTTAAACCGTGCGATTCAATGAAAGTTGACGTTTATATCTAAAGCAATCACTTTGCTATAGAGAAGATAACTTAAAGGACTAAACAGTTAATCCTTATTAGGAAATACTGTTTGGTCCTTTTTTTGTTAATACAATCGTATTTGTCAGTTACCACACTTACAGATTATCTTGGAATTAAGAAACCGTCCTTGTACAACCCTATGAAGACTATTGAGGATATGCATAACTGTGCATGAGAGTGGAACATTTACAGTTGAATTTAAGAGTGGAACGATGGTGGAAGTATAAAGAATAAACCAAGCGTCCGGGGGGATACCATATCCGGGCGTTTAATCATATCCTAATAATTAAGTGAAAAATATAAAAAAATATGCAAATACTGTATTTGCAAATATCTTTTTGAAATATGAGAATTGTACCGCGTATAACCCTGAAAATAATAAAAAATAAAAAGATATTTGCAAATATGATATTTGCGAATAAATTATTGAAAACAGACAAAGAACGTGGTAGAATAATCGTGAAAGGTGGCATAGTAAAATGGAAAAGGTATCAGCTTTAGAGAAAAAATATAATGCTATAGAAGAAAAATTAAGAGAACAAACTACTTTCTATATGGAAGATGTACAGGCTATATTTCCTGATATGAAGCAATCTTCTATTTATTGGAACCTATCAAAAATGGTAGAAGCTGGATATTTAAAGCGTGTGCGTACTGGTGTGTATGCGTTCAATGAATGGAAAGGAAAGACAAAGATTGCATTAACAGAAGATATAAAAAGAGTACAGGAGATTCTTGACGAATCGGGATTTGGGTATTTTATCTCAGGGTTAGATGTGTTGCAAAGGTTTATGCAGCATGTTCCAGAACAATACCCTATGCTTCTGTTTGTAGAAAAGTCAGCGCATGATGAGATAATCAATTACTTGTTAGATGGTGGATTTGCTGTTGTGAAACCGTCCGGGATTCGTCAGCAATACGAAGACGCCATATTGGCGGGAATAGAAAAAAAGCAGATAATAGTATACGATACTGAAAATTTTGATTATGAAAATGATGGGATTGCAACAATAGAAAAAGCATTTGTAGATTTGTATTTTTCAATAACGAGAAATGGTTATCCTTTATCGCTTCAAGAATTGGTCAGAGTTTATCAGAATTTGGTGAGATTAGGAAATATTGATAAAAAGAAACTAATTACAGTTTCAACTAAGAGGAACCTTCAGAGTGACATACGACTTATTGTAGAAACACCATATATCACAGAAGAAGCAATGCAATTTGCAATGATATTACGAAAAGGAGAATAAGATGGATTATACGAAGATATTTCATGACAAGACGGCTTTTAGTAGGGAATATCTGCAGAATAGAATGGAATTGTACGGATTTAAAAATATGTCAAGAATGGAATTGTTTTTGTGGGATCTTGAATTGTTCCTTCAAATACAAAAGCGTCTAGGAGAGCATATCGTTTTAAAGGGTGGAGCAGCCACACAGTTTTATTTGCCAATCGAAGCACAGAGAACAAGTGTTGATATTGATATGATATTTTGTGGTACGGATGAGCAGGTAAAGAATACATTGGATGATATTACAAAAGAATTGAGAGAAGGCAGTGAATTCTTTTTGTTTAAAGAGCATATTCCAAAGAATCCAAAGACAAATTTACCGATGCATACATATCATGTAGATGTTCCGTCTGTATTGACTTATAAAGAGCGAAATGCAGAAGAAGGTGAGGTAGATAAGCAGGAATTAAAAATAGAATTTATTATGGAATCAGAGGATTGGGAGTTTACAAGAAAGACGGGAAAAGAAATATTTGCTGTGGAAAGTGACTTTGAATATCAGTTGCTCCCAGTAAGTCATCTTTTTGCAGATAAATTTACAACCATAGGCTGCAATACTATTGGTGTTCAAAATGACAGAATGGATGAACAGGTTAAGCAGTTTTACGATGTTGTAATGCTTACGGTATATAGACTTGATGAACTGGACATTAATGAAGTACGTAAGAAATATCTAAAAAGAGCTGAAAAAGAGTGGTATGACAGAAAAGGATCCGCATATGATATTCAAGAAATTATTGCTGATGTAAGAAAACAGTTGTATAGATATTCTATGGTTGATAGCGGCGAAGATGCGGAACTTAAAAAGTATATCAATGATTTTAAGGCGCTATATTTGAATAGCAAAGTTGAGTTCAGTCCTCAGTTTGTAGCATGTGAAGCGTCATTAGTTCGATTGATGTATGAGGCCATGCTAGAGGCAGACAACTGGGATTCAGTGAAAAAAGCATTAGCGATTGAAAAAAAGCTTGAGTTAGACCAGTATGAGGGTAAAGAAAAGGGAGCGAAAGTTAGAGAACTACGTGAGATGCTAATTAAGGAATTTGCAAGCTATTCAACGATTCCTGCAAATATTTTGAAGGGTAAAAACTTAAAAAGAATACTGTGGGCAGTCGTAGATAAGGACAATTTGGATGAGATTCAGGAGAAAGTTGCACAACTGATTAAATAATACAAAGGTTTTTAGTTATAGCAAGCGTCCGGCTGGTATGAAAAACAAAATAAGACAGTATGTCCTAAATAAATTAAATTTAATACTTGACATTAAAAGACTGATTGTATATATTGAATATATACAATAATTAATTATGTAATGAGACAAGATTCAAAAAAGGAATTTTGTCCTATGCGCGCAAAGGAAATACATATGGATATTATTATTAGCAACAGCTCCGGTGTGCCGATTTATGAGCAGATTGAGGAGCAGATTAAGAGCCAGATTATGACCGGAGAACTGGTGGAAGGGGACGCTCTTCCGTCGATGCGGGTACTGGCCAAGGATTTAAAAATCAGTATTATCACAACAAAAAGAGCCTATGAGGATTTAGAAAGAGATGGGTTTATTACATCTGTTACCGGAAAAGGCAGCTTTGTCAAAGGAATTAACAGTGATATGGTAAAAGAGAATATGATGTTTGCCATTCAGGAATTGTTGGACACTGCTGTTGACAAGGCAATCCTCGGGAAGATTACATATGAAGAGTTAAGTGAGACACTGAAGATTCTATATGACGAGAAAACCATGTAATTATAATGATAGCTTTTCATGAGATTATTTTGCTGAATGATATGTGAAATGGTATGTGACCATTACAACTGCATTTTGTGAAAAATGATATGCAATCATGGTAAATGACATTTGGTGGGATAATACGAAAATATTGCAGATGCATTTGGTGGGAAAATATGTAGCCATTGCAGATGAAGTTTTGTAGTATAGTTAGACATTTGTATGCTATCGCATGATACCGTTTGGAGGATTTTTGATGGAAGATATAAAAAATGTAGTGGAATTAAAAGGTGTAACCAAAGACTATGGTGATTTCAAATTGGATCAGGTGAGCTTTACGGTTCCGGAAGGTTCAGTATGTGGCTTTATCGGTCAGAACGGTGCAGGTAAAACAACGACCATTAAGCTCATGCTGGATGTAATCAAAGCGGATCAAGGTGAAATCCGGTTGTTTGGTGAGAACATAGAAAAAGACAGTGCGCACCTTCGTGAAGATATCGGTGTCGTGTTTGATGAAATGGGATTTCATGAATTTATGACAGGTCGCGACATCAATATTATGATGAAGAATATCTATAAAAACTGGGACGAAGAAATGTTTTTTGATTATCTTAAGAGATTTTCACTTCCTTCCAGAAAACAATGTGGTGATTTTTCCCGCGGTATGCGTATGAAGCTGCAGATTGCCGTAGCGCTTTCCCATCATGCAAAGCTTCTGATTATGGATGAGCCGACCAGTGGACTGGATCCGATTGTCAGAAATGAAATGCTTCAGATTTTCCGGGAATTTGTGATAGAAGAAGATCATACCATTTTACTTTCTTCTCACATTACAGGAGATTTGGAAAAATTGGCGGATGAAGTTGTTTTTATTAACGCAGGAAAGATTGTTCTAGCAGGAAATAAGGATGATATTTTAGAAAAGCACGGACTTTTGAAGTGCAAAAAGAGTGAGTTAGAAAAGATCAGTGAGCCCTTGATTGTCAATGTGCAGCCGGGAACCTTTGGTGTTGAAGTGTTGGTGAATGACAGGAAAGCATGTGAAAAGCTATATTCTCAGATGGTAATCGAACCGGCTACGTTAGAAGATATTATGCTTTTTTATGTCAATAAGGACAGTAAAAATGCCGGCAGTAGGACTGTCGAGACGGATTAATCGAGTCAGATAACATATGAAATTGAAGTTTGGAGAAGGAGACAGGTATATGAAAGGGCTGGTATTAAAAGATTTAATGTGTTTAAGAAAACAGCTTATGATCTTCGGCTATGTCGTAGTCGGTGTATTGGTGTTGTCTGTCATGTTTGTTCTAAGTGCACGTTTTGGAAATATTGCCATGGCAAATCAGGCGATGGTGGCAACGGAGGGATTGTCGGCTTCTGATATTACCAATTTATCAACAAATGTGCTGATACTTTTTATGTTGCTTCCACTTGCAACTGTGGGAGATTTTGCAAATGTATTTACGGAAGATGGAAAGGCCGGTTTTTTCAATGTCTCGTCTGTGCTTCCAATCTCCGTAAAAAAGCGGGTACTGGCAAAATATGTTACGATTTTTGCTATGTTTGGAATTGGTGCTTTCATTGATATTATCATTGCATTTGTTTTATCGATGCTTACGGATATCATTTCTTTTGCAGACTTTCTTGGAATCATTATTTCTGCAACTTCTGTGATGGCAATTTACAGTGCGTTAGTAATTGTTTTTTGCTTCCTTTTTGGATATGGAAAAGAAGACTATGCACGGATTATTTCACCATTTTTGATGTTGGTAACAGTAATATCTCTGAATTTATCAAATATCAGAAAATCGATTACAGCCATGGATTCCGGCGATATTGAGTTGATTAATCGGTGTATGAATTTTATAAAGCATAAATACTATGTGCTGTTATTGATTGCCGTATTTGTTATGGTTGTGTCCTATTTTGTTTCTGTACGGATTGCTGAAAGAAAGAGGGGAATCGTGTAATGGGTGGATTGTTATATAAGGATTTTGTATCCATAAACGGAAAAAAATTAGTGTGGATTTTGATAATCGGAACCGTTCTTTTTTTTGGACTTCGGGTTGCTTTTCCGGGAACGATGAATCAAGAAGCTTTTTTGACCATGACAGAAGATGGACAGGAAATGAATCTTCTGGATTACCTTTTTTTCAGTATATTTGCCTGTTGTATAATTGGAATCTTAGGCCTTGTGAACGGCTGGGTGGCAAAAATTGTAGATGGTGATACCAAGAATAAAATCAGGGGATATATTAGTTCGCTTCCCCTTGAAAAAAATGCTTATATTGCATCAAAATATCTTTTTATAGCCATTTCCGCTTATGTTTTTTTGTCTTTTGAGATGATGTGGGGTGTGATTTGTAATGCGTTTTGCAGAGAGGGTGTTTCTTCCGAACTAATGGCAGCAATCTGTTCGTTTATTCCGCCTTTGATCTGCCTTGTTCTATTATCTGCCGCGATTGAATTACCTTTGTTTATTTTATTGGGAGTACAGAAAGCGAAGCTTATAAAAATTGCCGTTGTGATGGGAATTGGATTTGTGATTGTAGGATTCCTTTTATTCGGTAATCTGAATTGGATTTCCGAAAACTTTAATATTCTGACTTTCATGAATTGGTATGAAACGCATACCTTTGAAGTGGCATTTTTAACAATTCTGTCACCGGTCATTACACTGGCTCTTTATTATGTATCGTATCAGATTACGTGTTTTTTTTCAAATCAGGAGGTTTAGTTTATGGATAAAAAACTGGAATCAAAAAGGTTGTTTTTATATCTGGCTTTATCCTTTTTTCTGACATGGATCGTGTTTTTTACTTATATAATTACAGGGCATAAATGGGATGGTTCTAATCCACGCATGGAAGGTTTATCGGCTCTTGGTATGCTGATTCCTGTACTGGCACATGTGCTGACACGGTGGATTACAAAAGAAGGTTTTCCTTTGACGGGAAAAGGCTCCATGATGTTAGGGATTTCTTTGAAAAATAAGAAATGGATGTTTTATCTGTTTGCACTTTTCATGCCCTGGATTTATTTTGAAATCGGACATGGACTGTCACTTTTGATTTATCCGGATTTGTTTGATCCGGAATATTATAAGGTTATGGGGATTGCAAAAAATATGATTCCGCTATTGCCACTCGCCGCTATCATAAACGGAGCCATTGGTTCTTTTGCTGCTTTTGGTGAAGAGGGAGGATGGCGGGGTTATATGATGCCGAAACTCATAGAACTAGTAGGAACCAAAAAAGCTGTTTTTATTGGTGGAATCATCTGGGGCGTATGGCATGCACCGTTAACCTGCGTTGGACATAATTTTGGATTGGATTATCCGGGATTTCCGTATCTGGGCATTCTGATTATGTGTGTGGACTGTACCTTTATGGGAGTTATGTTAACCTATATTACGCAAAAGACGAATTCCATCTGGCCGGCAACGATTATGCATGCAGTTAACAATGCTAACCCAAGCATTCTTGCTGTTTATATCAATACGGAAAGAGCAGCAGAAGTGATGCCTAATCCAATCGTGGGATTTGTGATACTCTTAATTCCTACGATTGTGATTGGCAGTATTTGTCTGGTGCTTTTGTGTAGAGAAAAAGGGACGATTTGACACCGGAGCCGGAGATACCAGTATAGCCGCATTTTTGACCGCTATGTTAGAGGGAGAGAGTTTAGAAAGCTGCATGCAGTTAGCTGCGGCTACCGGTGCTTGCTGTGTTGCTTCTTATGATGCATTAAGCGGATTAAAGCCACTGGATGAACTGAGGACAAAGATTGCATCCGGATGGAAAAAATATGGTGAAGGAGAGAAGTTATGAACAGTGTACAGAAAATATTGTTATTTATCGGCGGTATGTTTGCTGCAGTAGGAGCTATGGTATCCGTCGTGTTTATCGGTGTAAGTAGTGCGACGGGTGAATCAGGTGTGTTTGTTGTAATACCGCTTGGTTTTGTGTTTATCGGGCTTGGATTTATTATTGGTGTTATCATTAGTATTGTAAATAAAAAAATCATCGTAAAACGTGGGAATAAGTATGTAGCCAAAATATATGGTTATGTTGATAATACTTCCTTTTTGGAAAACGGTGAATTTACGCAAAATGTTAAGGTTCACTACTTTGACCGCATGCATATAGAAAGAGAAGCGATTCTGCCCACAAGTTTTGCAAAAGGCTCCAATCTATATCCGATTGGTATGACGATTGATATTTATGAATATCATGGAAAATTCGGTTTTGATCCCAAATCTGTCAGGGGAGAGATATTGCCGGGAGAAGAGGAACTGATGGATGATAAACCGGTAAGTCCCGATCAGGTGCAATTGGTGGCTGTGACTTGTCCAAATTGTGGATCGTCTTTTCAGGCGGCAGCAGGTTATTCCAGCAAATGTCCGTATTGTGAAAGCTATTTGAATGTATAAGAAGGTAGGAGTAAGAAAGCTCAGATCACAAAATTGTGACCTGAGCTTTTTTACTTGTTTTAATCACGGATCAAAAGAACTGTCCACGATGGAACAAATCCTTTGATAAAAGAACCGTCCCTAGTTAGCACCCTGCTCCAAAGCAAGTGTTTTGGTTGTGATGTCACATACTTCGGAAGGTCCGTAATACTGGATAGCACCGGGATATGTGAATGCTGTTTCAACAGCCCATGCATCTCTGTGTGCTTCGAAGTATTTGAAAGGTGCTCCGTCAAGCTCTACTAAAGCTTTGCGGATAACGGGTTTGTCTTCACCGTTTCTTCTTTCCATGTTCATCATCTTGGTAATCGGCATACCACCTGCAACCCATTCGTCAGCGGGTTTTGCGATGTTGGATACTTTTGAAAGATATCCGGTATAACCGTAAGAGATTAACATGAATGCATTGTAACCAAGTGAGTAGCAGTAGTCAGCATCAAAGTTAGAAGGGAATGCACATCTTCCTTCGTAACCGAAGAAGTGATGTAATGCACTGAATTTTCCTTTGTATGTGCCGGCTGCTTTTCTCTTGTCGAGTTCGTCTTTTACTAAAGCAGAGAATAATTTTTCTGATTCGATTAAGGATACCTGAACGTTACCGTGAGGATCTCTTTCTAAGAATAACTGCTGCTGAACGAACTGAGGAAGCATAGCAAATACTGCCATAGATTCTTTTGTGAGTCCGCTTTCGATGAAAGCATATTTTGCAGCCCAGTCAGGAAGAGCATTGAATTCTTCTGTTTTGCTGCCTGCAAGGAGTTCGTTGATTTCTGCAATCAGTACAGAGAATTCAGGAACGAATTCTACGATACCTTCAGGGATGATTGCAACACCGAAGTTGTCTCCGTTCGCTGCACGTTTTTCAACAGAATCTGCAATCTGTCCGGCAATCTGAGCAAGTGACATTTTCTTTGCTTTTACTTCTTCACCGATTAAGCAGATGTTAGGCTGTGTCTCAAGTGCACATTCCAAAGCAACATGAGAAGCGCTACGTCCCATAACTTTTACGAAATGCCAGTATTTTTTAGCTGAGTTAGCATCTCTTTCAATGTTACCGATAACTTCTGAATATGTCTTGGTAGCTGTATCGAAACCGAAAGAAGCTTCGATGTCTTCGTTCTTTAAGTCGCCGTCGATGGTCTTAGGACAACCGATAACCTGAATACCGGTATTGTTAGCTGCCATGTACTCTGCAAGTGTAGCAGCATTGGTGTTAGAGTCATCACCACCGATGATAACGATAGCGGTAAGACCGTTTTTCTTTGCATTTTCAGCAACGATTGCGAACTGTTCTGTAGTCTCGAGCTTTGTACGACCGGAACCGATGATATCAAAACCGCCGGTATTTCTGTATGCATCGATAAATGCATCATCAAATGTAACATAATCATTTTTCAAAAGTCCGTCCGGACCGCCCTTGAAACCAAGAAGTTCATTGTCTTTGTTGGTTGCTTTTAATGCATCATAAAGACCGGTAATAACATTGTGTCCACCGGGAGCCTGTCCACCGGAAAGAATAACACCTACAACCTGCTTTTTAGAGGGAGCTGTGTTCTGACCTTTTTCAAATGTGATTTCTTTTTTGCCGTATGTGTTGGGGAAGAGAGCTTTGATCTTGTCCTGATCAGCGACACTTGCTGTCTCAGCGCCTTCCTTTACACAGATTTCTGCGATACCGTTTCTGAGCATTCCCGGAAGTTTGGGAGTGTACTCGTATCTTGCCTTTTGAAGAGGTGAAAGATTCATTTTCAATATCTCCTTTTCCTTATTAATGTAAATTTATTTCATTAACTAAAATACTAAAACATTTTGGAAAAATAGTAAATAGTATTTCGATGATTTTTCATATCTTTCCCTTCTGTTAGTAGTCTTTATTATAAAATTTCTTTTATCGTCTGCAGCAAAATTTCAACTGGTGTTTTTGTATAATAAATTGTATGATAGAAGTGTTGAAAGAAAAATATCGAATGTACCTGCAACATAAGAGCTATGGAATAATCATGTCATCCAAAATAAAATTCATATGACAGAAAGAGAGAGCAGCATGGAAATGAAGAATTATTTTAAAAGTATGGTTGAACAGGATAAATGTGCCGTGGTTATTTGTGATTTGGAACACACCATTATTTATATGAATCCGGCGGCTGTGAAAAATTATGAGAAATACGGCGGAGAAACTATATTAGGAAAAAGCCTCCTGCATTGTCACAATCCGCATTCCTGTGAGATGATAATGAAAGTTGTGGACTGGTTTAAAAAAGATGTTAACAACAATATAGTGCACACTTTTTTTAATGAGAAACAGAATAAGGATGTCTATATGGTTGCGTTACGGGATGATGATAAAAATCTGATTGGTTATTATGAAAAACACGAGTATCGCAACCGTGATATGACGGATTTCTATATTATAAAGTAGTAGGTGTCATTATTGAGTCAGGTTGATGCTAAAACCGCACGTAGCAGATCATTAAAATGCAAATGCACGATTTTCAAAATCATTATAAAAATCAGAAGAATAGGGTGTCTGATAAAAGGTTTTTAAAAAATGCAGCATTAAGGTTTTCTGATCTTCTATAGAAGTGTTGGGATTTTGCATTTTTACTAGAGTTTCTTTTTTCAAATTGTGCCATTTTAATTGAAATGCTTCGTATTTTTCAATATCCGGTATTTCAAGCCAGTCACTGATTTTGACATAGGATTTCTTTTTTGACGGGCATCCGAGTTCTTCATTTAAAATAAAATACTTGATTTTATCTGGATAAAAATTTCTCCCCAAGGGATAGAGGCGACAGAGACCGGTGCGGATGGAGTGGATAGAACAACGTCCGCTACCGTTTAAAAAGGGACAAATCCCGGTATCGGAATGGGAATGTCCCGGGCGTTCGTCCACAACCATTTTGATATTTGGCAGTATCAGACCATCGTGATTGCTTAGTTCTAGCGGACCATCTTCAGAAGTCAGAATTTCATAGGTGACAGGTGTGTTGCCGGCAAGTCTTAAATTGGATGTCAGCATCCACATATCATAAGGATCCAATACAATGGAATCACCCATATTTTCACAACAATGACTGCAGCCTCTGCAATCGTCACAACCGATTTTTGCAGTTTGTAAACAATTGTATTCATGCAAGGATACTGTATTTTTCATTTTATATGTATTTTGATTAGAAATGAGATTTTGGTTTTCCATTGTTTGGGATACTCTCTTTCGTATATTTTTTTGATTCTATGATACCAACGGATTGCTGCGCACTTTGTGTTCTCGCAATCCGTTGGTATCATTCTATCAAAATTTAGTTATAATTACCACTTGAAAAAACCGAACACATGTTCTAGAATGAGATATATGAAAGGAATGTGTGTGTATGAGTGCATTAAATATTTCAGACAGAAGTATTGATGTCATCTGTCAGAATTGCAGAGATGGTTCCATTATTCCGCTTAAACTGCGGATTACGGATGAAGATGGCGAGATTCAACAATATCAGATTAAAGGATACCGGGATATTACCGGACGGCACAGCTATCAGCTGCCTAATGGTACGACGGTTACCACGACTCAGGAAATAAAGGTTTTTGAGTGCAGGATTGAATGTTTTCACAGGCAGCGTGTGATTTCGATTTTTTATAATCCCAAGACCTTAATCTGGTCGTTGTGTCCTATGCAAGATGCAAGAGGGCGAGAAACAACTCAATGACCGGCATCTGGAAAATATACACCGGATAAGTGATTTTTCCAAGCAGACCAAAAGCGGATTTGATTTTTTCATTCCGTATGGGCATTTCAGCCTTCATCAGGATAAAGAGACAGATGGCGTAGAGAGCAATAATGAAAAAATCCCATTTTGAACGATGCCCAAACTGACTGTAGACAAAAATGCCCAATAGAATGACATTGGATACCGGGAACAAAATGCGCGACAGGTGCGAAGGAAAGTCTTTGAGCGCCTGACATAGAAAATAAATAAAAATGCCCAGCCCCAAACCGGCAATTCCGCGAAGCACACAATGATAATAGACAATAATATCGATTTTACCAATCAGGATAAAATAGTAGCGATAAATAAAAAAACTGATGGCGGGAGCCAGGATAAATCCACCGATTTTACCAGTTAAGGAAAGTAGGAGGACAAAGAAAATGCCACCCCAGAAAACGGCGGGCACATACCAGTCCGCTGAAATCAGGACTTCGTTTCCAATTGGTGTCCATTGCAGCATGATAAATTCGGCAAAGCAGTTTTTGGCTAAGGAAAGCATATCATGTAGACCATAGTGATTTATAAAGCTACGGATGATAAGCATAAGAAAAAGAGCAGCCAGATAAAGAGGATAGAGCCGTTTGAGTCGGGAACAGATATAGGTTCCGATTGCTTTCAAACGATTCGGGAAAGTTTTTCCAGCCAACTGTTTTGTATAATAACTGCCAATAAAATATCCGGAAACCAAAAAGAAAAATTCAACACCAAGATAACCGGCGTGAAAAAGTTCGGATTCGATTTTGCTGAAAAAATGAAAGCCCAGCACCATAATACAGAAGATAAAGCGCCAGAATTCCAATACATCGTTTCGTTTCTTCGTCATAGCAATCCCCTCGGCAAAATTCAATGGTTGATCCCAACATCATAAAATGAATTCACAATCAGTATATGAGTATTTGAACAAGGAGTCAATTTAATTGATTTGAGGTCAAAAAGCATAACATACTTTTTTATGCGAGTATGAAAAGTATGACCTTTTGTCCATGGTATCATTAATTAAGAAGGCAAAGAAAGAGGTTGAGAAATATTTCAAGGCGGACTTTACCTTTTACGAAAATTGTCGATATATATATTGCAAAGATGAAATTCGTATTTTATAATAAAAACAATTTCTATGTTATGTAAATCAGTCAGACAGTCGAGGTGGTGAGTATCATGGGTATCGGAAAAATCGGAGGTTTTTATCAAAGCTATCCTATTCAGCCTATTAAACAGGTAGATGTGGAGACTGTAAAAGCACAGGATGCGTTAAAAAAGCAGCAGGAAGAGCAATTGCCTGCAGTACAAGTTTCTCAGGATGCAGGACAGAACCCGGATACTCGTTCACGTACTGCCGATTTAGAAAATATATCGTTGAATTTCAATACCGGTGATACCTACGATTATATCGGAAGAGACAGTGATCTTTCTTTACTTGATGTAGATCAGGCTCTTTCTGATATGAAAAAAGACAGTATTTTGGATCAGTATCGTTACTTTGTGGGAGATATTTCCAATGTCAATACTGCGAAAGAAGGTCTGGAAGGTGACGGTATTGTGATTATGAAATAAGCAGTTTTAATTTTTATAAATATTTGATATGATTAGCTCGGAGGACCGACCACTTGGTTTCCGGGCTTTTTATTTGGAGTGGACGAAAAAGGAGTACTTATGTTTCAGACTTTTTATCCGGATGTTTGGATGGATTCAACTTATGATATTGATTTTGAAGCATTGTATCAGAGAGGAATACGTGCTTTGATTTTTGATATTGACAATACATTGGTAGAGCACGGCGCTCCGGCTGATGAGAGAGCGATTGCACTGTTTCACAGACTGCATACCATGGGATTTTCCATGATGCTCTTATCCAACAATAAAGAACCGCGTGTTAAAATGTTTTGTGATAAGGTAGAAGGGGCTTCTTATATTTATAAAGCCGGAAAACCTTCTACAAAAGGATACCGGCGCGCAATGGAAAAGATGGGAACGGATGAGAAGACAACCGTTTTTATCGGAGATCAGCTTTTTACGGATGTCTGGGGCGCAAAAAGATGCGGAATTTTCAGTATTCTGGTAAAACCCATTGATAAAAAAGAAGAAATACAAATTGTTTTGAAAAGATATCTGGAAAGAATTGTTTTACATTTTTATAAAAAAACGCTAGTGAAAAATGACAGTGTGAAAAGTAAATGAAAAAGTAAAAGTAAATGAAAAAGTAATGGAAAAGTAAAGAAAAAGTAAATAAAAAATAAGTGAGAAAGATAAATAAAAACAGGTAAATAAAATAGATAAGACAACGAATATTCGGATAGATAACATATAAACTAAAACAGCTATGAGTGAGAGTAAAAAGATGATAGAAATTGATGGAAAAACAAAAATATGCGGCTTAATCGGTTGTCCGGTTGAACATACCCTGTCACCGCTTATTCACAATACCGTTGCAAATAAACAGGGGGATAACCTTGTGTATGTACCGTTTCATGTAGAGCGTGACCGGGTAGAAGATGCAATAAAAGGTGCATATGCTTTAAACATAAAAGGGCTGAATGTGACGGTTCCGCATAAGAGTGCGGTTATTCCGTATCTGAAGGAACTGGATCCTTTGGCAGAAAAAATCGGAGCCGTTAATACATTGGTTCGCATTAATGGCGGCTATAAGGGCTACAATACGGATATGACAGGTTTGAAAAGAGCCATGGAAAAAGAAAACATTGCCATTGCGGATCGAGATGTTATTTTGCTCGGCGCCGGTGGGGCGTCCAGAGCCATTGCTTTCTTACTGGTTTTCCAGAAAGCAAAAAGCATTTATATCTTAAATCGTTCCCTTGATAAAGCGCAGGCACTGGCAGATGAAGTAAACCGTACGATGCAGACCGATGTTGTGAAGGCTGCAAGACTTGATGCATACTCATCTTTGCCGGATAAAAAATATCTGTGTATTCAGTCAACCAGTGTTGGATTGTATCCGGACTGTGATTATGCGGTTATTGAAGATGCGTCGTTTTATGAAAAACTGGATGCAGCGGTTGACATAATATATGAACCGGCTGAAACGAAATTTATGAAATTATGTAAGAATGCCGGTGTGAAGGTATGCAACGGATTGGGAATGTTACTGTATCAGGGAATT
The DNA here is from genome assembly GCA_017387565.1 of Lachnospiraceae bacterium. Lineage (GTDB taxonomy): Bacteria > Bacillota > Clostridia > Lachnospirales > Lachnospiraceae > UBA2882. The sequence continues at coordinate 61,080 of JAFOEY010000010.1, read as the reverse complement.
GATGCATATGAATTGTGGAACGGAGTACATATCGATGATGGACTTTGCGACGAGATCTATAAACTAATGAAGGAAAAAACAAAAGTTGAAGAATAATATTATACTAATCGGATATATGGGCTGCGGAAAAACAACATTAGGAATAAAACTCTCCTACATGGAGAGAGTTGGAATGCTTGATACCGATAAAATGATTGAACAAAAGAATAAGAAAAGTGTTGCCGAAATTTTTGACAGTGAGGGAGAAACAGCATTTCGTCAGATGGAGACGGATATTTTAAAAGAAATTGCGGAATATCAAAGCAGGTATATTATTTCCGTTGGTGGAGGACTACCGATAAAAGAAGAAAACCGCTCGTTGTTAAAAGATTTGGGAGAAGTCATTTATTTGCGGGCAAAACCGGACACCATATACGGACGATTGAAAAATGATACGACCAGACCCTTGTTACGTGGGGATAATCCACAGGAAAAAATAAAGGAAATGATTGCGTTTCGCGGTCCTATTTATGAGAAAGCCGCCACATCGGTTATTGATGTGGATGGGAAGGGCTTTGAAGAAATCCTAAGTGAGATTCAGGAAATCATACATAAAGATGAATAAGATGAATGATTATTGGATAAATGTGGGTGATGAAGGAAAGCGCAGATTGCTTTTGGTAATTTAATCAAAGAGATTAATGTGAAAATAATTATAAGATATAATACAAGGTGGGAAAAAGATGAATATTTTAGTTATTAACGGACCCAATCTCAATTTTTTGGGGATTCGTGAAAAAGGAATTTACGGAACTGTCGATTACAATGGATTGCTTGAGATGATTTCGAAAAAAGGCGAAGAATGCCATTGTAAAATTGAAGTGTTTCAGAGTAATCATGAAGGTGCTATCATTGACCGTATTCAGGATGCTTATTTTGACGGAACCGAGGGAATCGTGATTAATCCGGGGGCTTTTACCCATTACAGCTATGCTATCCATGATGCGCTGGCTTCTGTTACAACCATGCCAAAAGTGGAAATTCATATTTCCGATATTACAAAGAGAGAGGATTTTCGAAAGGTATCCGTCACCAAGGCTGCCTGTGATCATCAGATTTATGGTCACGGTCTGGAAGGCTATTTAGAAGCTATCGATTATGTGATTGCAAAAAACAGTTGAAAATAGTTTTTTTTTAGTATAAACTAGTAGAGAATTATGACGTGAAAAATAATGTGGAAATCTAGGAGGATATAATCATGATTACAGCAGGTGATTTCAGAAATGGTATGACCATTGAGTATGATAACAAGGTATGCCAGGTCATTGAGTTCCAGCACGTAAAACCCGGTAAAGGTGCAGCTTTTGTACGTACCAAGCTCAAAGACATTAAAAACGGTGGTGTTGTAGAAACATCTTTCCGTCCTACTGAAAAATTCCCGGCGGCACGTATTGATAGAAAAGATATGCAGTATTTATATGCAGACGGAGATTTATACAACTTCATGGATACTGAGACTTATGATCAGATTTCATTAAGCAAAGAAGAAGTTGGCGATGCAATGAAATTTGTAAAAGAAAATGAGATGGTTAAAGTATGTTCTCATAATGGTAATGTATTCGCTGTTGAGCCTCCGTTGTTTGTAGAATTAGAGATTACAGAAACAGAGCCCGGTTTCAAAGGCGATACAGCAACCGGAGCTACCAAACCCGCTATTGTAGAAACAGGTGCACAGGTTAAGGTTCCTCTTTTTGTAAATCAGGGTGAAGTAATCAAAATTGATACACGTACAGGTGAATATTTATCACGTGTTTAAAATTTAGGATTTACTGTATTTTTATATCAAAAGCTTTAGGCAATAGAATGAATGATTCTATTGCCTTTTTTAGTTCAAATGTATCACATCAATTTTCAGGGAAACCTGATATCTAAAGTCAAATCGAAAGGAAAAATCATGGAAAAATTAAATTTTATGGAGTTTGTAAATGTAGTTAAATCCGATATGGAGAAAAAGATGGGAGAAAATGTCAGAATTGACATACATGATACCGTCAAAAATAATAATGTTTCTTATAAAGCGATTTCCATCGTCAGACAAGATTGTAATGTATCACCGAATCTGAGATTGGAAGATTTTTATAACGATTATCTTGAGGGAACGGAATTAGAGACTGTTTTAGACAATATTGTTACAATATTTGAAAAATATGATCATCCGCAGATTAATCTTGAGTGCTTTTTGGACTTTGAAAAAGCCAAAGATCATATCATGATAAAATTGGTTTCGTATGAGGCAAATAAAAAGCGAATGGAGAATGTCCCCCATATTCTGTTTCTGGACTTTGCAGTTACTTATTTTGTTTATATGAAACAGGAGGATTTTGGATATGGAAACGGATCGGTGCAGATTGAAAACGAGCATTTGCAATTATGGGGTGTTGAAAAAGAGCAACTGCATCATTTAGCCTTGAAAAACAGTATGGAAAAAATGCCGGTAAAATTCCGGAGTATACAGGATATTTTAATTGAAATGCTAAATCAAAAAGGCATTGAAACTGGTGATATTCAGGAAGAAATGACAAAGATGCAGGATGAAATCCCTATGTATGTATTGAGTAATGAACAGAATTATTTTGGGGCATCGGTATTGTATTATCCGGGAGTATTAAGAGAAATCAGCAATCGGTTTCAATCGGATCTGATTATTTTACCAAGCAGTATTCATGAAGTCATTGTATTGTCGGTCAGTGGTGAAGAGCAATTTGACGAAATGAATGAAATGATTGAAGAAATCAATAAAGAGCAGGTGGCGGACGAGGAAGTTTTATCCGATCATCTTTACTATTATAACCATTCTACCGAAAAATTGATGATTCCGTCGTTAAGTTTATAAACTTCAAAACTTGTCAAACTATGGGATTTGTGATATTATAAACGAGTTGTAACAATTTTGTAATATTTGAGTACCCGTAGTTTAACGGATAAAACAGCTGATTCCGGTTCAGTCGATGGGGGTTCGATTCCTCTCGGGTACGCTAGTATTATAATTTTAGAAAACAAAGGAAGGACGTATATTATGACAAAAACATCTCATGCTTCTGTGTTGGGAATGGGGAAAATAAAAAATGTTAAACTTTTTTCAAAAATGATGCTGTTAGTTGTTTTCATGGGCCTTGCAGTCGTGTGTACAGGCTGTGGTAAAGATAAGGAAGAAACAACAGACGGCACAACTAGTGGAAATGGGGACGTAACCATGTCTGAGGAAGCTGCCATTGTAACTCCTCCGGAGGGAATGGAAACGACGACTAATCAGGAAATTATCAATTTGATTACATTGTATTATAATGCTTTAAAAGATGGCGATTCTGCAACCGTGGCTTCTGTAAAAAAGGATGTTTCCGAAGAAGAAAAAATCAGATTGGAAACAAAAGCAGCGGATATTGAATCATATGACAATATTCTGATTTATGATGAAGCAGGTGCAAATCCCGGTGAATATATTGTATTGATTTACAGTGAAACAAAGTTTGTCGGAATTGATACAAAGGCCCCCGGTTTACAGGCAACCTATGTAAGAACGGATGAATCGGGAAGTTTATGCATTGACAGCAATGTTGATGAAGCAACTCTTTCTTATGTACAGGGAGTTGTATCCAGCGAAAAGATTGCAAATTATTACAGCCTGGTACAGGCAGCTTTCTCGGATGCAATCGCTTCAGATGCTGCATTAAATAGCTATATGGAAGGTATTGATGCCAAATTGGATGCGGCTGTTGCTGCAAGACAGGCTGAAGCTGCAGCGAGTGCGGCAGAAGAAGAGGTGGCACAGACCTCTTCCGTATCAACAGTAAATGAAACGGTAACCACAACCGATAAAGTAAATGTCCGTGTGTCTGACAGTGAGAATGCAGATCGTCTCGGACAGGTAGAAGCCGGTACTACATTGACCAGATATGAAGTAAGAGAAAATGGTTGGAGTAAGGTGGATTATAACGGTCAGGAAGGTTATATTAAGTCTGATTTTCTGCAGTCAAATACACCTGCTGAAACTACAACAGAGACACCTGTAGATAATACGGCTACAACAGAAACACCTGCCGAAACAACAACAGAGACAGCTACAACACAGGAGACAACCGGAACTGCATCAGGAAAAATTACACCCAAAGAAAGTGTAAGGGTTCGTGCTTCTGCCAGTGAAGATGGTGAATATCTTGGAACCATTTATCTTGGTGAAACCTATAATCTCTACGAAAATGCAAACGGCTGGTGTAAGATTGATTACAACGGCAAAGTTGGTTATGTAAAAGCAGATTATGTTGATGTAAAATAAGTTAAAAATTATGTGAAAACGGCTATTGCAAAAATACTTTGCAATAGCTTTTTTCTTTGCTAAAATAAAGGAAACTTATAAAGAATGAATAAAAGCAAGTGGAAAACAATGTGAAAAAGAGAGGTAAATCATATGGCAAAAATAAAAGTTGGCATCCTTGGTGCAGGTAGAATTGCAGCTATTATGGCTGATACCGTTTCACGCATGAGGGGAGCGGAAATGTATGCAGTGGCATCCAGAAACATGGATAAGGCTATGGAATTTGCATCCATCCACCATGTGACAAGACCCTATGGCAGTTACGAAGATATGCTGTCGGATAAGGCCGTGGAACTGGTATATATAGCAACCCCGCATCCGTTTCATTTTGAGCATGCAAAAATGTGTATTGATGCCGGAAAGCCGGTACTTGTGGAAAAGCCGTTTTGCGTAAACGCCAAAGAAGCGGAAGAATTGCTCTCATATGCTAAGAAAAAAGGGGTATTTATCACAGAAGCCATGTGGGTTCGTTATATGCCGATGGCTGATACGATTAAAAAGCTGTTAAAAGACGGAGTAATCGGTACACCCAAGATGATTATGGCTAATTTATCTTATCCCATGCTTACCAAAGAACGTCTGATTAAAGCAGATTTAGCAGGCGGTGCGTTGTTGGATGTCGGAGTTTATGCCCTGACGTTTGCCGATTTGTTTAAGTCTTCTGAGGTTGATGATATTTATGCAGTAGCAGTCATGACCAAAGAAGGTGTGGATGCACATGACAGCATTACCATCCGGTATAAAGACGGTTCTATGGCGGTGTTAAATACTTCCATGCAGACGGTAGGAGACCGGAAGGGAATTATTCAGGGAACGGAAGGCGTTATGATTATTGAAAATATCAATAATTATGAAACGATTACCGTTTTTGATAAGGATTATAAAAAGAAACTGTTTAAAAAAGCACCGAAACAGATTACAGGCTATGAGTATGAAATCGAGGCATGTAAAAAGGCAATCAAATGGCACAAAAAAGAGTGCTCGGAAATGCCGCATGAAACTACTATGCTGATTATGAAACAAATGGATGAAATCCGCAAACAGATTGATTTAAAATATCCTTTTGAATAAATATTACCCTTTTCGGGAACACAAATCCGAGAAGGGTAATAAATTTTGTTACAAACAATTTTTCACGTTAGTGTGCTAAAATTTTACTTGCCTAAACAGGGGCATTCCATTATAATGAGAAAAGGTGCAAAGGCGTACCAGCTCTGTATATTATATTTTTAACTAAAGGAGGACATGAAACATGTCATACGTTGATGAAGTGCTGGAGATCGTCCAGAAAAAAAATGCAGATCAGCCTGAATTTTTACAGGCAGTAACAGAAGTTTTGGATTCTTTACGTCCGGTAATTGATGCAAATGAAGAGCTTTACAGAAAAAATGCTATTCTGGAAAGAATTACTGAGCCGGATCGCCAGATTATGTTTAGAGTTCCGTGGGTAGATGACAACGGACAGGTACAGGTAAACCGTGGTTTCCGTGTACAGTTTAACAATGCAATTGGACCTTATAAAGGAGGTTTAAGACTTCATCCTTCGGTAAATTTAGGTATTATCAAATTCTTAGGATTTGAACAGATTTTCAAAAACTCTCTGACAACACTTCCAATCGGTGGTGGTAAAGGTGGTTCTGATTTCGATCCTAAGGGCAAATCAGATAGAGAAATTATGGCATTCTGCCAGAGCTTTATGACAGAGCTTGGCAAATACATTGGAGCAGATATCGATGTTCCTGCAGGTGATATCGGAACAGGTGCCCGTGAAATCGGTTTCATGTTCGGACAGTACAAGAGAATTCAGGGAATGTTCGAAGGCGTGCTGACAGGTAAAGGACTTACCTGGGGTGGTTCTTTAGCTCGTACACAGGCAACCGGTTATGGTTTATTATACTTAACCAACGCATTATTAAAAGATCATGGTATTGATATTGCAGGTAAAACATGTGCTGTTTCCGGTTCCGGTAACGTTGCAATCTATGCAATTGAAAAAGCTCATCAGTTAGGCGCTAAGTGTGTAACATGTTCTGATTCAACAGGCTGGATTTATGATCCTGAAGGAATTGATGTTGAACTGTTAAAAGAAGTAAAAGAAGTAAAACGCGCTCGTTTAACAGAATATGCAGCTGCAAGACCTTCTGCAGAATATCATGCAAAACAGAATGGCGAACATGGTGTATGGCAGTACAAAGTAGATTTAGCTCTTCCTTGTGCTACTCAGAATGAATTAGATCTTGAAGATGCTAAGATGTTAGTAGCAAACGGTGTTATTTCCGTAACAGAAGGTGCTAATATGCCTACTACACTGGATGCTACAAAATACTTACAGGAGAATGGCGTATTATTCGTTGGTGGTAAAGCTGCTAACGCAGGTGGTGTTGCTACATCCGCATTAGAAATGAGCCAGAACTCTGAAAGACTTTCATGGTCATTCGAAGAAGTTGACGGAAAACTGAAAGGTATCATGGAAACAATCTATGCTAACATTTCCGATGCAGCTAAGAGATATAACATGACTGTTGGCGGAAACGACGACTATGTGGCTGGTGCAAACATTGCCGGTTTCGAAAAAGTTGTTGATGCTATGTTAGCTCAGGGTGTTTGCTAATTAGCACAACATGTAAATATTTGGAAAAAAACATTTGACAATCGATTTGGTTGCCGATATAATAACAAAAAACGAGGACGTTTTGCACATGGCAGAACGTCCTTTCTTTTTACTAAAAAGCTCCGTATGATGAAATCGGGAGAGACTGTTTTTAGACAGAGCCGAAGGGGATGCAGAAACTCTCAGGCAAAAGGACCGTTTTTGGACGGAACTCTGGAGAGCCGTAAGGCGCCGAAGAAGCAATCCGGTTATAGGAGAATCTTTCAGGTTAGTGACAGAGGCATGGACAGATACAAAAGTATCTGTGTGTACCTCTGTTTTTTTATGGCAGCAAAGCAAATGCAATATAATTGCACAATTGCTTTGACGACCATGCATCAGCTGATAAAACTTGTGTAGTGTGTTTTATCAGTTTTGTCAAAACAGAGGGCAGAAAATAATTCTAAATCGCAAGGAGGAGAAAGATGAAAACAGACATTGAAATCGCACAGGAGACAGTGATGCAGCCGATTACAGAAGTGGCAGCAGGCTGTGGAATGAAACCGGATGACTTGGAGCTTTATGGAAAATATAAAGCAAAATTGTCAGATGAATATTTAGAAAGCCTCAACGACAAGCCGGATGGAAAATTGATTCTTGTGACGGCAATCAATCCGACACCGGCAGGAGAAGGAAAAACGACTACAACGGTAGGACTTGGAGAGGCATTTGCCAAGTTAGGAAAAAATGCAGTGATTGCACTTAGAGAGCCTTCGCTCGGACCATGTTTTGGTATTAAAGGAGGAGCCGCAGGCGGCGGTTATGCCCAGGTTGTTCCGATGGAAGATTTGAATCTTCATTTTACGGGAGATTTCCATGCAATTACCTCGGCAAACAATCTGCTGGCTGCGATACTTGATAATCATATCCAGCAGGGAAATGAACTGGGAATTGACACAAGAAACGTGGTATGGAAACGTTGCATCGATATGAATGACCGGGTGCTGCGTAATGTTGTAGTTGGTCTTGGCGCAAAAGGCGACGGAACCGTAAGAGAGGATCATTTTGTGATTACAGTGGCTTCTGAAATTATGGCAGTTTTATGTCTGGCTACCGATTTGAATGATTTGAAGGAGCGCCTTGGACGAATGGTGGTTGCATATAACTACGCAGGCGAACCTGTTACGGCAGCACAGTTACAAGCGGTTGGTTCCATGGCAGCACTTTTAAAGGATGCGATTAAGCCGAATATGATTCAGACACTGGAACACACGCCGGCACTTGTGCATGGCGGTCCGTTTGCAAATATCGCACATGGATGTAATTCTGTCCGTGCTACAAAGACAGCATTAAAAATGGCTGATTACTGTATCACGGAGGCTGGTTTTGGTGCAGATCTCGGTGCAGAAAAGTTTTTTGATATCAAATGTCGGATGGCAGGTCTTAAACCGGATGCGGTTGTCCTTGTTGCAACAGTCCGAGCTTTGAAATACAACGGTGGTGTGCCGAAGACAGAATTAACAGGAGAAAATCTGGATGCACTGAAAAAAGGAATTGTTAACCTTGAAAAGCATATTGAGAACCTGAAAAAATTCGGTGTTCCGGTTGTAGTTACGCTGAATGCTTTTGTAACAGATACAGAAGCAGAACTGGATTTTGTAAAGAACTTCTGTGAAGAGAGAGATTGTGCATTTGCTTTATCTAAAGTATGGGAAAAAGGCGGCGAGGGCGGAATCGAACTGGCTCAGAAAGTGTTAGATACATTAGAACAGAAAAAGAGCGATTTCCATGTGTTGTATGATGAGACACTTCCATTAAAGGATAAGATTGAAACAATAGCAAAGGAAATATATGGTGCAGATGGTGTTGAATATGCTGCATCCGCATCCAAACAGCTTGCAAAGTTAGAAGAGCTTGGTTTTGGCAGTTTGCCTATTTGTATGGCAAAGACACAGTATTCTCTTTCTGATGATCAGACATTGCTTGGCAGACCGGAACATTTTTCTGTCCATGTAAGAGAAGCTTATGTATCTGCCGGAGCGGGTTTTGTTGTAGTTTTGACGGGTTCTGTCATGACAATGCCCGGACTAACGAAAAAGCCGGCTGCTTATCAGATTGATGTAGGCGATGATGGAGTGATTACAGGATTATTTTAAGGAGGCATGTGAAATGAGTTATCAAATCATAGACGGAAAAGCAATTTCAGAACAAATCAAAGAGGAATGCCGTAAAAAAGTGGTAGCGTATAAGGAAAAAGGCATTGAGATTACACTGGCAGTGATTCAGGTTGGAGCAGATCCTGCTTCCAGTGTGTATGTACGAAATAAGAAAAGGGCATGTGAGTTTTGCGGAATGAATTCGTTATCTTATGAGCTTCCGGAAGAAACGACACAAGAGGAACTGCTTACCTTAATTCGCAAGCTGAATGCGGATGATAAGGTAAATGGTATTCTGGTTCAACTTCCATTACCCAAGCATATCGACGAGGATCTTGTCATTCAGACAATTGATCCGAAAAAAGATGTGGATGGTTTTCATCCCCAGAGTGTGGGTGCACTTTGTATCGGACAGCCGGGCTTTGTTTCCTGTACGCCGGCAGGTATTATTGAACTTCTGAAAAGAAGTAATATTGAAATTGCAGGAAAGGAATGTGTGGTAATCGGCAGAAGCAATATTGTAGGAAAACCAATGGCACTTTTACTGCTTCGGGAAAATGGTACGGTAACGGTTTGCCATTCGCGGACAAAGGATTTGAAAGAGGTAACAAAGAGAGCGGATATATTGATTGTAGCAATTGGAAAACCGAAATTTATTACCGGAGATTATGTCAAAGAGGGTGCCGTTGTCATTGATGTGGGCATCCACAGAAATGAAGATAATAAACTGTGCGGTGATGTTGATTTTGAGAGTGTTGCCCAAAAGACAAGTGCCATTACACCGGTTCCGGGTGGAGTTGGACCAATGACGATTGCAATGCTCATGCATAACTGTGTGGAATCGGTAGAGTTGATATAGTCAAGGTGAAGCGACAAAAGTCAAAATTGGCATGACAATAAGTGGCAAAATGAAGATGCAGAATTACAACGATAAAAGTAATTAAACAGAATTATAAAAAATAAAAAAAGAAACAGAAGTGAAAAACTTCGGAATGGAGGAAATTATGACAGAAGAAATGATTCGTTTTGTGGGAAGCTTTGATCCAGAGATAGCAGAGATGGTTGGAAAGGAACTGGCACGTCAGCGAAGAAATATCGAGCTGATTGCTTCAGAGAACATTGTCAGTGAAGCAGTCATGACTGCAATGGGTTCTGTTCTTACGAATAAATATGCGGAAGGATATCCGGGAAAACGTTATTATGGCGGATGTGAATGTGTGGATGAGATTGAAAACCTCGCAATTGAACGTGTATGCAAATTGTTCGGTGCAAAATATGCCAATGTACAGCCCCATTCCGGAGCTCAGGCAAATATGGCGGTTTATCAGGCACTTTGTAAACCGGGCGATACGGTTATGGGAATGAGCTTAGACAATGGTGGACATCTGACTCATGGCTCTCCGGTAAATCAGTCCGGTCTGTTATATCATATGATTTCTTACGGTGTGGATGATGAAGGTTATATTGATTATGATCAGGTAAAAGAAATGGCAGAAAAAGAAAAGCCCAAAATGATTATTGCGGGAGCCAGTGCTTATCCGAGAGCTATAGATTTTGAAAAATTTGGAGAAATAGCGCATTCTGTAGGTGCTTATCTGTTTGTTGACATGGCACATATTGCAGGGCTTGTTGCAGCAGGACTGCATCAGAATCCGGTGCCCTATGCGGATGTGGTTACCACAACGACACATAAGACATTGCGGGGACCGAGAGGCGGTGTAATACTTACAAATGATGAAGAACTGGCAAAGAAGATGAATAAGGCAATATTCCCGGGAACACAGGGCGGACCGCTTATGCATGTGATTGCATCAAAAGCAGTGTGCTTTGGCGAGGCTTTAAAACCGGAATTCAAGGTATATGCACAGAATATCCTTGATAATGCCCAGGCTCTGGCTAATGGACTTATGGACAATGGTTTAAATCTCGTATCCGGTGGAACAGATAATCATCTGATGCTTCTTGATCTGCGTGGAACGGATGTTACCGGTAAAGAATTACAGCGCAGACTGGATGAGGTTTATATCACAGCAAATAAAAATACGGTACCCAATGAACCATTGAGCCCGTTTGTAACATCCGGTGTCCGTCTTGGTACTCCGGCCGTGACATCAAGAGGTTTTGGAACGGCGGAAATGAAACAGATTGCAGATTGGATTACATTGGCAGTCAGAGACTTTGACAATAGTGCAGATGCAATTCGTGCAGGCGTAACAGAGCTTTGCGAAAAATTCCCGTTGTATGTATAAAAAGAGGAGAAAACAAAATTTGGCATTGAAGACAGTACACATCTATGGGATAAAGAGATAGTTGAATAAAATGTATATAAAATAGTTAAAATGAGGACCTGGGTGTATTTGTACAGGTTCTCATTTTTCGTAAAAAATAATGATTTTATTTTATAAAAATGTTAATATGATATCAGAGGCAAAAGATGAGAAAGTAGTCCGATTAGGGCTGATTTTGAATGTTTTAGGATTGTGAGAGCACAAAGTGCGTAGCAATCCGTTGGTATCAAGGGGGCAAAATCATCTGATATACATCAGATGAAGGGGAAATAAGATGAAAATACTATATTTTGATATAACAGCAATCATCATACAGGTAGTTCTTTTTATATCCTTATTCTTTCGTAAGAGGAAGAGCTAATAAGATTTTTGCAGTTCTCATGGTGGAAATCATGTTGACGACAATTGTAGATATATGGTCAGAAGCATATTCTGTCTGGATACCTGCTAAAGAAACGAATATAGGAATCAGGACCGTGTTGTGTTTTCTATACTTTTTGTTACGAAATCTGACCCCGCTGATTTATCAATTGTTCCTTTATGCCGTTACGGACACCTGGCATATATTGAAAAGAAATAGGATTTGGCAGATACTTCTGGTTGTCCCGTATGCAATTGTGTGCCTTGTTTTACTTTCGAATTCCATAAACCACAAAGTATTTTATTTTGACGAAAATCTGATATATCAGAGAGGACCGTTTCTTTATATATTGTATGTAGTTTCCGGCTTTTACTTTTTGTATGGAATGATATTTCTGATTTATTACAAAAAGGTGTTATCTTTTGATAAATTTGTAGCGCTGTTGTGTATGTATCCGCTGAATCTTCTGGCTGTTTTGATTCAATTGTTTTTTCAAAAGCTCATGGTGGAAATGTTTATGACGACATTGACAATACTAATGGTTACATTGATTGTACAAAGAGCGGAAGAAACCATTAATCCGGTATTGGGCGAGCGTAGTTATATTTCTTATACTACGGATATGAAAAAGGCATTTTATATTTATAAACCAATAACGACTATTTTTGTGAAAATTTCTAATTATCCGGCACTGCTTTCTATATTGGAAAATGATTCGTGTAATGCCTTATTAAAAAAGATTGCTTCCATTTTAAAATCTCACAATACAGAGGTGTCTTTGCCGGCAGACTTATATTATTTGGAAAATGGATTATTTGCCCTTGTAACAGAAGAAGATTTACCGGAACAAATAAAAGGTACTGCAAAACGAATTGCTTCTGTTTTGAATCGAAAGGTGCAGAGCAATCAGTTGGAAATTTCTTTGGAAGCATGTGTTTGTATTTTAAAATGCCCTGAGAATATAGATAATTATGAAACTTTGTTGGCTTTTGGAAAATCATTTCATACATATCTGCCACATGGAAATGTTGTAAATGATGTCATGGAAATTGATGATCAGCGCATGTTCCGGCTTCAGAATGAAATGGGAAGTATTATCAGTACTGCTATTACAGAAAAACGGTTTGAGATGTATTATCAGCCAATCTATAGTGTTAAAGAGAATAAGTTCAATTCTGCAGAGGCATTAATACGTTTGAAGGATGATCACTATGGTTTTATTTCACCAGAATTATTTATAACCGCTGCAGAAAAAAACGGGACAATTCTTCAGATTGGAGACTTCGTTCTGGACGATGTATGTCGTTTTCTTTCTGATTGCCGTAAAAAAAGTCTGCCGCTTCAATATATTGAGATTAATCTGTCCATGACGCAGTGTATACAGAATGATTTGACCGATAAAATACAGTTCTATTTGGAAAAGTACGATTTAAAACCGGAGCAAATTAATTTGGAGATTACGGAAACTGCTGCGAATGAAGCACAGGAAATTGTGGAAGAAAACATTCAGAAACTGACCAATCAGGGAATTGCGTTTTCATTAGATGATTATGGAACCGGCTATTCGAATATAAGCAGAATTATGGAGCTTCCGTTCCGAATCATCAAGTTAGATAAAAGCCTCGTAGATAAAGTAGAAGATAGTAAAATGCGAATCCTGTTAAAGAATACCATTCATATGATAAAAGAGATTGGAATGGAAATCGTGGTAGAAGGTGTGGAAACAAAAGAGATGCTGAATCAGTTTACAGAGCTTGGATGTGATTTTATTCAGGGATATTATTTTTCAAAACCTTTGCCGGAGCAGGAGTTTGTGAATTTTATACAAAATCAATAACTGAGTATCCGAAGGAGTGTTTTATGTTTTATGGATTGCTATGCACTTTGTGCTCCAAAGTATGACCTTTTGAACCTGGTATCATAATATGAAAAAGAGCCGGCGTTTTGTAAACATCGGCTCTTTTGTCATCTATTGTATTATGGATTTTTCTATCTGTCAGAGATAGCTTTTTTGCTCTTTTTATCCTGATACATCATGGCATCTGCCTGTAAAATCAGAGAATCTAATATTCCGGTGACTTTAGGTGCCTGTGCACATCCGACACTGACGGACAATTTGTCGAAATACGGAAACTCACGATAGGCTTTTGTGATTTGTTCTCCCAGTCGCTTGCGCTTTTCTTCCAAATCTTTATCAGAATATTCTTTGGTCTCAATAATTAGAAATTCATCACCGCCGATACGTGCGATGAGCGATCCGCTTGCATGCTTATACAAAATATCCTTGGTTAAAAGGAGTGCATGATCGCCTTCTTTGTGACCGTAGGTATCATTGATGGTTTTAAAATTATCCAGATCCAGATAAAAAATGGTAATGGGAGTTAGCTCCGGTTTATTGTCTACATATTCGTATACGTAACGTCTGTTATATAAGCCGGTTAAGAAATCGGTATTGGCACGTTGGGAGATTTCTTCTTTGTAACGCAGTTCCTGCGTGATGTCGTTGGCAATACCAACCGTACCCATAACTGTTCCATCGACATCAAAAAGCGGTGATTTGTAAGTTTTAAACTTCCTGTATTCGTCACCGACTTTTACTGTCTCATCAAAAACACAGGTCTTTTGTTTCTGCATGACTTCAAATTCCGATTCCATACAGATAAATTCACCTTTGGCATATTCGTCCGGTGCGATGTCCCAAATATAGTAGTGCCCGCGTCTTTCGATTTGCTCCATGGTTTTATTGACTGTTTTGCAAAAGCTTTCATTTACCTTTAAATGAGCACCGACTTTATTCTTGTACCAAATCAAGTGCGGAACGCTGTTGATGGTGGTATCTAAATAGTTTTTTGTCAGCCAGTAGTCTTTTTCTGTTTTTATCTCTTTCTGAAGCTTTTGAAAACGGAATGATAATTCTGTATCCGACTGTGGCATCAGCCAGATATCGTGGATAAAAGATAAATCGGTTTGTACAATATATTCTTTTAAGGAACTGTTGGTACAAAAAATGATTTTGGAATTCTTTTTTGCATTTTGTTTTAGCAATTCAAAGGTTTCTGCACTAGGAACTTCTTTCATATGAAAAAAGATGATATCGGAAACCGCCAGTACAAAATTTTGTGGTATGTCTGAACAAATGATTTCATGTGAAAAGTTACTTAAAGGTTCTGTCTTTGAAATCACATCCTTTAGCATGTTCAGAGAACCGATTAAGTTGATTGACAATTTGCATTGATACATAATATTCCTCTTTTCTACACAATTTAACACTTTACCACATTATAGCACAAGAAAAAATAATACGTAAAGTTTATTTGCACCACTAGGAGAATTCGGCTACAATATCATATGAAAGTAAGATTTTGAATGTTTTAGGATTGCGAGAGCACAAAGCGCGTAGCAATCTGTTAGTATCATTGGGCAAATTACCTTTTGCCCCCAACATCATTACAATAAAGTGATTTATATATCAAGAAAAACAGGAAGATGACAATGAAGAAACCAATCGTAGGAATTCTGGCGCATGTGGATGCCGGAAAGACAACTTTATCGGAAGCTTTACTATATAACAGCGGTATGATACGAAAGATGGGACGAGTGGACCATCAGGATGCGTTTTTAGATAATTTTGAGTTGGAGAAAAAGCGAGGTATTACCATCTTTTCAAAACTTGCAAGAATGCAGTTTCTGGATGTGGATATGACGCTTTTGGATACACCGGGACATGTGGATTTTTCGGCTGAAACGGAGCGGACACTGCAGGTACTTGATTATGCTATTCTGGTTGTCAGTGCTACAGACGGTGTGCAGGCACATACAGAGACTTTGTGGAAACTGCTATTGCAGTATGAAGTTCCTGTTTTTATTTTTGTGAATAAAATTGATTTGATATGTGATGCTGGGATGACGGAGACGGTAAATGAAGAGGAAACGGATTTGTTGAATCCTGAGGACAATCCGATTATGCAAACTGCAAAAACAACAGAGTTATCCGACGGTATCGAAAAGATTCTTTCTGAGTTGAGAACTAAATTAGACAGCCGGGTGATGGACTTTTCAAATCCGGGCGCTATTATGGAAGATATTGCAACCAATGATGAAGAGGCAATGGAGCAGTATCTGGAAACAACGAAAGTAGACGAAGATACCATAAGAGGTATGATTGCAGAAAGAAAGCTCTTTCCGGTTTATTTCGGATCAGCATTGAAAAACAACGCCATAAAGGACTTTATGGAAGGCTTAAACCAATGGTTTTGCGAACTTTCCTACCCGGAAGAATTTGGAGCTAAGGTATATAAAATTGGAAGAGATGATCAGGGAAATCGTTTGACCTATTTAAAAGTTACCGGAGGCGAACTAAAAGTTAAGGGGATGTTAGGGGATGAAAAAGTAGATCAGATTCGTTTATATTCCGGTATGAAGTTCGACCTTGCAAAGAAGGTGGAAACTGGCATGATATGTGCCGTGACGGGTCCGTTAAAGACTTATCCGGGTGAGGGAATTGGGATAGAAGCACAGACAAAAGAAGGAATTCTTAGTCCGGTTATGACATACCAGATGATTCCGCCCAAGGGAATGGATTCACTTGTTCTTTTAAAGAAAGTTAAAGAGCTTGAGGAAGAAGATCCGATGCTTCATGTTTTGTGGAATGAAGAGCATCAGGAAATCCACATTCAGATCATGGGGAAGGTTCAGTTAGAGGTATTACAGTCCCTGATGAAAGAGCGTTTTGATGTGGATGTGACTTTTGGAACCGGAAGCATCGTTTATAAAGAAACTATTACTGCACCCGTAGAAGGTGTCGGACATTTTGAGCCTTTGCGGCATTATGCCGAAGTACATTTATTGCTGGAGCCGTTGCCACAGGGAAGCGGACTGGTATTTGATACAGAGGTTAGCGAAGATGAACTGGATTTAAACTGGCAGAGACTGGTGTTAACACATCTGGCAGAGCGGGAGCATCGTGGTGTTTTGACCGGCTCTGCCATTACAGACATGCGAATCACTCTGGTTGCCGGAAAAGCACATATCAAACATACCGAAGGCGGTGATTTCAGACAGGCGACATATCGTGCGGTGCGTCAGGGATTAAAGAGTGGAGAATGTATTCTGTTGGAACCTTATTATGCGTTTGAACTGACGGTGCCAAATGAACAGATTGGGCGTACCATGAATGATATGCAATTGATGAGCGGAACCTTCCTGCCACCCGAGACATTATCAGATGGTATGACATTGCTAAAAGGCATGGTTCCGGTTTCTACCGCGCTTGATTATATGAGTGAGGTGCATGCATACACCAAAGGCCGCGGGCAGTTAAAGCTTTCAAATGGAGGTTATGGTCCTTGTCACAATGCCGAGGAAGTGATTGCAAAAAGAGGATATGACAGTGAAAAAGATCACTTCAATCCGACCGGTTCCGTTTTTTGTGAGCATGGTGCCGGAACCTATATTCCATGGGATCAGGTCAGGGATTACATGCATGTACAAAGCAAAGCTTTGCAAAATGATACGCATTTTGAAACGGAAGAAGAGCGCCTGTTAAGAAAAGCAGATGCAGATAGGCGACGTAGGGAAAAAGCGGCTTCAGAAGGTTTTGGCAAAGAGCTGGAAGAAATCATGCTACGGGAGTTCGGACCGATAAAAAGGCGCGAATATGGGAATGGTAATACCAGATACATTTCAGACGGAAAAAATGTAAGTGGCGAAGCATTTCAGAAGAAATATAAAAAGAAAGCACAGAAAGCGGTAGAAAACTATCTGCTTGTGGACGGATATAACATTATATTTGCATGGGATGAATTAAAAGAGTTAGCAAAGGATAACTTGGATGCGGCCAGAGGCAGATTGATGGATATTTTATGTGATTATCAGGGATTTACAAAATGCCGACTGATTCTGGTGTTTGATGCGTATAAGGTAAAAGGAAATCCGGGAGCGGTTACAAAATATCACAATATCGATGTGATTTATACAAAAGAAGCTGAAACGGCAGATATGTATATTGAAAAGGTTACCAGACAAATCGGTCAGGAGCACCGGGTAAGAGTTGCAACTTCCGATGGATTAGAGCAGATGATCATATTAGGGCATGGTGCCATGCGCGTTTCCGCAAGAGAATTTGAACTCGAAGTGGCGGATGTAAAAGAAAAAGTGAGAAATATTATAGAATCACAATAAGAAAATAGAATTGGTAGTTAATTTTAGTAGATTATTTTTGGAAAAGGAGCGGAATTATGGCTGTATTAAAACGATGCGAACAAAAGATAGAAAATACCTGGAAATTGGAAGATTTATATGAAAGCAAAGCAGAGTGGGAAAAAGACGGAATAAAGATTGATGAACTGATTGAAGAACTAAAACACTATAACAAAACTTTGAAGAATGGAGCAGATGTCTTATTAGCTTGTCTTTCGTTATATGAAAAAGCGAACCTGCTACTTGAAAAATACTATGTGTATGCCAATATGACTTATCATCAGGATACTGCGGATGCGTCCTATCAGGCTATGGCGGGTGCGGCAGAAATCAAGATGAATGCCATGTCACAGGCGGCTTCCTTTCTGACGCCTCAGATTCTGGAACTGTCAGATGATATGCTGGCAGATTATTATCAAAAAGAAAGTGGCCTGGAAGGATATCGTAAGTTTATAGAAGATATCCAAAGACAAAAGGAGCATACGCTGGATGAACGTGGGGAAGAGATGTTAGCTGCGGCTAACGAAGTTGCAAAGGGTGCCGCAAATATTTTTTCCATGTTTAACAATGCTGACATCCGTTTTGATGACATTGCAGGAGAAGATGAGGAAAAAATAACATTAACACAGGGTAACTATATTTCTTTTATGGAAAGTCAAAACCGGGATTTGAGAAAAGCTGCGTTTCTTTCTATGTATAAGACTTACGAACAGCATATCAATACTATAGCGGCAATGTATGATAATAAGGTCCGAGGATGCGCTTTTTTTGCTAAGCAGAGAGGATATGAAAGCGCATTGGCTGCTTCCCTTGATGATACACAGGTGCCGGTAAGTGTTTATCATAAGCTGATTGAGGCCGTGCATGCGAACCTGCAGCCGATGTATGATTATGTGTCTTTACGGAAAAAGGTGCTGGGCGTAGAAGAACTGCATATGTATGATGTTTATGTACCGATGGTAAAAGATGTGGATAAAACTTATTCTTTTGAAGAAGCAAAGCAATTGGTATTGGAAGGTCTTGCACCGTTAGGGGAAGAATATCTTGGCTTATTGCAGGAGGGATTTGACAACCGTTGGATTGATGTCTATGAAAATACGGGAAAGCGTACCGGTGCTTATTCATGGGGCGCATATGGAACACATCCGTATGTATTGATGAATTATCAGGGAACTTTAAATCATGTCTTTACCCTTGCGCATGAAATGGGGCATGCCCTGCATTCACATTACTCAGACAAAAATCAGCCTTATCTGTATGCCGGATATCAGATTTTTGTTGCAGAGGTGGCTTCGACCTGTAATGAAGCACTGTTAATCCATTATTTGTTGCAAAAAACAGAAGATAAAAATGAGAGGGCGTATCTGATCAACTATTTTCTGGATCAGTTTAAAGGCACATTGTATCGACAGACCATGTTTGCAGAGTTTGAGTTAAAAGCGCATGAGGCAGTGCAAAATAAGCAGACGCTAACGGCAGACTATTTGTGTGATATTTATAAGAAACTAAATGAATTATACTTTGGACCGGATATGGTTACGGATCCGGAGATTGTTTATGAGTGGGCAAAAATCCCTCATTTCTATACACCTTTTTATGTGTATCAATATGCAACCGGTTTTTCAGCAGCCATTGCAATCAGTAACCGGATTTTAAAAGAGGGGGCACCGGCGGTAGAGGATTATAAAAAGTTTTTAAGCGGTGGCGGAAGCATGGATCCGATTTCTCTTTTGAAGCTTTGCAACGTTGATATGACAAGCAGTGAACCCGTGGAAAGTGCATTGAGGGTATTTAAGGAATATGTTGGTTTGCTGAAAAAAGAGATTTGCTCATAAATTACATGGGAGTATCCAATAGAGATTTGGAAAATCGATTTTGATAATAGAGTATAAGAACCATATTTGCAGCCATATATACAGGGATATTTGTGAATAGGTAAGGGAAGCTTTTTGAGAAACTAATCAGGGCAGAATAGCATTGATTATGCGAGAGGCATCTATTATAATGAATAGGAAAATGACTTTGGATAAAGAACGTAAAAAGATAAATGTTAAGTCAGATAAATACGCAAATGAAAGTGTAAAAATCAAATAAATTTAATACGAATGAGAGGTTACAATATGCCTGTTTTTGATTTTAATCAGGAAAAAAAAGATGCGGTAAAAGCGGAGAAAACATATGAACTGATTTATACGGATGAGAGGTTTTCTGATGCAGAGCATCCGATTATGATTTTGGAAGATAAAGATACAAAGCTTGTACATCACTCGTCCGGTATGTTTACATCTCCGATGAAAGGAACTGCATTTTTATATGAAAGAGAAGATGAAAAGTCATCCCATGATATTTTAAAGATTGATGCCCGTTTTGAAAATTTGATGAAATGGCTGGGCGAAAACCATATCATGGTACGTTTGTCAGGAAAAAATACTCCGGCTGGATATGCAGTCTATAAAATTCATGAAACCGGTGTGGCGATGCGTGGAAGCAAGCTGTCCGGTGAAAATGGTTTTTTACAGTTTATGATCGAGCGACTTTTCCAGAGTGATGCTCCTTCTGATACGGTTGTGGATATTGATGAGATGGAAGATTCCGATGATATGAAGTTGACCAGCCTTCAGAGTATCACCGATTATTTAATGTGTGCCGGAAGTACGTTGCCGGACAATATTCGTATGTGGGCAAGAAGAAATCTGGCAGTTGCAAAATCGACAGAGGTTACACCGGAAGAGAGAAGACACGCACAGAGAGCGCTTTCCATAATGCTCAATATTCAGTGGAAAAATACGGATTTTCAACCCATCGACCCGGTAGAAGCAAGAAGGATATTAGATGAAGAACTTTATGGACTCGATCAGGTAAAGCAGCGTATTATTGAAACTATTATTCAGATCAATCGTACTCATACATTGCCGGCATATGGCATTTTGCTAATCGGACCGGCAGGAACCGGAAAATCCCAGATTGCCTATGCAGTCGCAAAGATTTTAAAGATGTCATGGACCACATTGGAGATGAGCTCCATCAATGATCCGGAACAGCTTACCGGAAGTTCCAGGATTTATGCCAATGCAAAACCCGGATTGATTATGGAGGCTTTTGCCAATGCAGAAAGTTCCAATCTTTTGTTTATTATCAATGAGTTGGATAAGGCATCAGCAGGAAAAGGAAATGGAAATCCGGCTGATGTATTGTTGACACTTTTAGATAATTTGGGCTTTACGGATAATTATATTGAATGTAATATTCCGACCACCGGTGTGTATCCGATTGCAACGGCAAATGACCGGAATGCCATTAGCGCACCGCTTATGTCACGTTTTGCAGTGATTGAATTACCTGATTATACGTTGGATGAGAAGCGGGTTATCTTTACAAAATTTGCAATGCCCAAGGTTTTAAAGCGTATCGGATTACGCGATGAAGAGATTATCATTACCGATGAGGCACTGGATGCGATTATGGATGTATTTAAAGATACTTCCGGTATCCGTGATATTGAGCAGGCGGCAGAGCATATTGCAGCCAATACTTTGTATCGGATTGAAGCAGAAAAGATGACCTGTGTGACTTATGATGCGGATATGATTAAAGCATTGTTGGTGTAATTTATATACTATTGGCTTTTCATATATATTCATGATGTTGGGAGCAAAAGGTAGATGTGGTTAATATCGTTTTGCAACATCAATCACTTGTGCTTACATAACAAAATACCCCATCTTTTTCTAAACTGGATGGGGTATTGTTGTTATTTAGTTATAATCTTAATGAGATTTATTTTGTATTTTCTTTCTTCAATTCATTCATTTTCATGGCACGAACCTTTAACGGAAGTCCCCATAATGTGATGAAGCCTTCTGCATCGTGGTGATCATACATATCACCGGTTGTAAAGGATGCAAGGGATTCACTGTAAAGAGAATAAGGAGAAGTAGTACCGTTTTTAATGATATTACCCTTGTAAAGGCGTAACTTTACTTCACCGGTTACATACTGCTGTGTTACATCTACAAATGCAGAGATTGCTTCACGAACAGGTGTAAACCATTTTCCTTCATATACAATGCTGGCAAGTTTGCTGCCAAGCTCTAATTTAAGGGCAATCGTATCACGGTCGAGCACCAGTTCTTCCAACTGCTGATGAGCTTCCATTAAAATAGTTCCGCCGGGAGTTTCGTATACACCGCGGCTCTTCATACCAACAACACGGTTTTCTACGATATCTACAATACCAATACCATGTTTGCCACCGATGATGTTAAGTTCGCGGATGATATCGGCAACTTTCATCTTTTTACCATTTAAAGCAGTCGGAACACCTTTTTCGAAAGAAAGTGTTAATTCAACATCTTCATCGGGTGCTTTTTCAGGTGTTACACCAAGTACCAACATATGATCATAGTTCGGAGCAAGAGAAGGATCCTCTAATTCCAAACCTTCATGGCTGATGTGCCAGATGTTTCTGTCACGGCTGTACGACTGATCGGTTCCGAAAGGAAGATCAATGCCATGTGCTTTACAGTATTCAATTTCTGCTTCGCGGGAATCCATCTGCCATCTGTCATCACGCCAGGGAGCGATAACTTTGATATCGGGAGCCAATGCCTTAATACCTAATTCAAAACGAATCTGGTCATTTCCTTTACCGGTTGCGCCATGGCAGATTGCAACTGCATTTTCTTTGCGGGCAATTTCAACTAATTTTGCAGCAATAGTGGGTCTTGCCATAGCGGTACCCATCAGATATTTATGTTCATAAACCGCACCGGCCTGAACGCAGGGTATAATGTAGTTTTCGCACAAATCATCAACGACATCTTCGATATAAAGCTTAGAAGCGCCTGAAATTTTTGCACGTTCTTCAAGACCGTCAAGTTCTTCGCCCTGACCACAGTCGATACAGCAGCATACTACTTCATAACCATAAGTTTCTTTTAACCACGGGATAACCGCAGTAGTGTCAAGTCCGCCTGAATAGGCTAAGATAACTTTCTCCATTTTTTTATCCTCTTTTCTTTTAATTATGGACCGAAGTCCTAATGATTACAGTAATCTGCATAATATAGAAAACATTATGTATATTGACTGCACTTATCATATCGTAAAAGCTAAAAAATGACAAGATAAGATTGAAAGAAAGATAAGGAGAGAAAGTGGTAGTTCATTGTATTCTGAATGAGTTGACAATAAAACTTGGCATGGTTATAATATTGACAATAAAACTTGGCAAAGGAGAAAAACATGGATAGAGATGAGATACTAAATGCCGCGCAGAATAATGGCGATAAAGGGAAAGAGTATGAAAGATTTTTTGTGCTGAGAAAAGATTATAGAGCAATGTGCATCGGATTATTAGCAGGTATATTTATGGTACTGGTAAAGATGATATTTTTGAAACAAATTGATACAGGCTTAGCAGGTGTGATTTTCCTTATATATGGCTTACAGAGCATTCAGGAAGGTGAAGGGTTTATTAGAAAAATTAATTTGGTATTGGGAATCATTTCATTGCTTATGGCAGTAATAACAATTTTAGCATACTTAGGAGAGTTGATATAGAGTGAAATCGCATTTGGAGTTAAAGAATAGGGTCAAAGAGTTCAGACAAAAGAAAGGTTGGTCACAAACAGAATTGGCAAATATGGTTGGTTCTTCCAGGAATACTATAAGTTCCATTGAAAACGGCCAATTCAGTCCCACAGCTTATCTGGCAGCCTTGCTTTGTGTGGCTTTTGAGTGTAAGTTTGAAGATTTGTTTTATTTGGATCGAAGTTAAAGAATGTTATTTTTATAACGAAAGGACACGATGATTATGACGCAAAATGAAATTTTGAAACAATATTTTGGATATGATTCATTTCGGAAAGGCCAGGAGGAAATCATAAATTCTATTTTGGACCAAAGAGATATACTGGCAATTATGCCGACCGGGGCAGGAAAGTCAATTTGTTATCAGATACCGGCATTGATGCTGCCCGGTATTACGATTGTTGTTTCACCTCTTATTTCTTTGATGCAAGATCAGGTCAGAGCATTAAATGATGCCGGAATACATGCTGCTTATATTAATTCAACATTATCAGAGGGGCAGATAAAGAAAGCTCTTTCTTTGGCCGTAAAGGGACAATATAAGATTATATATGTTGCACCGGAAAGACTTGGCAGTTGGGATTTTCTGGATTTTGCGAAAAATACAAAAATTTCTATGGTTACAGTTGATGAGGCTCATTGTATTTCGCAGTGGGGACAGGATTTCAGACCCAGTTATCTAAAGATTGTGGATTTTATAGAAGAATTACCATACAGACCTGTTGTCAGCGCATTTACAGCGACCGCGACATCTGAAGTAAAAGATGATATACAGTGTGTCTTAAAATTGCAGCATCCGGATGTTTTTGTAAGAGGATTTGATCGAGAAAATCTATATTATCAAGTGGAAAATACAAGACATAAAACAGAATTTGTAATTGACTATATGGAAAAACACAGGAATGAAAGCGGAATTATTTATTGTGCGACAAGAAAAAATGTCGATGAGTTATATGGTCTGCTTGCTCAGAAAGGATATGCGGTGGCAAAATACCACGCAGGAATGAGTACAGTAGATAGAAACACGAATCAGGAGAATTTTATATATGATCGTGCTTTGGCAATTATCGCCACGAATGCATTCGGAATGGGAATTGATAAGTCAAATGTCAGATATGTAATCCATTATAATATGCCACAAAGTATGGAAAGTTATTACCAGGAGGCTGGAAGAGCCGGTCGTGACGGAGAGACTGCACAGTGCATTTTATTATTTTCAATGCAGGATGTCATGATTAATAAGCGTTTATTGGAAAGTAAAACTGTGGTTGAGATGGAAGCAGGTGATATGGAGCTTATTAAGCAGCGAGATCATAAAAGGCTGCAGATTATGGAAAACTATTGCAGGACTACAGAATGCTTGCGGAATTATATACTGAATTATTTCGGTGAAACTACCGCTAAACCTTGTGATAATTGCGGAAATTGTCACCGCGAATATCTGGAAATTGATCATACCGAACATGCAAAATGGATCATAAATTGTGTCGTTGAGACAAAAGGAAAATATGGAATTAAAATTGTTACGGGTACATTGCATGGCGCAAATAGAGCCAGATTGAAGGAATTACATACAACGGAATACAGATCTTATGGAAAACTCCAAGATATGAGTGAAACGGAAATAGATTCTTTGATTCACCAGATGATTGCAGATGGCTATTTGTATCAAACGCAAGAAAAGTATAGTGTATTGAAAATAGGTGATATTTCGGCATTAAAAGATGGTTCGAAAAAGGTCGTGCTCCGCACATATCAAGAAAAAGAACCGATTGACAGAAAAACAAGAAAACAAAGGAAAACAGATAAACTTACAAAAGCTGGGTTTGAACTCTTCGAACGCCTTAGGCAACTGCGCTTAATTATTGCAAAAGAAGAAGCAATGCCGCCATATATTATTTTTAGTGATAAAACATTAATTGATATGTGTGTTAAAACACCCTCAAATCGAGATGAAATGATGAATGTGAATGGTGTTGGAGTAAATAAATTTGATAAATATGGACAAAGGTTTTTAGACGAAATCGAAAAGTATGTAAACTCTAATAACAATGTGGTATTAAGCCTGCAACTTGATACTGAGCAAGATATAGAGGAACAGAATACTGTATCGAGAAGAAGAAAAAAAGAAGAATTCAATTTGACACAGGAAGAAGCTGAAAAATTTGAGTATCAGAATATTTGTCTTTTGTCAGATATTAAAGAAAAATTAAATCAGCTTATTAAAGAACGAAATGTAAAGAAAATTTCCGGTGCTAAAGTTTTTGCAATGCTGGTAGAAGAAGGTCTTGTGGTTGAAGAGGTTTCAAATGGTATTAGCAGAAAAAGACCAACTGAATTGGGAATTAAATATGGAATACAGGAGTGTGAAAGAATTAGTCAAAATGGAAATAAATATTTTGTGCTTTTGTATCCGGAAAGTGTGCAAAAAATTATAGTTGAAAAATATGTAAAGAGATAGCATATTGTATTTATTATGAAGTGAAAGACAGAATAAAAGGAAAGTGCTCATGTATTTAATATCAGCATATTTTGACGATCAGTCAAACAAAGTCTTAAATCGATATATTAAGCAGATTGCGGAAAAAACCGGGAACCGGTTTATGATAAGTCATCAGGTACCGCCACATATGACTATTTCCCAAATTGAGGCCCGAAGTGAAGCGGTTCTGATAGCGCACTTTCAAAAATTGCAAACTGAATTGTGTAAGGGAAGTGTTGAAATTGCATCGATAGGAATGATGATGCCGTATGTGATATATGCCATGCCTGTTTTCAATCAATATTTGCAGGATTTGTCAAGGGATGTTTATCGTACATTCAACCAGATCAATGAAACAAAGATCAGCAAATATTATAAACCGATGTCATGGATACCTCATATTACATTGGGGAAAACATTGACGAAAGAACAGATGTTAGGTGCTGTCAGTATTTTGCAGGATGGATTTGTACCCATGACTGCAGAAATTACGGAAATCGGATTGGCAAGAGTTAATCCGCATGAGGATATTGTGCGATTTAGATTGAAGAAGTAAGAATGCAAAAAACAAAAGTTTTAGTTATTTTGGCATTAGGAAAGTGATGGTCACAGGATGATTTCGGGATGCATAAGGGCATCGCCTTGGCGATTACTTAGATGAAACGAAAACAGAAGAAAAGAGGACATGATAGTATGGCAAAATTGGCAGTTTTTTTTCCGGGAATCGGATATACGGTAGATAAACCGCTTATGTATTATAGCAGGAAGTTAGCGGTGGCTTATGGATATGAGATTATTCTTCTTCCGTATCAGGGGTTTCCGGAAAATGTAAAAGGAAATCCCGATAAGATGGTAGAATCCTATGAGCTTGCGTTATCTTATTCCATTGATGCGTTAGCAACGGTAAACTGGAATATGTATGATGAAATTTTATTTGTGGGAAAAAGTGTTGGTACGATTGTAGCGGCTACTTTGGCTGATCAGAGTGTGTTTAAAGATAGAATCCGATTAGTGCTTTATACGCCGTTGGTAGAGACATTCCAGTTTAATTTTAAAGATGCCATTGTTTTTACCGGTTCCAATGATCCGTGGGTAGGAGATGAACATCACAGGATATTGGATTTGTGTCAGAAAAGGAGTATCCGCTGTGAGGTTTTTGACGGAGCCAATCATTCTCTGGAAACGGGAAAAACGGATATGGACTTAGAATACATGAAACGCGTGATGGCGCAGACGGAAGAATTTTTGCAAATCAATGAATGATACAGATGATACGGATAAAAGAAATTGAATTGTAGCATAAAACCATTTGATATACCGCCCTATCCGTAGTAAAATAATATTGTGCTATTTGGTTTGTTTGGTAAAAAGCATAGCTTTCCAAATAGTAAAGTGAATGAAGAGAAAAGGGGAATATTAATGGGGAAGAGTGTAAAAAGAAAAATCTCTTTGATGCTCAGTGTTTTGGGAATCTTGGTTGTGTTGGCATGTATTCTGAATAGCTCGGCATTAAAATATGTAGCAGGATTTAATAATTCCATTGATGAGGAAGTTGACAATTTAAAAATTGCCATTGAAGCCGGAGATCAGGAAGCCGTGAGCGAGGCGGAAGATAATATTCAATATTATCTCAAGCATGGTATTATTCGTGTTGACGGGACGATTGTATTTGACAATATTCTTTTGGGACTATCCATTGTTTTAGTTATTATAATGGGAATATTTGCAAATAAAAATATAGTAAAGCCTGTCAAGTCAGCTCATTTACAATTGACTGAAATTATTGATGATATTAAGAATGATAAGGGAGATCTGACAAGCCGCATCGAAGTGAATTCCAAGGATGAAATTGGTCAGCTTGTAGAGGGATTAAACAACTTTATTGAGCAGCTGCAGCTTCTGATGCAAAAGATACAAAACAGTTCTCAGAATATGCTGATATCTGTAGATGAGGTAAAAAAGAGTGTTGACGAATCAAGTCAGGGAGCTATGAATGTTTCGGCTACTGCTCAGGAAATGGCAGCGAGTATGGAAGAAATTTCGGCAACACTTGATCAGATTAGTCAGGGCAGCAGTAATATTTTAGAACGGGTTCAGTTGATGCAGGATTGTGTCATTTCCGAGACAAAGAATGTGGAGCAGATTCAGAAGCGTGCGAAGGAGATGAACCGGGAAACCGTAGAAAACAAAAATTCCGCGCAGGGAATTTTTGAATCCGTTGGATTAACGCTTAAAGAAGCTGTAGATGAAAGTCGGAGTGTTGAAAAAATTAATGCACTTACAGGTAACATTTTAGATATTGCCAGTCAGACCAATTTGCTGGCATTAAATGCTTCGATAGAAGCAGCAAGAGCAGGGGAAGCCGGAAAAGGATTTGCGGTGGTTGCTGAGGAAATCAGACAGCTTGCAGATAGTAGCAGGGAAACCGCCAGTGATATTCAGGAAATCAACCGAATCATAACGGATGCGGTGGATAAGCTTGCCAATGAAGCTACCAAGATGTTGGATTTTGTAAATGGAGATGTAATTCGGGATTATGACAGTTTTGTAAAAATTGCCAGTCAGTATGAGCAGGATGCAAAAGAAATACAGAGAATTCTGAATGATTTTACAAATCAGTCTATAGATATTGCAGATACCATGAACATCATGAATGAGGGGCTTCATGATATTACCATCACAGTGGAAGAGAGTGCCAACGGTATTACCGGTGTGGCGGAAGACGTAACCGTGCTTGTAGGTGCTATTGCAACAATCAAGGATGAGAGTGATAACAATCAGAATATTGCCAGAGAGCTTGAAAAAGAAGTCGGAAGATTTGAAAAAGTGTAACCTGCGATGGAATAATCATTGTAATATATTTCTTGACAAGAATATAAAATTGTATTATGATTTCAATAATTTAACACGATAAAGTAATAAACCGATGAGCGAGAGAAGTAAATCACGGAACACATTACAGAGAGCTGCGGCTGGTGGAATGCAGCATGAAGGAAATGATTGAATGGACTTGCGAGGGTGACTTGAAATGAAAGTGATTATGTTTTCAGAGTAGACGTCAACGGGTTCCCTACCCGTTATCAGGAGGGTGCATATAGTGTGTATGCAGAATGAGTGGATAGTATATTATCAATATGGGTGGTACCGCAGAGGTTTTTATAGCTTTTGTCCCTGTTTAGGGGCAGAAGCTTTTTTTTCGTCAAATCATATGATGATGAGAGCATTAAAAGTAAATTCTGTAACTTACTGATGTATTTTATACTAATGTAAATCAATTATCTTAATTATTTCAAAGGAGAGTGTAAGATGTATTTTCCGGATTATGAAACAACAAAACAATATGAAAAAGATTATAATATCATTCCGGTCTGCCGTGAAATATATGCGGATGTCGTAACGCCGATTACATTGTTGAGAAAGCTTGCTCAAATTGACAGTAAGTTTTTCCTTCTTGAAAGTGTGGAAGGAGGAAACAAATGGGGAAGATTTTCTTTTTTGGGTGTCAATCCGTTGTTGCAGATTTCCGCAAAATCCGGTGTTGTTACATTAAAGAGCGGAGCAATTGAGCAAAAAATCCAGCGTGATCCAATGGAAGCTTTAAGGGAACAACTAAAGAAGTATAAGACACCAAAGATTGAAGGAATGCCGTCTTTTACCGGTGGATTTGTCGGACATTTTTCATATGAAATGTTTGGATATGTAGAACCAAAATTGAAATTAAAGACCAGTGAATTTGATGATTATAATCTGATGCTGTTTGATAAAGTGATTGCTTATGACCATTTAAAACAAAAAATTGTTGTGATTGTCAATTATTACAGTGATAAGGGAGAACAGGGATACAATGCAGCAACTCTTGAAATTGATAAGATCATCAACTTGATTTATGATAATACACCTTTGACACCTGAAATAGCACAAAAGGAAGTGGATTTTACCTGTAATACTTCCAAAGAAGAATACTGTGCAATGGTGGAAAAGACCAAGCACTATATTCGAGAGGGAGATATTTTTCAGGGGGTTATATCCAGAAGGTTTGAAGCAGAATATCACAGCAGTCTGTTAAATACCTACCGCGTACTTCGAACGACCAATCCGTCCCCCTATATGTATTTTATACAGTGTGATGATTTGCAGATAGCAGGTACTTCTCCGGAAACCATGGTCAAACTGGAAGAAGGAAAGCTTACGACATTTCCGGTTGCGGGAACCAGACATAGAGGCGTTAGCAAGGCAGAAGATGAGGCATTGGAAGTTGAACTTTTAGCAGATGAAAAAGAACGTGCGGAACATAATATGCTGGTTGATTTAGCGCGAAATGATCTTGGAAGAATTTCCAGATATGGAAGCGTGACGGTTGATGAGTATATGCAGATTCACCGTTTTTCCAAGGTTATGCACATTGCTTCCGTGGTATGTGGTCAGATTAAAAAAGACAAGGATGGCTGCGATACGATAGCGACCATGTTGCCGGCAGGAACCTTATCCGGAGCACCGAAATTCCGAGCGTGTGAGATTATTGATGAACTGGAAAAAGACAGTCGCGGGGTATATGGCGGTGCTATCGGCTACTTAGATTTTTCCGGAAATCTGGATGTTTGTATTGCCATTCGTACAGCAGTTAAAAAAGGCGATAAGGTTTATATTCAGGCCGGTGCCGGAATTGTGGCAGACAGTGTGCCTGAAAATGAGTATATGGAATGCGCAAATAAAGCAGGAGCAGTCATCGAGGCTGTGAAGAGAGCAAGTGAGGTGAATGGTTGATGATTTTACTGATTGATAATTATGACAGTTTTTCTTATAATCTGGTTCAGTTAATCGGCAGCATTGCAAAGGATGAAATAAAAGTTATCCGAAATGATGAATTGTCTGTCGATGAAGTGGAAGCGTTAGCACCGGCTTACATTATTCTTTCGCCGGGCCCGGGCAGACCATCCGATGCGGGCATTTGTGAAGAGGTTGTAAAAAGAATGCAGAAAAAAGCAAAGATACTGGGTGTCTGTTTAGGTCACCAGGGGATTTGTGAAGTATATGGAGCTACTATTACCTATGCCAAAGAATTAATGCACGGTAAACAGAGTATGATGACGATTGATAAAAAAGAAAAGCTTTTTTCGGGAGTAAATGATCGGATTCCGATTGCCAGATATCATTCTTTAGCGGCAGATCCGAAAACGATGCCGGATTGCTTAAAGGTCATCGGCACGACGGATGATGGTGAGGTTATGGCAGTTCGTCATAAAGATTATGAGATATATGGAATGCAGTTTCATCCGGAAAGTGTTCTGACACCGGACGGCGAAACCTTGATGCGGAATTTTTTGCAACTGTAGGGAAAGGTCAAAGTTATGGCAGATAATATTTTAAAGATTTTAGCCGATGCGGCGCGAGAACGTGTGGCAGAAGATAAGAAAAAGATTTCCATGGAGGATATGGTTAAAAAAGCATTGTCCATGGAATGCAATACGGATTATGAAACAGGTTTTATTGTTGAACAGGCTTTAAAGAAAGAGGGCATCTCTTTTATCTGTGAAGTTAAAAAGGCATCCCCTTCTAAAGGCCTGATTGCTCCCAATTTTCCCTATGTGGAAATTGCAAAAGAGTATGAGACTGCCGGAGCTGCCTGTATTTCAGTTTTAACAGAACCAACCAGATTTTTAGGAGATGACAGATATTTACAGGAAATTGTAGATAATGTTGCGACGCCGGTTCTAAGGAAAGATTTTACCGTTGATGCCTATCAGATTTATCAGGCAAAGGTTTTGGGGGCATCGATGATTTTACTAATCTGTTCGCTACTGGACGAAGACACCATCAGAGAATACATTGGCATTTGTGATACACTTGGATTATCGGCTTTAGTAGAGACACATGATGAAGATGAAATTGCCATGGCTGTTCGTGCCGGAGCCAGAATCATCGGCGTCAATAACCGGAATTTAAAGGATTTTACGGTAGATGTACATAATAGTGAAAGACTTCGCAAGCTCGTTCCCCCTGATGTTTTGTTTATTGCAGAAAGTGGTATCCGGACAGCAAAAGATATCAAGGTGTTATATGATGCCGGGGTAAACGGTGTGCTCATCGGAGAGACTTTGATGCGGAGTCCGGATAAAAAAGCAATGTTAGAAGAATTGCGCAAGGGGTGTGCGAAGGGATGAGCCTTATAAAAATATGTGGATTAAAACGCATCGAAGATGTGTATGCAGTAAACGAATTCAAACCGGATTATGTGGGCTTTGTCTTTGCTGCCACAAAGCGTTTTGTATCGGATGAGACAGCCGCCATACTGAAGGTAGCTCTCAATCCTGATATTCCGGCCGTTGGTGTATTTGTCAATGAACCTATTGCGCACATTGTAAAGCTGGTGCGTGAAAAAAGCATTGATATCATCCAATTACACGGACAGGAAGATTTGGATTATGTAAACCGACTAAGAGAAGCGCTGAAAAAAGAAGTTGGATCGCAGGATAAGGGTGAGGCATCCAGAGTTCCCCTGATTAAAGTTGTTCGTATTGATGTGACTATGGATGAAAGGCTTGCGGATGAAAAGTTGTCGGATGAAAAGTTAGCAGATGAAAAGACAGTAGATGAAAATGCATATACCGCATGGAAAGAAAAACAGACAGAGATTAATCGAAAACTGATTTTAGAAGCAAAGAAATGTGAACCGGAATATCTGCTCTTTGATTCCAAAGTAAAAGGAATTCCCGGCGGCAGTGGGCAGACATTTGATATTGCGAATCTTCCGGATGATGAAGAAATCGGATTACCGTACTTTTTGGCCGGTGGAATTGATTTATCTAATGTTGCGGATTTGATTTCATTAAAAAGACCTTTTGGCATAGATGTGAGTTCTGCCGTAGAAACAGAAGGGATTAAAGATGCAGAAAAAATCAAAGCCATGATTGAAGCGGTCAGATATAGTAGCAGAAACTGAAAAACAGGATAAAAGTGAAAAATTGAAAAATGAGGACCTGAAAAAGAAACGGAAAATAAAAATAGAAATCGAAAAATAAGAACAAAAATCGAAAACCGAAAGAACAGAAATCGGAAAACAAAAGAACAGAACATGAAACGAAGATGTTAAAATCATGAAGAATAAAATAGCAGAGATATAACTTCAAAAATCAATTTAAAAAAACATAATAATAAAGTTTTGAAACAGGAAAGGAGAAAACATGAGCGCAGGAAGATTTGGTGAATTTGGCGGACAATATGTTCCGGAAACATTGATGAACGCCGTACACGAGTTAGAAGAAGCTTATGAACACTACAAAAATGATCCGGAGTTTATCAAAGAACTGGATCAGTTGGAAAGAGAATATGCAGGAAGACCGTCTTTACTGTATTATGCGGAAAAGATGACAAAGGATTTGGGTGGCGCAAAGATTTATTTAAAGCGCGAAGATTTAAATCACACCGGCTCCCACAAAATTAATAATGTCTTGGGGCAGGTACTGCTTGCAAAGAAAATGGGAAAAACCAGAGTTATTGCAGAAACAGGGGCAGGTCAGCACGGTGTTGCAACAGCAACGGCAGCAGCTCTTATGGGCATGGAATGTGAAATCTTTATGGGAAAAGAAGATACCATACGTCAGGCGTTAAATGTATTCCGCATGGAGCTTTTAGGAGCTAAGGTACATGCTGTGGAAAGCGGAACGCAGACATTGAAGGATGCCGTGAATGAGGCAATGAGAGAGTGGACAAACCGTGTAGATGATACACTTTATGTACTGGGTTCGGTTATGGGACCTCATCCGTTTCCGACGATTGTACGCGATTTTCAGAGTGTCATCGGAAAGGAAATTAAACAGCAGATTTTAGAAAAAGAAGGAAAACTTCCGGACGCGGTTGTTGCCTGTGTGGGTGGCGGAAGTAATGCCATGGGAACATTTTATGAATTTATACCGGATAAAGAGGTGCAGTTAATCGGCTGTGAGGCAGCAGGGTTAGGTGTTGATAACCCGAAAAATGCTGCAACCATAGCCAACGGAAGTCTTGGAATTTTCCATGGAATGAAATCCTTGTTCTGTCAGAATGAATATGGTCAGATTGCACCGGTTTACTCTATTTCGGCAGGTCTTGACTATCCCGGTATCGGACCGGAGCACGCCATGCTTCATGAGACCGGGAGGGCTGAGTATGTGCCGATTACGGATGAAGAAGCAGTTGCTGCATTTGAATACTTATCCAGAACAGAAGGCATTATTCCGGCGATTGAAAGTGCACATGCAGTTGCGCATGTGATGAAAATTGCGAAGACTATGACAAAAGATCAGATTATTGTATGTACGGTTTCCGGCAGAGGAGACAAAGACGTGGCAGCCATTGCCAGATACAGGGGGGTTGAATTATATGAGTAGAATTGCAAAAGCCTTTGAAAACAAAAAAGCATTTATTGCGTTTGTAACAGGTGGAGATCCGACCCTTGATACGACAGAAAAATTATTGTATGCCATGGAAGATGCCGGAGCGGATTTAATTGAAATTGGTATTCCGTTTTCCGATCCGATTGCGGAAGGACCGGTGATTCAGGAAGCAAATGAGAGAGCTCTCGCTGCGGGATGTACGACAGATAGATTGTTTGATACGGTAAAAAAGGCAAGAGAGCGTGTTTCTGTTCCGCTTGTATATCTGACATATGCTAATGTCATTTTCAAATATGGTAGTGAAAAGTTCATGCAACGATGTGTGGAATGCGGCATTGATGGCATTATTGTGCCGGACGTTCCGTACGAGGAAAAAGAAGAGTTTTCCGGAGTTTGTGAAGACTATGGGATTGATTTGATTACCATGGTTGCCCCTACATCCAATGACCGGATTAAGATGATTGCAAAAGACGCCAAGGGTTTTGTCTACTGCGTATCTTCTATGGGAGTTACCGGTGTCAGACAGGAAATCACAACCGATATTGGAAGTATTGTGAAGCTTGTAAAAGAAGTGACCGACACTCCGGTGGCAATCGGTTTTGGAATTGCTACACCCGAGCAGGCAGAAAAAATGGCTTCTTTGTCTGATGGTGCCATTGTGGGATCTGCAATTGTTAAGCTGGTTGCAAAACATGGAAAAGAAGCACCGCGTTTTGTGGCAGAGTATGTGAAATCTATGAAAGAAGCTGTTAGAAGAGCAGAAAAATGATTTATCAATATTTTGAATTACAATCAAATTGTACATTTTAGTTTATTTGTATATTGTCTATTTGGTGCATATTGTCTATTTGGTGTTGTGTTGACAATTTATTTACTTTGTTGTATGATAATTACGCTTTAACGATTTAAAGTTTAGTAGTTTAAAGCGACGAATTATGGAGGATTTATCATGAGCAAAGCAAAAGAAAGAACTCTTATGAATTACAGCCCGGATTTGAAGGTTCTGGATTGTACCTTAAGAGATGGCGGACTTGTTAATAATTTTGGATTTACCGATGAATTTGTAAAAGATTTATATGAAGCAAATATCAAAGCCGGTGTAGACTATATGGAATTTGGCTATAAGGCATCAAAAGAAATTTTTGATCCGAAAGAGTTTGGAAAATGGAAATTCTGTAATGAAGAAGATATACGAGCCATTGTTGGCGAAAATGATTCGCCTTTGAAAATATCCGTTATGGCCGATGTCGGACGATGTGATTATAAAAACGATATTCTTCCGAAAAGTGAAAGCGTGATTGACATGATTCGCGTAGCAACCTATATTCATCAGATTCCTGCAGCGATTGAGATGATTGAGGATTTCAAGCAAAAGGGATATGAGGTTACGGTCAATATCATGGCAGTTTCCAAAGTAAACAGTGATGATTTGGAAGCCGGATTGGAACTTCTGGCAAACAGCAGTGTTGATATCATTTATCTGGTAGACAGCTTTGGCTATTTTTATCCTGAACAAATTACAAAATTTGCACAGAAATATGTAAAAATTGCAGAAGAGCATGGGAAAATTGTCGGTATTCATACACACAATAACCAACAGTTAGCATTTGCTAACACAATTGAGGCTATCAGAAACGGTGTCTGCCTGTTGGATGCTACGGTGAGCGGTATGGGACGCGGTGCAGGCAACTGCTATATGGAATCTCTATTGAGTTTCTTAAAAAATCCAAAATACAATGTAAGACCAATTATACAAGTCGTGGAAAAGCATATTTTAAAAATCAAAGAAGAAGGTGCTGTATGGGGGTATGATATTCCTTATCTTTTGACCGGTATTTTAAACAGTCATCCTTCGACTGCCATAAAGTTTATCAAGGATAAGCGCACGGATTATAATCGCCTGATGCAGGAACTTATGGATATGGAATAATATGATACCAGGGTCAAAAGGTCATACTTTTCATGCTCACAAAAATTTATGAAATACCCGGTTTCAAAACTCAGACTTCGTCTTCAAACAGTTGAAACCGGGCATTATTTTTGTTCGTCATGCTGCTAAGAAAGTCACAAAACCTCGTAAAAGCCGGTGGGCAAAGATATATATTGGGAACACAAATCCGAAAAGGAAAAAATAAAATTGGTGGTATGAAAATAATGATGATATGAAAAAAGAATAAATATCAAAAAAAACGGATGGCAGATTTTATGGTTCTGTCATCCGTTTTTTTTAGGCCTCTTCTTCTCCCAGATTTCCATAAAAGCTGATTAAATATAAACCGCCCAGTCCCACAAGTGCGTAAATAATACGGGAAACCCATGTCATACTGCCAAAAACCGCGGAAACCAGATTGAAACCGAAAAATCCGATTAGTCCCCAGTTGATTGCTCCAATGATAACGAGCGTCAGAATAATCGCATCAATTGCGCTGTTTCTCATGAACCCTCCTCCTTTCCTTGACAGTTATATACATCAGGTTACAAAAAGAAAACTTTTTGTAAACATTACTTAGTATTCCTTATGTGTGTATCTTTTATGCTGGAAATAATTGTTCGATTCAACTATAATGATGATACCAGGGTCAAAAGGTCATACTTTTCATGCTCGCATGAAAAAGTATGACTTTGGGACCCGCAAAACATGAGAAAGTAGCCCGATAAGGGTGGATTTCGATTGTTTACGGATTGCGAGAGCACAAAGTGCGTAGCAATCCGTTGGTATCATGGGGTCAAAATACCTTTTGACCCCAACATCATAATGATAATAATAAATAAGCTAAGAAATTGACCAGAATCCTTTATATCTTTTTGTACATCGTTGGTTTGATTTCTAATGATAAAAATAGGGTGTGTTTTTTACAGAAAAATATGAGTAGAAAATTTGAAAATATAAATAATAAATTTAATATAAAAAATAAAGAGAATAACCAAAAACAAATAGAAAATACTGAGTTTCCGGTTTCGGGTATCCGGCTCAATAAATATCTTGCACAGGCCGGGATTTGTTCCAGACGCGAAGCGGATCAGTTGATTGAATCCGGTGTGGTCAGTGTGAATGGCATTGCAGCAAAAGCAGGAGACCGTGTTTTTCCAAATGATGAGGTCATCTGTAATCATAAAGTTGTTGGCAAAAAACAGGATACGGTCGTTTTGGCATATTATAAGCCCGTTGGTGTTGTATGTTCACAAAAAGACAGGCACGCAGACAAACTGGTGTCTGATCAATTACAGTTTCCTGTACGGGTCACCTATGCCGGTCGTCTGGATAAGGATTCGGAAGGACTTTTGCTTATGACAAACGATGGCAATCTGATTGATAAACTGATGCGTGGAGCAAACCGTCATGAAAAAGAATATGTCGTGAAAGTCAAAAAAGATATTTCTGATGATTTTCTAAATAAAATGTCAAATGGGATTTATTTAAAAGAACTGGAACAGACCACCAGACCATGTAGAATAGAGGCCGTTGGTAAGAGAACGTTCCGGATTATTCTTACCCAGGGATTGAACCGGCAAATCCGCCGAATGTGCGAGGCATCCGGACAGGAGGTGCTTTCGTTAAAAAGAGTGCGTGTGGCAAATGTGGAATTAGGGAAACTAAAGCCCGGAGAATATCGTGTGGTAAGCGGTGAGGAACTAAAAATGCTCTATAAAGAATCCGGAATTCAAGCTTAGCCATAATTCTATTAATTGTAAAATCAATGAATAAAACATTCGCAATCCGCCCTAATCGGGCTACTTTCTCATGTTTTGCGGATTTCAAATAAACATAGCGAAAATAAAATTGAGTGATAAACAAAAGATATAAAAATAGGTAAAAATGGGGAAAGAATAATGAATAAAGTAGATCAGAATAAAACAGAACGAATAAAGGAACTGATAGATGTTTTAAATAAGGCGGCCTATGCTTACTATGCAAAGGATATGGAAATCATGAGTAATTATGAATACGATGCCTTGTATGATGAGCTGGTTTTGTTAGAGGAAGAGACAGGCGTTGTTTTGTCTAACAGTCCGACCATTCATGTCGGATTTGAAGCGGTGGACGAATTACCAAAAGAACGCCATGAAAAGCCTATGCTTTCTTTGGCAAAGACCAAAAGCAGAGAAGAACTGCGCGACTGGCTAAACGGAAAAGAAGCGCTGCTTTCCTGGAAACTGGATGGTCTTACTATTGTTCTTACATATGAAAAAGGCACCTTGCAAAAAGCGGTTACACGAGGAAATGGAGAAATCGGTGAAGTTATTACCAACAATGCCAGAGTTTTTAAAAACATTCCGCATAAAATTGCATTTGAAGGAAGATTGATTTTACGCGGAGAAGCAGTTATTACTTATTCTGATTTTGAAAAAGTAAATGCACAGATTGCAGATGCGGAGGCCAAATACAAAAATCCACGTAATTTATGCAGTGGTTCGGTCAGACA
The DNA here is from genome assembly GCA_017387565.1 of Lachnospiraceae bacterium. Taxonomy (GTDB): domain Bacteria; phylum Bacillota; class Clostridia; order Lachnospirales; family Lachnospiraceae; genus UBA2882. The sequence goes on along the minus strand of JAFOEY010000010.1, from coordinate 22,266 downwards.
ATTAAACAATGAGATTACTTCCAAAAGAAATGTACGGCTGTTTGCTTTTAACCTGGTTGATGCCATAGGCGCGGACGGAGTGGCTGTTGATTTTAAAAATGACAGAGAAAATCAGTTTTTATTTTTAAAAGAGCAGGGGTTTGATGTAGTAGAATATTACCGCGTAAATCCCGATACCATTATGGATACGATTGAGCAGTTTGCAACAAAGATTGTAGATTATGATGTTCCTTCGGATGGACTGGTTTTAACATTATGCGATCTTGCATACGGAGAATCATTGGGACGAACGGCTAAATTCCCCCGGGATTCTATAGCATTTAAATGGGCAGACGAAACGGCCAAGACTACCTTACTTGAAATTGAATGGAGCCCAAGCAGGACCGGATTAATTAATCCGGTTGCTGTTTTTGAACCGGTACAGCTGGAAGGAACGACCGTCAGCAGGGCGAGTGTTCACAATCTGAGTATCATGGAAGATCTGGAATTGGGAATAGGAGACCGGATTACGGTTTATAAAGCAAACATGATTATTCCCCAGATTGCGGAAAATCTTACAAGGAGCAGAAAGCTGCAGATTCCTAAAACCTGCCCGGTATGTGGAAAAGCTACACAGATTCGTCAGGAAAACGAAACAAAAACACTGGTTTGTCCTAACCCTGAGTGCGAAGCAAAAAAGATAAAGTCCTTTACATTGATGGTGAGCCGGGATGCTCTCAATATTGACGGACTGAGTGAGGCGACACTGGAGAAATTTATTGCAAAAGGATTTATTCACAGTTTTGCCGATATTTTCCGATTAAACAGATTTGAAAAAGAAATTACAAAAATGGAAGGCTTTGGTGAGAAGTCGTTCCAAAATCTGATGGCGGCACTAAAACAGGCGAGAAATACCACGCTCCCCCGATATCTATATGCAATCGGGATAGCAGGAATTGGAGTTGCCAATGCCAAAGTGCTTTGTAAGGCATTTCAATATGACTTTGAAAAGATAAAGTCTGCCACAATGGAAGAGTTGTCAGAGGTTGACGGCATTGGAGAAGTTCTTGCGGAAGGTATTATTTCTTATTTTGCGGATGAGAAGAAATCCCAAAATGCATTGGAGCTTTTGGAAGAACTTCAGATTGAGAAACCGGAGCAAAATAATGAAGAGCAGATTTTTGCAGGTATGACATTTGTAATTACCGGCAATGTTTATCATTACGCAAACCGGAACGAGGTAAAAGATGTGATTGAACAAAAGGGTGGAAAGGTTGCAGGCAGCGTTTCATCCAAAACCAATTATCTGATCAATAATGATGTGACATCGACTTCCGGTAAAAACAAAAAAGCCAAAGAACTTGGAATTCCGATTATTTCGGAAGAGGAGTTTATATCTATGCTGGAAATGTGATTTTGCGGAAGTAATTTTGGAGAAGTAATTAGGCAGAAGAATGTCTGTATATTTTTATATGTATATTTGGAAAATGTTGATGAGTTAATTGGTAATGAGTTTTTTGCACATTTATCATAACTTTACGTAGCTTTACGCAGCAGATAAAAGATGATATGATAAGAAAAGTTGTGTATCGTGGATAGAATATTCTTTGTCCCGACATTTTTAGCTTTATTACAGATTTATTATAGAAAAGAAGGTTATATTATGCCAATCAGAACACAAAGTGATCTTCCTGCAAAGGAGATTTTGGAAAATGAAAATATATTTGTTATGGACGAATTCCGTGCCATTAATCAGGATATCAGACCGCTCCAGATTGTGATTCTCAATCTGATGCCGGTTAAACAGGACACGGAATTACAGCTATTAAGAGCTTTGTCCAATACACCATTACAGATTGATGTGACCTTTTTAAATATGAAAAGTCATATTTCCTTAAATACACCTGCAAATCATCTAAATCGTTTTTATGAATCATTTAATGATATTAAATGGAGAAAATTTGACGGACTGATTATTACGGGAGCTCCAGTGGAACATATGGACTATGAAGAAGTGGACTATTGGGAAGAGCTATGTGAGGTTATGGAGTGGTCAAAAACCAATGTGACATCCACTTTTCATATCTGCTGGGGAGCACAGGCCGGATTATATTATCATTACGGATTGCAAAAACATATTCTGCCCAAGAAGGTTTTTGGTGTATATGAACATAAAGTAATGAACCGCAAAATTCCGATCGTCAGAGGCTTTGATGATTACTTTATGGCACCCCACAGCCGTCATACAGAGGTGAAAAGCGAAGATATTCATGCTTGTGAAGCCTTGACGGTACTGGCAGAATCGGAGGAAGCAGGTGTTTATCTTGTGATGGCGGGAGAAGGAAAGCAGTTTTTTGTCATGGGACATTCCGAATATGACCGTCTGACACTGCAGGAAGAGTATTTTCGTGATAAAAAGAAGGGATTGGACATCCAGGTACCTAAGAATTATTTTCCGAATGATGATCCGACACAAAAACCTCATCTGCAGTGGAGAAGCCATAGCAATAATTTATATAGCAACTGGCTCAATTATTATGTCTATCAGATTACGCCGTATGTATTGTAGAAAAAGCCTTGAAATGCTTGTAAATCGGCGTTTCTGTGATTTTGGTTAACTCACATATGTTTACGTAAATTTACGTATTTTTATAGTGAAATGGTGTAGTAAATGGTGTAGTAAAATATAAAAAATGGTGTAGTAATATAAAGACCCTCAATATGATACAAAAGATAAATCGACCATTACCTTTTGAAGCTGGTATCATATGATTGTAGTATGTTTAGTTGCAATGGATAATTTTTATAAAAAATTGGTTATTTAAGTAAATTTTGGGTATCGTATTATGAAGACAAATATGTTACACTAATAAAAATGGTGAAATTATCCATAGAAGTTTGGTTGCATCCAGGCATCTGGAACTATATTAAGAGAAGGAAGATATAGCAAATGTTTGTAAAAACTGCGATTGTATATGCATCTGTTCACCATGGGAATACCCAAAAAGTGGTTGATGCAATAGCAAAAGAATATGTGGTTGATTTGATAGATGCGACAAAAATAAAATTTGCGGATTTATCGGAGTATGACGTAATTGGATTTGCATCGGGAATCTTTTTTGGAAAGTTTCATCGAAGTGTATTGGATTTTGCCAGAGAGAATTTACCGGAAGGTAAAAAGGTGTTTTTTATCAGTACATATGGAAGTAAGGAAGGATATTCTTCCATAGATAAGATTGCAGAGGCTAAAAATGCTCTCATCATTGATAAATATGGATGCAAAGGATGGGATACTTTTGGAGTATTTGCCTTAGTTGGAGGTATTCAAAAAGGTCATCCGGATAAAAATGAACTGGCTGATGCCGTACAGTTTTACAGAGATTTGGTACATTGGATACTGGCGTCCTGATTTTGGAGGATAAATCAGAAATCTTTATAGCGGGTGTTGTTATGATATATATAACAATACTCGTTTTTCTTTCTGAAAAGATGCAGTATAATGATAAAAATTAGAAGAATATCGGTTATAAAAATAAAATTTTATTCAATTAAAATATGGCTATGAATAGTTACGAAAATTAATATGATAAAGGAGCCGCTATGATTCAAGATATTTTGCCTTATAAACTGAATAATCACTATGACCCGGGTGTGAAAATGATGGGGGATGACAGGGTAATCAGCATCCATAAAAATCAGATTTTGGTTCATGCTGCGAAAATGAAAGAGTATGTTCTGGACTTTCCGAAGATATCAGAACTGGGAGAAAATAAATCCTATCAATATTTGTTTTCTGTAGAAAAAGAAAAATATTTTTTATACCTGGATGATGGTGAGGATTGTTTGATGCCGAATGGATATGAGTATATGGATGTGAAAGAAGTCCGGCATTCCGGTACAAGTCCGAAATACCGTATTTTTGCGACACTGACAGCCAAACATTTGGCAGACTGGTACCGGGATAGCTGTTTTTGCGGAAGATGCGGACAAAAAATGGTACATTCTAAAACTGAGAGAGCCATGGAATGTGAATCGTGTCACTTTATTTCCTATCCCAGAATTATGCCTGCTGTGATTGTCGGTGTGACGAATCACGACAGGCTGTTAATTACACGTTACCGGAGTGGATATCAGCATAATGCTCTGGTTGCCGGTTTTACGGAAATCGGCGAAACATTAGAAGAAACAGTCGCAAGAGAAGTTATGGAAGAGACTGGACTGTATGTGAAAAATATTCGTTATTATAAATCGCAACCATGGGGAATTGCCAATGATATTTTGATGGGATTTTATTGTGATGTGGATGGAGATTGTGACATTCATATGGACGAGCATGAACTGAAATATGCAGAGTGGGTGAAAAAAGATGAAATTGTATTACAACCGGATGATTTCAGCCTGACGAATGAGATGATGCAGGTATTTAAAGAATCTAAATCGCTGGACATAGTATCGAAAACTATGTAAAATAGTAATAATGATAAAAATAAACACATTAAAACTATGTGCATATTAATGGGGAGGCTTAATATGTTTCAGGTATTTGTTGATTCTGCTGCCAATATTCCCGCAGAACTTGTAAAAAAATATGGAATTCATGTTATTTCCTTTGTGAATTTCGTAAATGGCAGACAGATTGTGAATTTTGATATCAATCTCACGCCGGAAGAAGAGAGACAAAAGGGAACTGAGTATTATAATGCTGTAAGAGACGGTGTGCAGGTAAAGACGTCTTTAATCAATTCCGCAGATTTTATAGAACACTTTACTCCTGTTTTAGATGCAGGAGAAGATATTATGTATTTTTCTCTGAGTAAAAACATCAGTGGAACCTATAATGCTGCGAGTTTGGCAGCGGAAGATTTAAGAGAGCGATATCCGGAACGTAAGATTTGTCTGATTGATTCGCTTAATGCATCCCTGGCACAGGGAATTCTGGCAATTTATGCAGTTGAGATGAGAGACGATGGTGGTGACTTTGATGAAATTGCGGATACACTGGAGAAAAAAGCACATCAGATGAATGGTGTGTTTACGGTAGGAAATCTGAAATATCTCTCCCGTAGCGGACGCATCAGTCAGACAACGGCATCTGTCGGAAACATGTTGAATATCAAGCCAATTTTACGTGGTAATAAGGATGGCTTTATTGTGGAATTCAAGAAATGCCGTGGCAGAAAGAAATCATTGGATACTTTAGTCAATTTAGTTTGTGATAATATTGAGAATTCCGAGCAACAAATCATCGGAATTGCACATGCGGATGCATATGAAGATTCTCTCTATGTTATGGATCAGATTATGCAAAAAGTAAAAGTTCGTGAATTCATTAATACATCTTATGATTATTGTACAGGTTCTCATGTGGGACCGGATACCATTGCTTTGTTCTTTTTGGCGAAAGACAGGGAATTGAGTGGAAAATAATCATTAAAATTTATTAAAAATAGAATATAAACAGTAGCATTTTCTGAATTTATTTGGTAAAATATTACATATTGGAAAGTGATAATTGTGCTTTAATCGTCAATTTGTTTAAAAACAACAGAGGGTGTTATTGATGAAGCGGAGAATGGTAAAACTGGAGGAAAAGTTCATATTGCTGATCATTGCAGTCGGTTTTATCTGCTTCGGCTTTTTGGGGTATCTTTCTTATTCCCAGATTAGCAAAATTATTATTGCGCAAAATACACAGGATGCGATGGGAGTTGCGCAAACCGCTGCCTGTGAAATTGATGGAGATATGTTTGAACAGATATCTGCTGAAGGTGACGAGTTTTATCAGCAGGTTTATAATATCCTGTCAAATCATAGAAGCAATGAATTAATTCAATATATCTATACTATGAAAAGAGTAGACGATGAAGTCGTATTTGTCGTTGATACAGATGTTAATGATCCGGCAGGCTTTTTGGAAAAGTATCCGTATCTGGATCCCAATCTGCCTGTGTTTAATGGAGAAATCTGTTGTGATTTGGCGAAAACATCTGATCAGTGGGGAGAATATTTCAGTGCTTATGCGCCGATTATCAATTCCAAAGGAGAAGTTGTTGGTCTGGTTGGATGTGATATTGCAGTTGCCAATATTAACCGCATTTTAAGCCGGTTACGGAATTTGATTTTAATTCTGATTTCTGTGTTTGCTGTAGTTGCCATTCTTGCATCCGTACTGGTTTCGAGAATTTTGATCTCTAAAGATCCGCTTACGGAGCTCAATAATTATGAAAAGATGATTAAAGATGGAAAACGGTTTGCCAGGAAAAATATATTATCTGACTACAGTGCCATTATGTATGAAATAAAAGATCAGAAATATATTAATCAAAAACTCGGTGCTGACAAGGTAGAAGCATTGATGCTTGAGTATGCGCAGGGACAGCGCAAGCGTATGAAATCCGGAGATTATTTATATAGTATTGGAAACGGCCGATTTTTTGCACTGATCAAAAAAGAACGGGAACAACTGTTCTTGGATGCAATCCGGAAAGTTGCTGCTTCTGTTAAAGGAAGAGACGGTGTGATGTTTCTGGAACTGGATTTCGTCTGTGGTGTTTTCCGTATTCGTGAACAGGATAAGATACAGGATGTACATAACTTTTGTGCCCTCGCACTGGATGCTGCAAAAGAACAGGGAGATGTTCAGGTACAGTGGTTTGAGGAGAGTATGATTGAGCAGATGATTTCGGAAAGAGAGGTTATTAATTCTTTCCGGAACGGATTGCTTCATCATGAATTCGTTGTTTACTATCAGCCCAAGGTGAATCTGGATAACAATATGATGTGTGGTGCTGAAGCTTTAGTTCGATGGATTCGAGGCGGAAAAATTGTTCCTCCGGATTCTTTTATTCCCTTTTTGGAAAAGAATCATATGATTACCGAGTTGGACTTTTATGTATTTGAGCAGGTCTGCAAAGATTTAAAAGACTGGAAAGACGAGGGGTATGAGATTGTAAAGATATCTTCCAATTTTTCAAAGCTTCATTTGAAGAATCCGTGTTTTGCTGAAGATATCATGGATATTGTAAAGAAGTATCAGATTGATACAAAGTATATTGAAGTTGAATTGACAGAATCTTCCGGATACTTTGATTTAAAAGCGTTAGAGAATTTTGTAGAGAAAATGAATGCAGTCAATATTTCCACATCCATAGACGATTTTGGAACCGGATATTCATCACTTTCTCTTTTGAAGGATTTGGATTTCAATGTTGTTAAGATGGATAAATCCTTTTTCCGTGATCTTGAAAGCGGAGACAAAGTCAATGAAAAAATGGTTGAAAATGTCATCCGGATGGTCCGGGATTTGGACAGAGATATTATTAGCGAAGGAATTGAAACGGAAAAACAGGCTTTGTTTTTAAAGAAATTGCAAGCTCCTGTTGTACAGGGATTTTTATATGACAGACCGTTGCCGCACAGTGAGTTTGAAAAGAGACTGAAAAATCCAAGATATGAGAAAAAATTTTATGAATAAATCCGCCCTAATCGGGCTTCTTTCTCATGTTTTGCGGGTCGCCAAGTTATATTTTTTCATGCGGGCATGAAAAGTATGACCTTTTGATTCTGGTATCATATTAATAAAAATAGTATAAAAAATTAGTGAGGAAAGTGAAGTAGAAAATGGTTAAACATGTTATTTTATGGACGTTAAAAGAAGAATTATCAAAAAGTGAAAAGGAAGAAGTAAAAAAGGGTATCAAAGAAGGTCTTGAAGGTCTTGCCGGAAAAATTCCGGGACTTTTAGATATCAAGGTAAACATTGATGGACTTTCCAGCTCCAATGCAGATCTTATGTTGGATTCCACATTTGAAAATGAGGAGGCACTGAAAGGATATGCCGTTCATCCGGAGCATGTTGCAGTTGCTGACGGAAAGGTGAGACCGTATACAGCTATCAGAAGTTGTCTGGATTATGAAGTGCCGGATGAGGTAGAGTGACCGACATCCAAAAGGGTTACTCCCTAATGGTTTCCCATTTTTTATTTTCCAGTTTAAAGATACTGCATTCGCAGTTTTTTTGAAGTCCGCATCCCCAGTAGTGGCGGATGTCGTGGTTTTGAATATGACACATCAGACCCTTATTGAGAGCGCCGTGTGCAACGATCATAATGCGGTTGGCGGATGGTTCTAAAGGTTCGATGACATTTTGTAAAAAATCTTTTGTACGGCTGCATACTTCTTCAAAGGATTCACCGTTTGGAGGGGTAGGATATAATTCGGGATCGGTAAAGAAAAAACGGTAGGGACTTTTATCATCAAACCATTCATCACAGGTGCTTCCCTCCATGTCTCCAAAGCAGATTTCTTTTAGTCGGTCATCAATTATAATTGGAATGTTTCTTTGACCGCGAATTAATTCTGCTGTTTCATATGCACGACGCAGGGGAGAGGAATAAATGATATCAAATTGTGTATTTTTTAGCTTTTGACACAGCTTTTTCGCCACCAGGCGTCCTTCTTCATTTAATTCGATATCGGCATGCCCCTGTAATCTTCCTTCCGCGTTCCATATGGTTTTTCCGTGTCTTACAATATAAACTTCCATTGTTTCTCCGTTTTACGAAATCAGCCCGGCTCTGGCTGATTTTTATTTTTTTGATTCCATGATACCTACGGATTGCTAAGCACGTTGTGCTCCCGCAATCCTGAAAAAATTGGAAATTCGCCCTAATCGTGCTACTTTCTCGTGTTTTGCGGGTATGACCTTTTGACCCTGTTATCATCATATCATAAAAAGGGATAAAAAGAAGATAAAAATATAAATTTCATAGTATTGTGGAAAAAAATGCAAATGATATTATTGGTAAAACAAGGTTGAAACATGACCGAAAAATGTTATAATGAAAATGGGTGTATGCGACTGGGGTAAATGTATGGGTTAACATTATGTTAAGGAATGTAGATTTAAATGGCTAATTCAACAAATAATACAAGGAGAACATCAAATTCTTCTTCAAAAAATAGCAGAGGTAATTCAAATAACAAAAGAGTGTCCGATTCACGGAATTCATCTGATACAAACAAAAGAAATACAAATAACACCGGCAATAGACCTGTTAATCGTAATGGAAATATCACCGGAAATAAAACGACCAATCGTAATACCAACAGTGCCAAAAATAAAACTGCGAATCGAAGCGCAGTTAATGGCGGAAACAGAGGCTTGAGCCGTAAACAAAAACAGAAGAGAATTAAAAAGCTGTTTCTCTTGGCAGAGATTATTCTTATTGTGGCGATTGCAGCAGGTGGAATCGTATATTTTCAAAAAAGCAAAGACAATGCAATTGAAGTGGCAGTAGAAAAAGAAGTAGTCGGTGTCAAAGTAGATGGTATTGATATTTCAAATATGTCAAAGGAAGAAGCAAAGTCCGCTTTATTGGCAAAACACACATGGAATTTTGTGATTACTTACCAGGGTGATACCTACGAGGTTGAAAATCTGTTTGAAAAAGAAATCGATTCGGTATTATATGATGCATATGCTCCAAATGCAAAACCGGAATATACCATTTCGATTTCCAATCCGGAAAATGCAGCCTCTACTATTGCCAAAACAGCATCAGATATGTGGAGTCAGCCTGCCGTAGATGCAGCGATTACCGGATATAATACGGAAACAGGTGAGTTCGAGCTTTCAGAAAGCCAGCCGGGATACGTAGTTGATGTAGAGCAGTTGACTGCAGATATTACCAGAGAGTTAGAGGCAGGTAATTATGTTGCATCCATAGAAGCTAAAGGTGAAAGTTCGGTTCCCGCTTTTGAAAAAGATGATTATAAAATACTGGGAACCTATTCAACGACTACTACGAGTAATGAAAACCGCAACACCAATGTCCGCATTGCCTGTGAGACAATCTGCGGCACAATTCTTCAGCCACAGGAACAGTTTTCTTACAATACAATTTTAGGGAGACGGACTGCAGAAAAGGGATATAAGGAAGCCGGGGCATATGCAAATGGCGAGCATGTATTGGAGTTAGGCGGTGGTATCTGTCAGGTTTCAAGCACAATCTATAATGCAACCATTTTTGCAAATCTTCAGATTGATAAGCGGACCGGACATACATATGAACCGTCTTATGTGACACCGGGAGAAGATGCTGCCGTAAGCTACAGCAATCCGGATTTTGTCTTTACAAATAATACAGGAGCTACACTTGGTATTAAGACAACCTTTAAGGATCGAACCATTGTAGCCACTATTTTTGGTGTTTCAACGTTGGAAGATGGCGTAAAACGATATATGCGGTCCGAAAAAATTGCGGATGTTGCTCCACCGGAAGACCGGGTTGTGGAAGACCCCATGCTTATGCCGGGACAGACACAGGTGGTTTCAGGTCCCAAAAACGGCAGTAAGTGGGCAACATATATCATTTTGGAAAAAGATGGTGAAATTATCAGTGAAGAGTATCTGCATACCACAACATATCGCGGAACACCGGGAGAAATCCATGTAAATACGACAGGTGTCGTTGATCCTTCGGTAATTGCAGCACAACAGGCAGCACAACAGGCGGCACAACAGGCTGCCGAAGCGGCTGCGGCACAACAGGCGGCAGAACAGGCGGCACAGCAGGTTGCAGAACAGCCACCTGCAGAATAACAGCATCTGTTTCGTTGATTTGGTCACTGTCAAATGATCTTATATAGAGGTAATACAATATGTTTCAAAATGAAGTGCTGATACAGTCCATGGATTTGGCAATGGAAATGATTATTTTCTTTCGGGAAAATGGACAAATTATTTATGCGAATCATTTGGCGTATCAATTATTGGAATATCAGGATGATTTGACAAGAGAAAATATCAGCAACATATACCCAAAGGTTTTTGACAGTACGGTTTTTCCGTTACAAATCAAAGAGACAGAATTCGGTATTGTGCATGAAACACTTGCTTATCGCAAGAATCATACTTGTTTCGATGTCAATATGAAATATATGTCGGTCAAAGGTCATGATGGCGTATATATGACGATGGCACTTGATGCATCCAAACAAAACTATTTTGAAAAAAGGGTTACCGCTCTGGATGCGGAAGCTGATAGTGCACAAAAGATAAAAACGCAATTTGTAGCCAATGTCACACACGAACTGCGGACACCGGTTAATGGCATTCTTGGCAATGTACGGGAACTTGAAAAAATAGAAAATGACAGCAAAAAATTAAATCTCCTGCATCTTATGGAGCGTAGCTGTAGCGATATGCATTCCATCATCAATGGTATTTTAGACTTTTCCAAGCTTGAAGCAGGAAAAATGGAGTTGGAAAAAAAAGAATTTGTATTTCGTGATATGATGGAATATATTAAATCAAATCATATCAATAAGATTGCGGAAAAAGGGCTTCAGTTTTTTATGACCATCTCCAAAGATGTGCCGGAAACCATTATTGGAGATGAGTTACGTATTGGGCAGATTTTAAATAATCTGCTTTCCAATGCAGTCAAATTTACTGCAATCGGAAAGATTACCGTGGAAGTTGTAAAAACGGCACAACTTAAAAACAGAGTAGAATTATTTTTTATGGTAATCGATACCGGAATTGGAATCGCAGCAGGAGATCAGGATAAACTGTTCAAGAGTTTTTCACAGGTTGAAGCTTCTACCACAAGGAAATATGGTGGAACGGGTCTGGGACTTAACATCAGTAAACAACTGGTTGAAATGATGGATGGCAATATTCATGTGGAAAGTGAACCAAACAAAGGAACGATGTTTTCTTTTCATATCTGGGTCGATATTCCGGGAGCGGAAGCGGACAATGAAACAGACGGACCGATTTCTTATGAGGTAAAAGTACCATCAATATCAGAAATGCAGAATCAGGAAAATTGCTATCAGTATGGTACAGATGAAAATCAGGATGAACTTCGGAAAAAAGCATCTCGTCTGATACTTTCAGTAGAAATGGAGAACTGGGAGAAAGCAGAGCAGTTTATGGATGCCATCAAACAACTGTCCCAGAATGCACCTCAGGAAATCAGAAGTGCAGTGCTGAGATTAAAAATGGCTGTGCAAAAGGCCGATTATGATAAGACACAGGATGCTTACCAGAAGTTTTGTGAGCTGGCATTGCCGGAAGAATAATGTAAGGGGTAATACATGGGAGAAAGTGCACTTAAGCAGAATAAAATATTAATTGTAGATGATGTTGATACTAATCGCTTTCTTCTGCGTGACATCATCACAGAGATGGGATATCAGCCTTTGCTTGCTACCAATGGAGTACAGGCCTTAAAAATAGTAGAGAGACTGCATCCCCAGCTCATTATTTCGGACATCTCCATGCCTGAAATGGATGGATATGAATTGTGTTCCATTTTAAAGACTGATCCACTTACCCGGAATATTCCCATTATTTTTATTTCAGCATATGACAATGCAGAGGATATTGTAAAGGGATTTCAGCTTGGTGGGGAAGACTATGTAACTAAGCCGTTTATTCCCGATATTGTAAAAGCACGCGTAAATCTTCATTTGCAGTTATTTGAGACAAATCGAGAACTTTCTTAGACAAATCGTCTGTTGCAGGCATCCATTCAGCAACAACTTCATCAGATAGAAGAAGAAAAGAAAAATGTATTGTATGCACTGACTCGTGTTGCACGTGAAAATGCCGCATATGATGAGAAACATATGGAGCGTCTATGTGTAAATTGTCGTATATTATCTGAAGCCATGCAGTTGACCAAAGAATACGGAGCCAGAATTACCGATACTTATATAGATACGCTGGTACTTGCTGCACCACTTTGTGATATTGGAAATATTGCAATTCCTACTGATATTCTGCAAAAAAAAGATTATTTGGACGATGAGGAACGGAATATCGTACGGAAACATACCAGCATCGGTGCCAAAATTATTAAGGATGTTCAGTCTCTTGGTGAAAATAATGAGTTTTTACAGATGTCTTATGATATTGCCAATGCTCATCATGAAAGATGGAACGGAACGGGATATCCAAGCGGACTAAAAGGAAGAGATATTCCTTTATCGGCACAGATTGTATCTATTGTCAGTGCTTATTGCGCTCTACCAGAAGAACGTGCTTACAGGGGTGCTTTTTCAAAAGATGAAGCATTGAGTATTATGGAAGAAGATGTGGATATTTATTTTAATCCTGATATTTACAAAATATTAAAGATGATTAAGCGTCAGTTAAAATAATATGATACCAGGGTCAAAAGGTCATACTTTTCATGCTCGCATGAAAAAGTATGACTTTGGGACCCGCAAAACATGAGAAAATAGCCCGATTAGGGCGGATTTCGATTGTTTACGGATTGCGAGAGCACAAAGTGCGTAGCAATCCGTTGGTATCATGAGGTCAAAATACCTTTTGACCTCAACATTATAATATTCACCAGAGGAAACAAATGTGACGGATTTGGAATTTCGCCGTATCAGTATGTATTTAAAAGACAGATATGGTATTGATATGACAAACAAAAAAGAGATCATGGATGGAAGATTATCGAACATGATCCGGATACGTGGGTTTGACAGTTATGACGCATATATGAATGCATTGATGCAGGATTTGACAAAAGAGATGGAAAAAGAACTGGTAAATCTGTTAAGCACCAATCATACTTATTTTATGCGCGAATTTGAACATTTTGAATATATGAAAAAAGTAGTCCTTCCCTATTTGCGAAAAAAGGAAGAGAATACACAGGATCTGAGAATATGGTGCGGTGCGTCATCCAGTGGAGAAGAACCCTATATGTTGGCTATGCTGCTTTTGGATTTTTTTGGACTTGAGCATGATAAATGGGATACAACAATTCTTGCAACGGATGTTTCTACCGATGTTTTGCAGCTTGCAGTCCGCGGCGTTTATAAAAGAGAACAAATAGCAGAATTGCCGGATACCTGGAAACGCAGATTTTTCAGACCGGTAGAAGATGGGGAGTTTTTTGAGGCAACGGACGAACTGAAAAAAGAGGTACTTTTTCGCCAATTTAATCTGATGAATGATTTTCCGTTTCGTAAAAAGCTGCACGTGATTTTTATGCGAAATGTGATGATATATTTTGATCGTCAGACCAAACAGGACCTGATTAAAAAATTATATGATGTTTTGGAACCGGGGGGATATCTGTTTATCGGAAGAACTGAGACAATTGAGAGGGGAAATGTTCCTTTTGAACTGGTTGAACCTTCCATTTTCAGAAAACCGTTAGCAACCAAAGAAGAGGCGATATGGAGAAAATAAGAGTTTTGGTAGTGGAAGATTCGTTGGTGTTTCGTTCGCTGCTGGTAAAATATATAAATATGGACCCGGAACTCTCGGTTGTGGCTGTTGCGAGTGATCCGTTTGAAGCAAGAGATGCCATTATCCGGTATAAACCGGATGTTATGACGTTGGATGTAGAGCTCCCGAAAATGGATGGAATTGAGTTTTTAAGAAAGCTCATGCCTCAATATCCGATGCATACCATCGTTATCAGCACTTTAAGTAACCGGGTATTTGATGCATTGAATGCGGGTGCTGTTGATTTTGTGGCAAAACCATTGACAACTAACAAAGCTGAGTTGGATGAATTTGTTAAAAAGGAACTTCCGGGTAAAATCAAAGTCGCAGCGTCGGCAAAAATCCGGAAGAATTATGCACAGAAATTTCTGCTTCATGACGCTGTTTCGAAAATGCCAATAACAGACGGTAATGGTGAGAAACGGTCGAATATTTCACTCAGACAGGATGAGCAGATGATTGTAGCGATTGGTGCTTCCACAGGCGGTACAGAGGCTACTGCTTCCATTTTAGAGCAGTTTGGTCCGGATATTCCGGGAGTGGTTGTTACACAGCATATGCCGGAAGGCTTTACCAAGATGTATGCAGAACGATTGAATCAGAGAAGTAATATCCGTTTGACAGTAAAAGAGGCACAAAGCGGAGACATTGTTTTACCCGGTCATGTCTATATTGCTCCGGGAGGAGATAAGCATATGGAGATTATCCGTGCCAACAATCAATATAAAATTGTATTGAAGCATGCGGATAAGGTAAACGGGCACAGACCCAGTGTTGAAGTTTTATTCCGGTCTGTTGCAAGAGAAGCCGGAAAAAATGCTGTCGGAATTATTCTGACAGGCATGGGAGGCGATGGCGCTAAGGGGCTTTTAGCCATGAAGCAGGCAGGTGCGAAAACGATTGGGCAGGATGAAAGTACATGTGTTGTTTATGGTATGCCGCGTGTGGCATACGAAATGGGTGCTGTGGATTATCAGGAAAAATTACAGGATATACCAAGAAAAACATACAGTATTATAGCCCAGATGCAAAAAGAAAAATAAATTCCATGATAATTAGGAAGGGGATTATATATGAAAATATTATTGGCAGAAGATGATTTTGTGACACGCAAATTTATGACAGGGTTTTTGTCTAAATACGGTGAATGCGATGTTACGGTTGATGGAATGGAAGCTGTGGATGCTTTTATGATGGCATTGGAAGAGGGAGAACCATATGATTTGGTCTGTCTGGATATTATGATGCCGGTAATGGACGGATATCAGGCCCTGAAGGGAATCCGAAATCTGGAAAAACAGATGGAAATACCGCCGGAAAAAGCAGCAAAAATCATTATGGCAACGGCATTGAACGATGAAAAAAATGTGAAAATGGCTTTTGATCTGGGATGTACCATTTATTCCGGAAAACCAATTGACCAGGATAGATTTGAGCAGGCTTTGGCAAAGCTTGGATTAGTATAGTCGGATTAGTATAGAAAGGAGCTGTATATGGCAGAAGAGTTTAACTTAGACGGTATGCTTGATATGTACCTCTTTGAAAATCGCCAGTTATTAGAGAAGCTTCAGGATACGGTATTAGAACAGCGTGATGCAGACTGCTTTGATGAGGATGCCATCAATGAAATATTCCGAACCATGCATACCATCAAAGGTTCGTCCGGGATTATGATGTTTGATGAAATTACTACGGTATCCCATAAGCTGGAAGATATTTTCTTCTATATCAGGGAATCTCATCCGGAGAATATTCCGCATCTTAAGCTGGTTGAACATGTTTTGACTGTTTCAGACTTTATTAATGCTGAAATGGATAAGCTTGCAGATGGGGAGCCGGCAAACGGCAGTTCTAAAGAAATTGTTGCAGAGTTAGACCGCTTCTTATCTTCCTTAAAAGGCAAAAAAGATAAAGATGAGGTTATCAAAGAGAATGTACATGTAGAGCCGCAGCAGTTCTATATTGCACCTATGGCGACAAGCAACAGTCATTTCTACCGGATTTATATTACGTTTGCACCGGAAGTGGAAATGGTTAATGTACATGCCTATAAAATTGTATTTGGATTGAAGGATATTGCGGAAGATTTGTTACACTTCCCGGAAGATCTGATTTCCAATGAACATAGTAGTGAAGAGATTTTGGACAACGGATTTAAAATCCTTTTGCAGACACAAAGTGGAGAAGAAGAACTTCATGAGCTGATCAAAGAAGGATACGATATCCGGAAGGTGGAGATTGCGGAATGCACTGCCAGCCAGTTCCAGATGGGATTTGACAGTTTTGGTGCAGAAATCCGGATTGATTTAGAATCCAATGTGGAAGATATAGAGAAAGCGGCTGCAGAGAGAGAGATGGAAGCCGCTGGGTTTGTTCCCGGCGACTTTGTTATCACACCGGCGAACGTGGAAAAGAAGGAGTCGGAAAAGAAAATTGAACCCGGCGATTTCGTTATTGAATCCAAGGGCCCCGGTAAATCGAAAAAACTGGCAAAGGATAAAGTAAAAAAGGCTGAGAAGACTTCTTTTATCAGTGTTGATGTAAGAAAAATGGATCAACTGATGGATTTGATTGGAGAACTGGTTATTTCGGAATCAGTTGTATTACAGAATGAAGATTTAAAAGTACCCGGATTAAAACTGGATAACTTTCATAAAGCTGCCGGTCAGATGGTAAAGATTGCGACAGACCTGCAGGATATTATTATGAGCATGCGAATGGTACCGCTAACGGCAACATTCCAGAAAATGAACCGGATTGTCTTTGACTGTTCCAGAAAACTCGGAAAAGATATTGAATTTGAGATGATTGGTGATACCACGGAAGTGGATAAAAATATTATTGAACATATTTCAGATCCATTAATGCATTTAGTCCGCAACTCTGTTGATCACGGAATTGAAACCGCAGAGGAACGTGCCGCAAAGGGAAAAACAGAAAAAGGACGGATCACGTTATCGGCCAAAACAGAATCCGGAAAAGTCTGGATTAGTGTTCAGGATAACGGTGGCGGACTGGATCGTGAAAAAATCATAGCAAAAGCAAGAAAGCATGAACTTTTGGATCCTACCAGACTGGATAGTTCCTATCCGGATAAAGAAGTGTATCAGCTGATTACCTTACCCGGTTTTTCTACCAATGACAAGGTAACGGAATTGTCCGGACGTGGTGTCGGAATGGATGTGGTTGTATCCAATATTCAGGCAATCGGTGGTGTGTTAGATATCGACAGTACACCGGGAAAAGGCAGTATTATGACCATGAAAATTCCGCTGACACTGGCAATTATCGATGGAATTGTCATGCAGGTCGGAAATAATACATTTGTCATTGAAACCGGTGTGGTCAAAGAATTTATCAATGTTAAGACAGAATCTGTGGTGACCAAGCCAAAGGGTTAGATTTTAAGAATACAGAGAAAATAGGTCATTAAAAAATGAAGTGTTTTCTGTGTGTTCTTATTTTTTAGCATTATGAAAGGAGCTGAGAAAATGGCTAAAGATAATAGAATAACAGCACTTTATGAGCGTCTGTCTCGTGATGATGAGATTCAAGGAGAATCGAACTCCATAACAAATCAGAAGCAATATCTTGAAGATTATGCGGTACAAAATGGTTTCGAGAATATCCGACATTTCAGTGATGATGGATATTCAGGAACAAATTTCAACAGACCGGCTTTCAATGCACTTTTGGCAGAGATTGAAGCCGGAAGAGTTGGAACAGTGATTGTCAAGGATATGTCACGATTTGGCAGAAACTATCTGCAAGTAGGGTTTTATACTGAAATGATGTTTCCAAAGAAAGGTGTACGTTTTATCGCAGTTAATAACGGAGTTGACAGTGCCAACCCGACAGATAATGATTTTACACCATTCCTGAATATTATGAATGAATGGTATGCAAAAGACACCAGTAAGAAGATTAAGGCGGTATTTAAGGCTAGAATGAGAGACGGAAAACGTGTCAGCGGTGCTGTGCCTTATGGGTATTACAGAAAGCCTGAGGATAAGCAGACTTTGTATGTTGATGAAGTATCCGCTTCGGTTGTCAGACGCATTTTTCAGTTTGCTTGCGAAGGAATGGGAGCAACCGCAATAGCAGATACCTTGTCAGAGGATAAAGTGCTTATTCCGTCTGCCTATGCGAGACAGAGCCACCCTGAGGATTGCCAGTGTACGAATTACCATGACCCTTATACATGGAATGCAACAACAGTGGGCTATATTCTGAGCAGACGTGAGTATTTGGGGCATACCATTCTTGGAAAGACAACAAAAGACAGTTTCAAGACGAAGCGAAAAAGAGTTGTGAATGAGGACGAGCTGCTTATTTTCTATAATACTCATGAAGCTATCATAGATCAGGAAACTTATGATAAGGCACAGAAAATGAGGAAACGAGTTTCACCTAGACGAAACAGTGAAAAGCCTACGCATAGGCTGTCAGGACTCCTTTATTGTGCGGATTGTGGAAGCAGACTGGCATATATCAATTCACAGTCGAAAGACGGAAAGACCTATGACAGTAATCAGGCATTCCGTTGTAGTCGGTATCACAATAAATATCATTCATGTACCGGTCATTATATCAAGGCAAGTACTGTAGAAATGCTGATTTATCAGGCAACTAAGAGAGTGTCACAGTATGTCCTGAATGATGAAAAGGAATTTGTGGAACAGCTAAAAGCACAGTATCAAATACAGTGTGAAAAGGACAATACCAACGATAAAAAGGAGCTATTGGAAGCTAAGCGTCGCATGATGGATTTAGATGATCTGATAAAGGGATTGTATGAAAACTTTACTTTAGGGCGATTGCCGGAAAGACAGTTCAATCGTCTTATGACAGAATATGATACCGAACAAAGCAACCTAGAGCAGAGAATTTCAGAACTTGAAACTGCTACAGAACGTATATCCACTAAGGCAGTGCAGATTGATAAATTTGTGCGACTGGTTAAGAAATACCGAGATTTTGAGGAACTGACAACACCTATGCTTAATGATTTCATTGAAAAGGTTGTAATTCATGAAGCTGTGGGTGGCAGAACAAAAGACCGTACTCAGCAAGTGGATATTTATTTCAATTTCATTGGAAATTTTGTTCTTCCACTCAGTGAGGATGAAGTGGAAGCCTTGCAGTCAGAGGAAGCACGCAGAGCGGAAGAGATTGCTGAAAGAAAGAGAAAATCTTCTAAGAAATCTACGCAGAAAAGAAATCAGAAGCGTGCAGAACTCAAGGCAAAAGCAGAAGCCGGAGATACTGAAGCTATGGCAGAATATAAAGCAATCCTTGAAAAAGGCAGACAGAACAACCGTAAGAGAGCTGAAAAAATGCGAGAATTGAGAATGGCTGACCCTGAATATCGGGCGAAGATGGAAGAGAAAGAACGCTTGGCTTTGGAAAGGGAAAAGAAGCGTCAGGAGCGTGCTACAAGGAAGAAAAAGGTTGCTTTGGCAGAATTAAAGGAACAGGCAGAACAAGGCAATCAGGAAGCAATCAGAGAGCTTGAAGAGCGTAGGGCTATTGCAAGGGAGCGTTCAAGGAAATCAGCAGAAAAGCGTAAGCAGAGAGCAGAAAATGACCCTGAATATGCGAAATATTTGGAAGAGAGAAATGCAGAATACAACAGACGGCATACCGCAAGGAGAAAGGAGCAGTTAGAAGCTTTGAAGGCTAGGGCAGAAGCCGGAGATCAGGAAGCACAGAGCCAGCTTGCAGAGCATAAAAAGTATCAGGTAAGAGCTACAGTAAAGAGTTACCGGAAAATGCGTGACGATGCATTAAGCGGAGATCCTATCGCAAAAGAGAGATATGAAAAAACACTGGCTAGGAGACGTGAAGCATATCATACAAAGAAAAGTGAACAGACAGCCTAAGAGTAAGCATAATATCACAATATAATAGTTGCAGAATTGATGAGAATAAGCGGGAGCGATGCAATTATTGTAATGGATAATGAAGTATGGTATTGTATAGATGGTTTACCAAATCGTTGTTTGGCGATTTGGTAAATCCCAATAAATCAATTTTATAGGGAACAGAAAATTTGAATTGTGCGCCCAGCCAAGGGCAATTAACCTAACAGGTGGAAACCCTGTCTGATTAAGGTTTAGCCAACCAACAGTAGCGAGTCTTGAGCTGTCATCAGTAATGGTGGGAGTTAAGCGTAGACAGCGAGCAAGTAGGGTTGCAATGCGATTGAGCCTCGAAATGTTACCTATCAGAGGGCTGACATGGTAATTCACATGGAAAGCAACATCATGCAGAGCGTAAATTGGCGAGTTCTGTGTGGCACTGCGGGGTCAAAGAGCCAATCATGCTTGACATTGTGGTTAATTAGTCAACTGGGGAGAGCCTATCATTTCTTGGAAACAAGTACGTTACATCAACTAGAAGATGGAGATGGGCGGACGAGTGGTAGGCAGTCGGATAGCTTCATAGTACCGAGGAAACTGGGTAATGCCAGTGGAGGAAAGGGAGCTACATAATAACGGTCTTTCTGAGGACACATTATCCGTACTCAGGGACGGGAGAAATAATGGGAACGAAATTGGAAAGAATAATGGAAATCTCGGCAACTACGCCGAAGCCAGAGTTCACATCTTTGTATCACTTGATAAATATTGAAATGCTGAAACAGTGCCATAAAGAATTAGATGGCAATAAAGCAGTTGGCATTGATAAAGTGACAAAAGCAGAGTATGAGGAACATCTGGAAGAAAACTTAACAAATCTTGTAAGCAAACTAAAGAATAAGGCTTACAAACCCTTGCCATCACTTAGGGTGTTCATACCAAAAGCAAATGGTAAGAAACGTCCTTTGGGAATTGCTTCTTATGAGGACAAGATAGTGCAACTGGCAGTGAAGAAAATCCTGGAAGCTATTTATGAGCCAAGGTTTCTAAATTGTATGTATGGTTTCCGACCAAACAGAGGATGCCATGACGCCATAAAGGAAGTCCATCGACAGATAAGTAATGAGCATATAAATCATGTAGTAGATGCCGATATAAAAGGCTTCTTTGACCACATAAGCCATGAATGGATGATGGAGTTCCTAAAGCTTTACATCAAAGACCCAAATCTTCTTTGGTTAATCAACAAATATTTAAAAGCTGGAGTAATGACGGACGGAGTATTTGAAGAAAGCGAAGAGGGTTCGGCACAGGGCAACATTATTAGTCCGATACTGGCAAATATCTATATGCACAATGTACTGACTTTATGGTACAAGTTTGTCATTAGGAGCAATACAGTAGGTAACAGTTTTCTCGCAGTATATGCAGATGATTTCATTGCAGGATTTCAGTACAAGGAAGATGCAGAGAGATACTACGCATTACTAAAGGAACGGTTGAAGAAATTTAATCTCGAATTGGAAGAAAGCAAGAGCAGAATGATAGAGTTCGGCAAATATGCAGAAATCAATTCCAAACGGAAATATGGCAGAAAAGCCGAAACGTTCAACTTTCTCGGATTTACACTCTACTGTGGCAAAAGCAGACATAGAGGAGAGTTCTGTGTAAAATTGAAAACTAACAGTAAGAAGTTTACACAGAAGCTGAAGCAGACCAAAGAATGGCTATATCAGAATAATGATTTACCAGTAAAGAAGTTGATTACAAGGCTTAACAAGAAACTGGTAGGTCATTACAGATACTATGGTGTTTCACACAATATAAACAAGTTAAGTGCATTTCTACATTACGTGCAACGGTACTTGTTCAAGGTGCTAAACAGAAGAAGCCATAAGAAGAGTTACACATGGGATGGCTACATTGACATGCTGAAAGTGTATCCGTTAGCCAAACCAAAGATATATGTTAAGTTGTTTTAGAAATGAATGTTATTATGAAAAGCCGTATGCGGGAAAGCTGCACGTACGGTTTTGTGAGGGGCTAGTGTCGTGAGGCATTAGTCTACTCGACTTGGCAAGGAATCTACTTCAGAGGAAGGTAGGTGTTTTGTGTTGTATGAAGAGTTAAAAAGTATTGAAAATTTGATAGAAGGAAATGAAT
>JAFOEY010000059.1 GCA_017387565.1 Lachnospiraceae bacterium | reverse complement strand
GGACGGTATCAATGCGTTGCTTTCGCATATTTGCTGATAACGCCAATCGTCTAAACCAATTAAATATGTTATACGCAAGAGCGTGTACCTGAAGCCTGTTGGCATTTACCATTCTGGTATGACTGCTTACGGAAGCGAAATAAAAACCGGATTTGCTTTCTTTGATGAAGTTTTCCATCAGTCCTCTTTTGCAGTAAAATTTGATGAGATACTCTGGTGAGGAATCCATGTTTGTGACAATAAATGTGTACATGTAAATCATCTGGTTCTCTGGCTTTTCAACCTTGCAGACCACGCGCCTTTCGTAAGGCCATGAACCTGCTTTGTACATGAATTCACCATAAACTACCGCATAATCAACTTTGTTATTCCTTTCATCAAGCTCATCCACAAGATGGGATGCTTTTTCACGGAGAATTCCATTCTCTTTCAGCCTGATAACATAGCTTGTGCCATTTTCCTCACACTGCGTATAAAGATCAGGCGTAGCGAAACCGCTGTCACCACGAAGCAGAATACGGATTGCTGGATAATCGTTCAGGTATTCATCAAGTATCGGCTGCAGGAAGTCAACCACTCCGGTACAGGAATACTGTGTTCCATCACGAAGCTGGATTTTAATCAGATCCCCGGTCATTCCATCATAACAGACAAGCGGATGGTATCCATTACTCTGATAGTGGAAGTTAAAGGCTTTTCCTTCCTGTTTACCATATGCATCAAGAAGAGTGGAATCAAGATCCATAATAACAGCCTGTGGCATCTGGATACTGTAGATTTTCTTTCTCAGCATTCTGCCAATAGTAAGGAACTGATTTAAGGTATCTTCATCCATACGGTTAAAAAATCTTGATACCGTAGGTTGTGATGCAAGGGCATCTTTTTCAAGTACAGACTTGAATACAGGATCATTTGTAAGTTCATCGGAAGCATCATCTTCGAAATAACCGGCAATGATCATATACATCATCTGGAGCAGGTTTTTATGATCCGTATGATATCTGAATAATGCAGAATCATTGGTCTTGAAAGCTTTGTCAAAAAGCTTATCAATACCAAGTTTGCTTACGAATTCTTTTATAAGAAGTAAGCCTGCATCGGAGGACAAATCACCTCCGTCAAAATTTATTTTAATTTGTCTATTGCTTTCAAGCGATAAGGTGTTTACAATACTCATAAAGGGCTCCTTTTGTGTTTTATTAATGGCTTTGGACACCTTAATTCTACCACATTTGGATGCTCTTTTTTCATTCACTTGATAAATGAAAAGCAATATTCAATTAAAATACAGTAAATATGCGGCTTTCAGCCAGTTTCACGGCTGTGCCGTGAATAATCTAGGTTTAGAAATAGTAAATGAAAAAATAATATCATTTCTGATTAAAATACAAGACAAATAGTAAATGCTCCATAGTCGGTACCTTTAATAAATCCCTAAATTGTGGGAAAATCAGATTGTACGAATCGTACTAACTAATTTTCCTACTAGGGGGACTATTATATGCGACTTTCTGAAGCAGAAAAACAACTTAAGTTACAACATTGGGCCACACTAATAAAGGAGTACAATGACAGTGGTCTTAAACTAAAAGATTGGCTTTGTGAAAACAATATTTCTAAGGATCAGTATTACTATTGGCGCAATCAACTGAAAGAAACAGTTGCAAAATCCATAACACCTGAATTTGTTGCACTACCGACATACCAACCGTATTCTACATTTCCTGTAACACCTTCTTCTACTCAACCGATATCAGACTCCAGATCGGTTGCAGTCATTAAAGTGAATAATATATCTGTTGAAATAAGCAATGAGATCTCAACTGAACTCATCAGCAGAATACTGAAAGCTGTGGCCTATGCTTAACAACGCGACAGGATTTAAAAAGATTTATGTAGCGACAGGGTACACCGATTTACGCCGTGGTATTGAAGGTCTGGCCGCAATTGTTCGATTTCAATTCGAGCTTGATCCTTATGACAAAGATACAATCTTTTTGTTTTGCGGTAAGCGGTGCAATCGCATCAAAGCCTTAATCTGGGAAGGCGACGGTTTCTTACTGTGTTATAAACGCCTTGAGACCGGTTCCTTTCACTGGCCACGCTCAGCAAACGAAGTACATGAGATTACACCACAGCAATATCGAATGTTAATGCAAGGTTTGGAAATCATTGCAAAACATCCGATTACTGAGCTTACAAATCCTCCGAATGCAATGTAGTTTTTGTGCATTTCGTAGATTTAAAAAAAGTAAAAAATGTTCATATGCTTTATTTTAAAGCAGTTATCCACTTATTTTTACATTATGATTAAATTACTGCCTACAATACGATATGAATCATATGTGATTGTGGATAACAGTTCTAAGAAATCATTTCTTTCTATTATTTCAATGATTTCTTAGAATTGTTATCCACCGTCAAAATGACGGAGAAACAATAGACGACAATTCGCCAAAACACATATTTTTTGCTATAATGAACCCAGATTAGGAGAGGTTATGTTATGGCAATGAAATATACTGAGGAACAACTTAATACAATAGATAAGTCGCTTGTGATCCATATGCTTCTTGCTGAACAGGAACGCACAGAAGAACTTACAAATCAGGTCAAGGAACTGAATGCAAAGTTAACTGAAATGGATGAAAAAATGCAGAAACTTATTGAACAGGTCATTCTGTCCAACAGATCCAGATTTGGTCGTTCATCCGAAAAAATAGATGACCCATGTCAGCTTAGGTTCATGGAAGTAGATGGAAATATCATTTTCTTTAATGAAACAGAAGCACATGCAAATATCGAAGCACCTGAACCGGAAGAAATCGAAATCTCAAAGAGAGGCAAAAAGGAAACCGGTAAACGGGAAAAGGATCTGAAGAGTATTCCAACTGTGCGAATTGATCACTACATGAGTGAAAAGGAACTCACTAAAGAGTTTGGTGAAAATGGATGGAAACAACTTCCGGATCTTATCTCTCGACGCTATAAGTTTATTCCTGCCGAAATCAAGGTTGAAGAACATCATATAGGTGTCTATGCCAGCAAGAAGAATGATGGAAAAATGGTGAGAGCCGGTCATCCCCAAAATCTTCTTCCGGGAAGCCTTGTATCTCCTTCACTTGCGGCAGCTATAATGAATGCAAAGTATGTAAATGCAACTCCGCTTGCCCGTATAGAACGGGAAATGGAGCGTTATGGTCTTGCAATCACAAGGCAGAATATGGCGAACTGGATGATTCGGCTTACAGAAGAATACCTTTCCATTATTTATGATTACCTGCATGAACGCCTGTATAGTTATCATGTAATACAGGCAGATGAAACTCCGGTACTTGTCAACCGTGATGGACGACCGGCCGGAGCCAAAAGTTACATGTGGGTATATCGAACCGGTCATCTGTATACGGACAAACAGATCGTATTGTATGAATATCAGAAGACCAGAAATACTTCACATCCACGTGAATTCCTCAAAAACTATCAGGGAATATGCGTAACGGATGGATATCAGGTATACCATAAACTCGAAAATGAGATAGAGGATCTCACAGTTGCAGGATGCTGGGTTCACTGCAGAAGAGGTTTCGAAGAAGCCTGGACAGTTGTGAATAAAATCAAGTCTCCAGAGGTGATGTCATACCTGATCATGAAGCAGATCCAGGCCATCTATCGAGAGGAGGGCAAACTGAAAAATCTATCTGTGAAGGACAGACTCACGCAACGACAGGTAGTTGTAAAACCGCTTGTGGATGCTTTCTTTTCGTACCTGAAACAGAATGATGAAAAGATTCCAAACTCCGGAAAGCTTCGAGAGGCAGTGAATTATGCTCTGAATCAGGAGAAGTATCTGCGTGTATTTTTAACAGATGGTGAAGTTCCTATTGATAATAACGCAAGTGAGCGGGCAATCCGAGGTTTCTGCCTTGGAAAAAAGAACTGGGAAGTCATTGATACAGTCAATGGTGCCAAGACTTCGGCTATGATCTACAGTATTGCAGAAACTGCCAAAGTTAATAATCTGAAACCTTATGAATACTTTAATTATCTGCTGGAAACTATTCCAGAACATATGGAAGATAAAAACAGGGCATTTCTTGAAGATTTGTTACCCTGGTCCAAAACGCTTCCTGATCACATCAAGAAACCACAACAATAATACCGGGCTACTAAGGTAGCCCTTAAAATGTCAAGGTACGTATTATGGAGCATTTACGATAACACAATCTGCCGGTCGTTCTTTAAATCTCTGTCCAACTAAATTTTTAACTTTCATTTGCTTCATCCTTTCTGTTGTTAAAATGTTCTGATCTAAGTTGTTTTCGTCATATTGC
>JAFOEY010000009.1 GCA_017387565.1 Lachnospiraceae bacterium | reverse complement strand
GCTACGCACTTTGTGCTCTCGCAATCCGTAAACAATCGAAATCCGCCCTAATCGGGCTACTTTCTCATGTTTTGCGGGTCCCAAAGTCATACTTTTTCATGCGAGCATGAAAAGTATGACCTTTTGACCCTGGTATCATATAATACTACCGGGGTTAAAAGTGTGTAGCAACCGTTGGTATCCCGGAAACAAAATACCTTTTGCCCCAGCATCATAAAATCAGTATATCAAATCACAGCATAAGAATCTATATGAAAATCAATCGCTCTATTTGCATATGTTTTTGCAAAAAATTGATTGTATAGTGCAATGATTTTTGCATTGTGTTAAAATGGCAGTGAACAGATTATCCGAAGGATACGTTCCGACGGAATATCAGGAGGGAAAAGAAATGAAGAAAAAAGTATTATCATTGTTAATGGCAATGAGTCTTGCGGTAGGAATTCTATGCGGATGCGGACAAACGGAAAATGCGCAGAATGCACAAGAAAACAACCAACAGACGGAGCAGACAGAAAATGAACCGGATGTAGAAGAGGATGTGCAGACCGAGGTGGTACAGGATGAGTCGGAATCCGGGCAGGAAGACGTATTGGAAAAAGATGATGATGTGGTTGTCAGAGTTGGCTCTCTAAAAGGACCGACTTCTATCGGACTGGTAAAATTGTGGAAAGATGCAGAAGAAGGTAAGACAGATACGGAGTATGAATTCAGTATGTCAACAGCAGCTGATGAAATTCTGCCTCTTATGATAAAAGGGGATCTGGATATTGCTCTTGTGCCTGCAAATGCCGCAGCCAATCTGTATCAGAAAAGTGAAGGTGCGATAGCTGTTCTTGATATCAATACATTGGGCGTTCTTTACATGATTTCCGGTGATTCTTCTATTTCTACCATGGAAGATTTAAAAGGAAAAACGATTTATCTCACCGGAAAAGGAACAACTCCGGATCTGGCATTGCAGTATCTGTTAGCAAGTCACGATATCAAAGAAAAAGATGTGACAATTGAATACAAATCTGAGGCAGCCGAAGTGGCAGCAGCTCTTTCTCAAAATACAGATCTGGTTGGATTGTTGCCGATGCCGTTTGTAATTGCCGCCTGCTCACAAAATGAGAAATTGCAAATTGTGCTGGATGTCAATGCATTATGGGAAGAAAAAAATGACCAAAATGGACTTGTTACAGGTGTGACTATAGTCAGAAAAGCATTTCTCGAGGAGCATCCTGATTGTGTTGATGCCTTTTTGGAAGATCATAAAAACAGTGCTTCATACGTTAATGAAAATGTAAAAGAAGCGGCTGAGCTTGTTGTGGAAAACGGTATTGTAGAAAAAACACCTGTCGCAGAAAAGGCAATTCCAAAATGTAACATTACCTGTATTACCGGTGAAGAAATGAAGGAGATGCTGTCTGCTTATCTGGAAATTCTGGAAGGTCAGGATGCATCATTTATCGGTGGAAAAGTTCCGGATGATGATTTTTATGTGATCCGGCCATAAGAAGAATTTAAAAGAACTGAAATCGGTGTTTTAGATAGGAAATCAAATCCTTAATGATGAAGAAAAAGTTTAAAAAGGTGATGATATTACTGGCATGGCTTGCAATTTTAGAATTTGCAGCCATGCTGGTTCATAATTCCATATTATTGGTTGGTCCAACGGAAGTGATGAGCAGATTATGGCAACTTCTGCATACAGTAGATTTTTACCAAATCTGCCTGATGTCGTTATTTCGTATTATGGTGGGAATGACGGCTGCTTTCTTTCTTGGATGTTTTTTTGGTGCCTGCATGTATAAATGGAACTTGTTTGAAGAAATCATATCGCCTGTTTTAGCGGTCATGAAGTCTATTCCTGTCGCAAGTTTTGTGGTTTTGCTATTAATCTGGCAGGGCTCTGAAAATCTATCCGTCTTTATCAGTTTTATCGTTGTATTTCCCAATATCTGTGTCAGTATGAAAAATGGTCTTCTGGCAGTTCCGAAAGAAAAAATGGAGATGGCGAAGATTTTTGGTATGAAAGGAATAGGAAAATGGGTGTATATTTACCGTCCATCCGTTCTGCCTTTTCTGATTTCCTGTATGGAAATATCCATCGGTATGAGTTTTAAATCCGGTGTTGCTGCAGAGGTGATTGGAACACCGGATTTTTCCATTGGTGAGAGAATCTATGTTTCTAAAGTATATCTTGATACTGCCGGTTTATTTGCGTGGACGATTAGTTTAATCCTACTCAGTTTTATAGTGGAAAAAGGAATACTTTTTCTGATGAGAAAGGCACTTACGCCGATTCGATATGGAAAAAATGAGGTGCAAAACGGAAAGAAAAACAAAAGCAGCCTGTCTTCCGATTCTAATCATCAGCTGGTGGTGGATAACATTTCCAAATCCTATGGAGAAAAAATGGTTTTAAATCATATCAGTATGCAACTGCAAAAAGGCGGGCGTTATTTTCTGATGGCACCTTCAGGTAGCGGGAAAACTACTCTGCTACGGATAATTGCAGGTTTAGAGACAGCAGATGAAGGACGTATCGAGGGGAATCATGCAGTGACGTATATGTTTCAGGAAGACCGCCTTCTGGAAGAGGAACTGACAATTACAAATATTGCCCCATATACTCCGGCAAGAAATAAATACCTGTTAGCAGCCGGGGAAATTCTGCCAAAGGATTGTATGCGAAAACCGGCTTCCCAACTGAGCGGTGGGATGAAACGCAGAGTTGCATTGCTTCGTGCCATGTTGTTTCAGTATGACAATCCGGATGCAGTTTGTCTTTTAGATGAACCTTTTTCTGGATTGGACGAAGAAACAAAGAGAAAGGTGATTTCTTTTATCATAAAATATCAGAATGGACGTACTATGCTGATTGCCTCGCATAATGAAGCAGATTGCGAACTGCTCAGCGGTATTCTGTGGAAACTGTAATACGATAAAACGATGCCGCAAGAACAAATCGGGATCGTGTGATAAAGAAAATGATCATGTTTAAAATAATATGGCTATTCGAAATGGAGGGATACAGTTGGTGACTGATAGGACTGATCGAAAACAAAGTACGATTGCTGAAGAAAGCATGGAAAAAACGGGGACCAGAGTTGCGATTATCGGGATTATTATGGAAGAAAGCAATTCTGTAGAACGTTTGAATCATATTTTACACGAGGCAGGAGATTATATTGTCGGTCGCATGGGAATTCCGCGCGTTCAGAACAACAAAAATGTGATTTGTATCGTGGTTGATGCACCGGAAGAAATCATCAATTCCATAAGTGGGAAAATCGGAATGTGTAAAGGGATAACCGCAAAGGTGATAATGAGCAGAAAATAGAGAAATTTTGCTATTTCTTTCATATTCTTTTAAGAAAATAAACCTAGTATTTTGGGAAACAGTGTGATATAATGCTAAAATGACTGTGAGTATGCAAGGTATTCACAAAAGTTTCAGAAGGAGAAAGATATAAGATGAGCGTACAAGTTGAAAAATTAGAAAAAAACATGGCTAAGCTTACCATTGAAGTAGCAGCTGAAGATTTTGTGAAGGCAGTGGATGCTGCTTATCAGAAAAATAAAAACAGTATCAACATTCCCGGATTCCGTAAAGGTAAAGTTCCGAGAAATATGATTGAAAAAATGTACGGAAAAGGAATTTTCTATGAAGAGGCAGCGAATGCTTTAATTTCAAAAGAATATGAAAAAGCATATGAAGAATGTGGAGAAGAAATCGTTTCTTCACCTGAAATTGATGTTGTTACTATGGAAGAGGGTTCTCCTTTTGTATTTACGGCAACTGTAGCATTAAAGCCTGAAGTAAAGCTTGGCCAGTATAAAGGTGTAGAAATTGATAAAGTTGAGACTGAAGTGACTGAAGATGAAGTTATGGAAGCAATCAACAAAGAAAGAGAAAACGGTGCACGTATTCAGTCTGTAGAAGGTCGTGCAATTCAGACAAATGATATTGCCGTCATTGATTATGAGGGGTTTGTTGATGGAGAGGCTTTTGAAGGTGGTAAAGATGAAGGATATGAACTTATGATTGGTTCGCATTCTTTCATTGACACTTTTGAAGATCAGTTGATTGGTAAAAATATCGGAGAAGAAGTGGAAGTTAATGTAACTTTCCCTGAAGATTACCATGCAGCAGACTTAGCAGGTAAACCGGCTATGTTCAAGGTTAAAATCAATGATATCAAAGAAAAAATTCTTGCAGAGCTGGATGATGAATTTGCATCAGAAGTTTCTGATTTTGACACATTGGAAGAGTACAAGGCAGATGTTAAGAAGGGACTTGAAGAAAAGAAAGTCAATTCTGCAAAAGATGCAAAACAGATGGCTGTTATTGATGCTATTATTGAAACATCTGAAATGGAAATTCCGGATGCATATGTGAAAACCGTTCAGAAACAGATGGTAAATGAATTTGCACAGCGTATTCAGATGCAGGGTATTTCTTTTGAGCAGTATTTAAACCTGATGGGTGCTACTCCGGAATCCATGGAAGATCAGGTAAAACCCCAGGCTATTAAGAGAATTCAGTCCAGACTTGTTTTAGAAGCAATTGCTGAAGCAGAAAAGATTGAAGCCACAGAAGAAGATTTCGAAGCAGAGATTACAAAATTAGCAGAAGCTTACCAGATGAGTGCTGATAAAGCAAAAGCTATGGTTGGCGAAGAAGGCAAGAAAGAAATTATGGCTGACCTTGCCGTAACAAAGGCTGCTGATTTCGTTGTGGAAAATGCAGTAGAAAAGTAAAAATTTGCAATATTATAAATGCATAATTGTTGTGATAATAATTGTTAAACCACAAATTTAAAACTAGTGATTAAAACTACGGATTTACACTTCTGATTTTAAACCGGGAGTTGATTGAAAAATGTATGATTTAGCAGTATTTTCATAAGTATCATTATTTATTTTATTATGATGGCAAATAAATAAGGAGGATTTACTATGAGTTTAGTGCCTTATGTCATTGAACAAACATCCAGAGGAGAACGTTCATATGATATTTACTCAAGATTATTAAAAGACAGAATTATTTTTCTGGGAGAGGAAGTCAATGATGCATCGGCAAGTATTGTTGTTGCCCAGCTTCTGTTCTTAGAGGCAGAGGATCCGGATAAGGATATTCATCTGTATATTAATTCTCCGGGCGGCAGTGTAACAGCCGGTATGGCAATTTATGATACCATGCAGTATATCAAATGCGATGTCAGTACCATCTGTATCGGAATGGCTGCAAGTATGGGTGCATTTTTGCTCGCAGGCGGTGCCAAAGGAAAAAGACTGGCACTTCCCAATGCGGAGATTATGATTCATCAGCCTTCAGGTGGCTCTCAGGGGCAGGCAACAGAGATTGAGATTGCTGCAAAGCATATTTTAAAGACCAAAGAAAAATTGAACAAAATCTTAGCTGAAAACACAGGCAAGGATTTGGAGCAGGTGACAGCAGATACAGAAAGAGATAACTGGTTGTCAGCACAAGAAGCTGTTGCATATGGCCTGATTGATAAAATTGTTACAAATCGTGAAAAAGACGATAAAGAATGATAAACTTATCATGCCAAGTTTACGAGCTTGGCATGGTTGTTTAAATGAAACTATAGAAAGAAGCAGGAACAAAACCCATGGCAGGAAGAACCCCACAGGATAAAATCAGATGTTCTTTTTGTAATAAAACCCAGGATATGGTCAGGAAAATGATTTCGGGTCAGGATGGTGCTTATATCTGTGATGAGTGTATCTCACTCTGCACCGAAATCCTTGAAGAAGAGATGGAAGATGAGGATATTGAAGAAGTTAAATCTTCTATTAACTTATTAAAACCCATTCAAATAAAGGAATTCCTGGATGAATATGTAATCGGACAGGAGGATGCCAAGAAAGTCCTTTCTGTTGCCGTTTACAATCATTACAAAAGAGTTACGGCAGATAAAGACTTGGATGTGGAATTACAAAAGAGCAATATTATTATGATTGGACCTACCGGATCAGGTAAAACTTATCTGGCACAGTCTTTAGCGAAGATTATCAATGTTCCTTTCGCCATCGCAGATGCTACGACATTGACAGAGGCCGGATATGTTGGTGAAGATGTTGAAAATATTCTGTTAAAATTAATTCAGGCTGCTGATTATGATATTGAGAAGGCTCAATACGGAATTGTTTATATTGACGAAATTGATAAGATTACCAAAAAAGGTGAAAATGTCTCAATTACACGTGATGTTTCCGGAGAAGGAGTTCAACAGGCTTTATTAAAGATAATTGAAGGAACTGTTGCAAATGTTCCTCCCCAGGGAGGAAGAAAACATCCACATCAGGAAATGCTCCAGATTGATACGTCAAATATTTTATTTATATGCGCTGGTGCATTTGATGGATTGGAAAAGATAGTAGAAGCCAGGCTGGATCGTAAATCAATTGGATTTAATGCTCAGATTGTTAGTAAATCAAGTCGGGAACTGGATGAATTATTCAAAGAAGTGACAGCTCAGGATTTAGTGAAATTTGGTTTAATTCCCGAATTTGTAGGTCGTGTACCGATTTCCGTTTCTCTGGAAGGCCTTGATGAAGATGCTCTGGTTCGTATTCTGACAGAGCCTAAAAATGCATTAATCAAGCAGTATCAGAAATTATTTGAAATGGATGAAGTAGAGTTGATTTTTGAGGAAGATGCAGTACGATGTATTGCTAAGCTTGCAATGGAACGTAAAACCGGTGCGCGCGGACTTCGTTCTATCATTGAACGTATTATGGTGGATATCATGTTTAAAATTCCTTCCGATGATACGATTTCATCCTGCATTATTACAAAAGCAGCGGTATTAGGAGAATCAGAACCAAAGATTACCTACCGTAAGTAAATAAACGTCGCCGAGAGGCGGCGTATTACTTTCTGTATGCTTATGTTGGAATGCTTTGGGAATGTTGGGGGCGGACGTTTCATGAAAACAGTATTCTTTCGCGTTTAGGCTCCGATGTATAAGTACATCTAAAGATTTCGTATCCGGTCTGTCTAAACGGACGCATCGGTGCACCCGGACATCCATGTCCGATTTACGAGCGGCGGAAAGATATTTTGTTTACGGTTCATTTGGACGATGTTGATTAGTTTATCTTAATATTCCGAGAGACTATCAGCACTTTGCGACATGGATGTCGCAAAAGGCGCATCAAGACAGGATGTCTTTTATGCGCCGCGTGCGTACGGGCATAAATAAACTGCATTCGGAATATTTAGATAAACTTATCAACGTTAGTCATGAACTGGAAACAAAATATCTTTCCAGAGCGTAAAGGGAAAAATGAAAACTGATTAGAAAAGGGTACATTATGGTTATAAAAAGTGTGAATTTGGAGACGGTCTGTGGGATTACGAGTACACTTCCGGAAAATAGTTTGCCGGAAATTGCATTTGCGGGAAAAAGTAATGTCGGAAAATCTTCGCTTATTAACGGACTTATGAACCGTAAGAATTATGCACGGACTTCGGCACAGCCGGGGAAAACCCAGACCATTAATTTTTACAATATAAATAATGAATTGTATTTTGTGGATTTACCGGGATATGGTTATGCCAATGCCTCAGTGGAAGTGAAGGCAAAATGGGGCAAGATGATTGAACGGTATCTGCATAATTCCAAGCAGTTAAAAGCTGTTTTTTTACTGATTGATATTCGGCATGAGCCTTCTGCAAATGATGTGCAAATGTATCAATGGATTGTGGAACAAGGATTTATGCCGGTTATTATCGCAACAAAATTAGATAAAATCAAACGCTCCCAGGTTGCAAAACAAATTAAATTGATTAAAACCACCCTGTCGATGGGGCCGGAAAGTACGATTTTGCCTTATTCGGCATTGAGCAAACAGGGACGGGAAGAAATTTATGAATATATTGAATCTTTGCTGGGAACAACATAGGGCAATCGGAGTCCCATTAGGGTATCATGGGGACAAATAAATGATAGAAAATATATAACAGGTGGTACGAGAATGGAAAAATCAAAAAAAGCATGGGTTACCATGTTCCGGGTTGTTCTAATCGTCTATCTCATTCTGCTAATTCGGTTTATTGTGTTAAAATATCCATATTCTGTTTTACGGGATATTATGGATGAATGGGGATTATTAACTGTAAAAGAGGGATTGTTAATTGGAATAGAAAAGGCGAATTTTAAACCGTTTCGCAGTATTATTTTGTACATACGCTATTTCAAACGGATTAATGGTTTCGGAAATCTGATTGGAAATGTATGTCTGTTTATTCCATTGGGCATACTATTTTGTGCAGCTCTGCCGAATTATAAAAAGTATGGTCTGCCGGTTTTATTCTGCGGAGTGTACTCTTTATTGATTGAACTGTTTCAGTTGGTTACCCATTTTGGCATTTTTGATGTAGACGATATCATTTTAAATACTTTCGGCGGTTTGTTGGGATATATTATCTTTTTGATTATCGGGAAATGGATTAAATCCCGAAAAGGAGGATCTGTTATACAATGAAAGGCCTGTTAAAGTATCTGAAACAATATAAAAAAGAAAGTATATTGGCACCGGTATTCAAGATGCTTGAGGCATCGTTTGAGTTATTGGTGCCTCTTGTCATTGGGGCTATAATTAATGTCGGTATTGACAACATGGATAAAACCTATATTTTGTCCATGGGTGGTGTACTTGTTGCGCTTGGCGTCGTGGGACTGATTTGTTCCGTTACCGCCCAGTACTTTTCGGCAAAAGCTGCAACCGGATTTGCCGCAAAGCTTCGCTATGCAATGTTTACTCATATTCAGGCATTCAGCTATGAAAAACTGGATACAGTGGGGACGTCAACGCTGATTACGCGAATGACGAGTGATATCAATCAGGTTCAGAATGGCGTAAACATGTTTTTAAGGCTGTTTTTACGTTCTCCATTTATTGTAATCGGGGCAGTTATTATGGCATTTTATGTGGATGTCAAGGCAGCACTTGTTTTTGCAGTTGCTATTCCTATTTTATCCATTGTTGTTTTTGGTATTGTTTTTGCAAATATTCCATTGTACAAAAAAGTGCAGGGGCAGCTTGATAAGGTTACAATGGCTATGCGTGAAAATTTAAATGGCATTCGTGTAATACGTGCTTTTCGAAAGGAAAAGGATGAAATACAGGAGTTTGATGAAAAAAATGCTGCATTGACCAAAATACAGCTAATGGCAGGGCGTGTATCGGCACTTTTAAATCCATTGACCTATGTTATTATCAATCTTGCGCTTGTTGCTTTGTTATATACCGGTGCATTCAGGGTTGATATTGGTGACATCAAACAGGGAGATGTAGTTTCACTTGTAAATTATATGTCTCAGATACTGGTAGAGCTTGTTAAACTGGCGAATCTGATTGTGACATTGACTAAAGCCATGGCTTGCGCATCCCGTATTGAGAATATTATGGAAATTGAAGAAGGAATGGGAGAAAATGCAGATCATTATGATGTTGGAGCAGCCGTATGCAGTAGTGGCAAAGTAAAAGTAACAAAAACGATAAAAGTGTCAGATGATAAAAAAAACATACAGGACACATGTTGCGCGAAATCAGCGGTATCAAAAGATGCGTTTATTCAATTTCGTAATGTTTCCTTTGCTTATACGCAGGCTTCCGAGGAAGCTTTGAGCAATTTGAATTTTTCGGTGGAAAAAGGACAGACTATCGGTATTATCGGTGGAACCGGTTCGGGAAAATCTACGTTGGTACAGTTAATCCCGAGATTATATGATGTCACAAAAGGAAGTGTCATGGTCAAGGGCAAGAATGTCAAAGACTATGATTTGGACGAGCTTCGTAAAATGATTGGTTACGTACCGCAAAAGACAGCATTATTTAAAGGTACAATCAAGGATAACATCTGTTTCGGAAAAACGGATGAATCGGATGATGCCATAGAAGAAGCTATTTTGGTTGCACAGGCAAAAGAATTTATTGAAAAAAAAGAAGAGGGGCTGGATACGCCGGTAGAACAGGGCGGACGGAATCTTTCCGGAGGTCAGCGACAAAGGTTAACGATTGCAAGAGCATTGGTGCGTAGACCTGAAATCCTGATTTTGGATGATAGTTGTAGTGCCTTAGACTATGCTACTGATGCGGCGCTCAGAGATGGTCTGTTAAAATTATCCTATCATCCGACGGTCTTTTTGGTATCCCAGAGAACTGTTTCCATTCAGAATGCCGATCAGATTATTGTACTGGATGATGGAGAAATTGTTGGTATCGGTAAACATGAAGCCTTGTTAAAGGAATGCGAAGTATATCGTGAAATCTACGATTCTCAGTATAAAGAGGAGGTGGAGTCACATGAGCCATAAAAATACACTGAAAAAAGTTTTTAAATATATTCAAAAATATTGGTTTTATTTGATTGCCTCTCTTCTGCTGGCATTTTTGACTGTGGCAGGAACTCTGTATCTGCCGATTTTGACCGGCCGTGCTGTCGATCAGATGATAGAACAGGGAATGGTAAATTTTGAAATGCTGTTTGTTTTGTTAAAAAGTATGGGAACAGTTATTTTATTGACAGCAGCATCGCAGTGGCTTATGAGTCTTTGCAATAACCGTATGACGTATCTGGTGGTCAGAGATATTCGTAAAGCCGCTTTTGACAAAATTCAGATTCTCCCTTTAAAATATGCGGACAATCATCCCACCGGAGAAATTGTCAGCAAAGTCATTGCTGATGTGGATCAGTTTGCGGATGGTCTGTTGATGGGATTTACACAATTGTTTTCGGGGGTATTGACGATCTGTGGAACGTTGTATTTTATGCTTTCCGTAAATCTGATTGTAGCACTGGTGGTAATCATTATAACACCTGTGTCACTTTTTGTGGCAAGCTATATTGCCAGAAAAACCTATTCAATGTTCAAACTGCAGTCAGAGACGAGAGGAGAACAGACTGCCCTAATTGATGAGATGATCGGAAATCAGAAAGTTGTTCAGGTTTTTTCAAAGCAGGATGATGTATCTGAGAAGTTTGCTCAAATCAATGACCGGCTGGAAGCCTGTTCTTTAAAGGCAACCTTTTTTTCATCCCTGACAAATCCCTGTACGCGGTTTGTAAACAGTCTGGTGTATACCGGCGTGGGCGTAAGCGGCGCTTTTGCAGTTATTTCAGGATATATGAGTATTGGTCAGTTATCTGCTTTTTTAAGCTATGCAAACCAGTACACCAAACCTTTCAATGAAATATCCGGTGTGGTTACGGAACTTCAGAATGCCATTGCCTGTGCGGCAAGAATTTTTGAATTAATCGAAGAAGATCCGCAAATTCCGGATGATGAGGACGCCGTGGTCCTGCATTATGATGATGGAGAAGTATCTTTGGAAGATGTCAGCTTCTCTTATCATGAAGAGCAGAAATTGATTGAGGACTTTAATTTATGTGTTAAGCCGGGACAACGTGTCGCGATTGTCGGCCCTACGGGATGCGGGAAAACAACCATTATCAACTTGCTGATGCGCTTTTATGATGTAAAGGAAGGTAGTATTAAGGTAATGGGAGAGGATATCCGCCATATTACCAGGGATAGTTTACGGGCTTCGTATGGTATGGTTTTGCAGGAAACCTGGTTGAAGTCCGGTACGATTTTTGAAAATATCAGTATGGGTAAGCCGGACGCAACTTTAGAGGAAGTCATCGAGGCTGCCAAAGCATCGCATGCACACAGCTTTATCAAAAGGCTTCCAAACGGTTATGATACGGTAATCGGAGAAGATGGTGGTTCCTTAAGTCAAGGACAAAAACAGCTGTTATGTATTGCCAGAGTTATGTTGGCACTGCCACCGATGCTGATTTTGGATGAAGCAACTTCCTCCATTGATACACGTACGGAATTGAAAATCCAAAATGCTTTTGCAAAACTGATGAAAGGAAAAACAACTTTTATTGTCGCACACCGCCTTTCCACAATTAAAGAGGCTGATATTATATTGGTTATGAAAGACGGAAATATCATTGAGCAGGGAGATCATAAAAGTCTGTTGGAGCGCGGAGGCTTTTATTCAGAGCTGTATCGCCTGGCAAAATAAATAGTAATCCAAACAAGTTGCCTGTATAATTGGCTGCATGAAAGAAATGATATGGAAAATGATTGAAAACGTACGTTGATTTAAAATGCAAGTATTTGGATGATATTAAAATGGTTTATAAAATGATTTAAAAAGCATATTAAAAAGCAATCAATTAGATTTGACAAATCAAACATGGAATGATACTATACCTATGGACAATGATGTCAGAAACAGATACATTGTCCATATTTTTTGTTATAGCGACGAGAGGAGAATTATTATGATGAAAAAATTACTTGCCTGTGTTCTTGCAGGTACTATGGTAGTTGCTTCTTTGACAGCATGCGGTTCTGCACAGCCTGCTGAAGAAACAACAGAAACAACTGAGGAAACAACCGAAGCCGGTAGTTCCGAAACAGCAGAGGCTGCAGAAGAGACCTCATTAACATTACAGCCCGGAAAATTATTGGTTGGTGCTGAAATTGGTTACCCTCCGATGGAATACTTTGATGAAGACGGTGCCACACCAATCGGTTTTGATATGGAATTAGCACAGGCTCTTGCAGATGAGATGGGCTTGGAATTAGAAATCGTTGATACTGCATGGGATGGTATTTTTGCCGGTGTTGATACAGACAAATATGATGTTATTATGTCATGTGTAAGCTGGACAGAAGGTCGTGACGAAGAATACTTATTGTCAAAACCTTATGTTGCAAATGCTCCCGTTTTAGTTGTTCCCAACGATTCTGAAATCGCAGATGTAGCTGATCTTGCAGGCAAATCCGTTGCAGTTCAGATGGAAACAACTGCAGATTACATTATGCAGGATCAGATTGCTGCAGGTGTGGATACAGATTTAAGACAGTATGAAAAGGTTATCAATGCATTTGATGAAATCAAAGCAGGCCGTGTTGATGCTGTATGTACAGATGCCGTTGTAGCATCTTACTATCTTGGAGATGAAGCGAACAACTACAAGACTGTATGGCAGGCACCCGATGCAGAACCCATCGTTATGTGCTTTAAAAAAGGCAACGATGATTTAAAGAACGCAATGGAAGAGGCTCTGGATGCTTTAAAAGCAAGCGGAAAGCTTGGTGAAATTGCAACAAAGTATTTCGGAAGCGATATTACAGCTGATATGGAATAATACAGAGTGTGCGGCGAGATTATTTTAGATAATATCAGCCGATACAAAATGAATCAAACTCCCTATCTGATAATATTGACAGATAGGGAGTTTATTTATACAAAACATTATTTGACGTATAGGAAAATTTGTTTTATAAAATATATAGGTTCAATAATAAACGTTACTTTAGGAGGAACAAACGTGGATGCATTAAACAAAATCATTACCTGGATGCCGCAGCTGTTAAACGGTACTAAGATGACGATATTGATTACGATTTTATCTGTCGCCATCGGTCTTGTTTTAAGTCTTTTTCTGGCATTGGGAAAAATGGCTAAAAATCCGTTAATCAATAAACCGTGCAGTGCCTATATCTTCTTTTTCAGAGGCACTCCTTTATTGATGCAGATTTATTTTATTTATTTCGGTTTACCACAGTTTAATCCGGCACTGACCATCAAAAGTGCATTTGTTGCAGCCATGATTGCATATACACTGAATTCAGCTGCATATCTTGCTGAAAATATCAGAGCCGGAATTCAGTCTATCGACAAAGGTCAGTACGAAGCTGCCAAAGCACTTGGCATGACCTATGGACAGACTATGCGGTATATTATTATTCCACAGACTGTCCGTCGCCTGATTCCACCGGTTGGTAATGAATTTATTATGGTCTTAAAAGATGTTTCATTGGTTGCCATTATCGGTTTGTCCGATTTGACAAAAGTAACCCGTGCAATTTCGTCTTCATCTGCAACGGCACTGGTTTATATACCGGCCATGATTATTTATCTGGTTATTACAGCCGTATTCTCATTCATCTTTAACAGACTTGAGAAGAAGTATTCCGTATATGAATAGGAGGAGTCAGATATGTCATATATTAAAACAGTGGACCTTTGCAAAAATTTTGGAGATTTAGAAGTATTAAAAGATGTGAACCTGACGGTGGAACAGGGGGAGGTAATTGTCATTATCGGTCCTTCCGGTGCCGGTAAGTCTACATTTTTACGTTCCTTAAATACATTAGAGACAATTACATCCGGAAAGATTTATATTGAGGATGAATTATTTGTTCAAGCCGAAAATGGGAAAGTGATTGACGGCATGAGCAAAGAAAAGCATAAAGCACTCTTACTCGAAATGGGTATGGTATTCCAGCGTTTCAATTTGTTCCCACATTTAACGGTAAAGGATAATGTAAAAATTTCTCCTATGAAAGTGAAAAATATCAGCGAAGAAG
Organism: Lachnospiraceae bacterium; assembly: GCA_017387565.1. Taxonomy (GTDB): domain Bacteria; phylum Bacillota; class Clostridia; order Lachnospirales; family Lachnospiraceae; genus UBA2882. The sequence continues at coordinate 22,701 of JAFOEY010000009.1, read as the reverse complement.
AAGCTGACAAAAGAGCTTTGGAACTGCTTGAAAAGGTTGGTTTATCCGAGAAAGCGAATGCCTATCCCAATAATCTTTCTGGAGGACAGCAACAGCGTGTGGCCATTGCAAGAGCACTTGCCATGGAACCGAAAATCATGCTTTTTGATGAGCCTACATCCGCACTCGATCCGGAACTTGTAGGAGAAGTATTAAATGTTATGAAGGATCTTGCAAAACAGGGTATGACCATGATTTGTGTGACACACGAGATGGGTTTTGCAAAAGAAGTGGCAGATCGTGTGGTTTTCATGTATGATGGTGTGATTTTGGAAGAAGGAACGCCGGAAGAATTGTTTGAGCATCCCAAGACAGAAAAAGCACAGCAGTTTTTAAGTAGTGTATTGTAATCGTGTATACATCGGACTATACATTGCAATTGTAAACGTATACAGAATGGATTTAATATGAATTATACAGAAGTATTAGAAAATGCAAAAAAGAAGATCGGTCCCAAATGTAAGGTGTGTCCGGTTTGTAATGGATTGGCTTGTAAAAACACATTGCCCGGACCGGGCTCAAAGGGCCCCGGAAATGGTGCAAATGATAATTACGAAGCCTGGCATAAGATAAAATTGAATATGGATACCATCGTGGAAAATACGGCAATAGACACGTCTACGAGCCTGTTCGGAAGAGAGTTGGCATTTCCACTGGTATCTGCACCAATTGGCTCTATAAGGCTTCAGTATAACTCGGAAGACGACGTCCGGGATTTTAATGAAAAGTGTATGGCGGCCTGTGAAAGCAGAGGAATTTTGCATTTTTACAGTACCGGATTAGAGGAAAGCGTACATAATAGTGCAATTCAGTCCAGGATTTCACATGGTAATAATGGGATTCCGGTTATCAATCCGGAAGCAGATGAAAATATCATCAAGCAGATGACTCGATGCCATGAAAAACAGTCGCCGCTTGCCATTACGGTTGTGGTAGATAGTGCAGGTTTGCCACATCTGAAAGAATGTCACGGTTCCGGTGGAACGAAATCGGTTGAACAGCTACGCGCCTTAAAAGAGGAAGCGAAGGTTCCGTTTATTGTAAAGGGGATTATGACGGCAAAAAGCGCCTTAAAAGCGATTGATGCAGGTGCAGATGCCATCATTGTGTCAAACCACGGTGGAAGAGTACTTTCCGATACTCCTGCAACAGCAGAGGTACTTTCAGAAATTGCAGATGCGGTATCCGGGCGGGCAACAATTATCGTGGACGGTGGTATTCGTTCCGGCATCGATATGTTCAAGGCCTATGCATTGGGAGCGGATTTATGCATGATCTGTCGTCCGGTTCTGATTTCCTATTATGGAGGGGGACAGGAGGGCATGGAATGCTATTTTGACAAGTTGAAAGCAGAACTTGTCGATACCATGTATATGTGTGGTGCTCGCCAAATTTCCGATATCAGTCGCGATATGATTCGGATGTAATAATAAAGAGTGAAAATTAATCATCATGAATAGTATAAGTAATGAAAACAAGCTCTTTTACCGGGCTTGTTTTTATTATCTTTTCTATGTTCATCTCCTTGTTTTAAAATGGCTTTTTTAGCTTTTCTATGTATATCTCCTTGTTTTAAAATGGCTTTTTGGCTTTTCTAAGATTATCTTCTTTGTTTTATAATAGTCTTTTTTCTATATGTCTTTCGTCCTGCTTTTTTATAGATTTTTTCTGACTTTTTATTGTTTCTATAGTTTCCTTTTATTTTTATTATTCTATTTTTGTTCTCTTCCAGATTTCTATTCTCCCTGTTTTAAATCGGGATTTTCTGTTTATTCGCGCTTTAGTTTGTGTTTTCAATTTGATATGGCGACTTGTTTGAAAAAATATATGCATATTTTAACCACAAAAGTTTACATAACAATGGGTTACATAACAAAAGAAAATATATAATTTGTGGTGTTATGAAAAAAGAAATACAAGATATAGACAAAATAGTCAATGTATATAGCGCGTTATGTAAACTGCACATGCCTATTATTGTTATATAAAATCAATTGACATAATCGTCATCATATTTTCTAAACCAAAATCTCATAAATAAAATACAGTTGTAATAAAAATAAAAAAATCAAAATTATTGAAATAATTGACAGAAAGTGATATATGATTTGATATTTCTGTCATAAAAAGAAAATCAATATATTGTATTAAATAACACAACAAACAACAATATTTGGTACACATAAGTCGTAAAAATCTGCAAGATTATCTGTAAACCAACAAAAATCATTGAAAAATAGCATTTCATAACACTACAAAATGTAATTGCACATAAATCTTTTGTAAACCAATAATTCATATTGTATTTCTGAAAAATCGCTTTCCCTTTATTGAAAAAAAAGCTGAATCTTGTATAATAAAAATAGTGTTTAAACAAGATAGGAAATGTTTAATAGATTAACTATGGAGGAAACGACAAACATGGCAAATGTAAAACGTATTTACGTAGAAAAGAAAGCTGCTTTTGCAGTGAAAGCCACAGAGCTGTACGAGGACTTAAAGAGCTATCTGGGAGTGGATGGACTAAAACAGGTCAGAGTATTCATTCGGTATGATGTTGAAAATCTTTCGGATGAGGTATTTGAAAGAGCATGCAAGACTGTTTTTTCGGAGCCGCCGGTTGATATTCTTTATCATGAAAATATCGAGGTAAAACCCGATGAGAGAACATTCAGTGTTGAATACCTGCCGGGACAGTTCGACCAGAGAGCCGATTCGGCCATGCAGTGTGTGAAATTCTTAAAAGAAGATGAAGAACCGGTTATCCGGACTGCTGTTACCTATTTATTATCCGGAGAGATTTCAGATGAAGAATTTGCTGAAATCAAAGCTTACTGTATCAATCCGGTGGATTCACGTGAGACCGATATGGTAAAACCGGATACTTTGATTGCCGAATACGAGGAACCGGCAGATGTTATCGTATTTGATGGTTTTAAAGATATGGCAGAGGCAGATTTGAAAGCGCTTTACGATTCGCTTGGTCTTGCCATGACGTTTAAAGATTTCCTTCATATTCAGAATTATTATCAAAAGGACGAGCACAGAGATCCGACTATGACAGAAATCCGCGTTCTGGATACATACTGGTCTGATCACTGCCGTCATACCACATTTTCTACGGAATTGAAAAATGTGGAGATTGCTGATGGTTATTATAAAGCTCCGATTGAAAAATCATATCATGCATATCTGGATGCACATCATGAAATGTATCAGGGCAGGGATGATAAATTTGTCTGCCTGATGGATCTTGCATTGATGGCAATGAAAAAATTAAGAGCAGAAGGGAAGCTTCAGGATATGGAAGTATCCGATGAAATTAATGCCTGCTCAGTTGTTGTTCCGGTTGAAATCGATGGTCAGACCGAAGAGTGGCTGGTATTCTTCAAAAATGAAACACACAATCATCCTACGGAAATCGAGCCTTTCGGTGGTGCTGCAACATGTCTTGGCGGTGCTATAAGAGATCCGCTTTCCGGACGTGGATATGTGTATCAGGCAATGCGTATCACCGGTGCTGCAGATCCCACAGTTCCGATCAAAGATACTTTAAAAGGAAAATTGTCACAAAAGAAACTGGTAACAGGAGCTGCAAGCGGTTATTCTTCCTATGGTAACCAGATTGGTCTTGCTACGGGATATGTAAAAGAGCTGTATCATCCCAATTATGTGGCAAAACGTATGGAAATTGGTGCCGTTATGGGTGCCGCACCCCGTAAAAATGTTATTCGTGAAAATTCCGATCCGGGCGATATCATCATTCTTTTAGGCGGTCGTACCGGACGTGACGGCTGTGGCGGTGCTACCGGATCTTCTAAGGTTCATACCGAAAGCTCTATCGAGACCTGTGGCGCAGAGGTTCAGAAAGGAAATGCGCCTACTGAACGTAAAATCCAGAGACTGTTCCGCAGAGCGGAAGTTTCAAAGCTGATTAAAAAATGTAATGACTTTGGTGCCGGCGGTGTATCGGTTGCTATCGGTGAATTAGCTCCCGGACTGATTGTTGATCTTGATAAAGTACCCAAGAAATATGCAGGTCTTGACGGAACGGAACTTGCAATTTCCGAATCACAGGAACGTATGGCAGTTGTCGTAGATCCCAAAGATGTACAGGAATTTTTAGGCTATGCCGCAGAAGAAAACTTAGAGGCGGTTGAGGTTGCTGTTGTGACTAAAGAGCCCAGATTGGTTCTTGAATGGAGAGGCAAGAAAATCGTCGATATTGCCCGTTCGTTCTTAGATACGAACGGAGCACATCAGGAAGCAGATGTTGCCATTGATGTTCCGGCAGAAGAAGATAATTACTTTAAACAATATGCGATTAAAGATGTTGAGGAAGCTGTTGAAGCAGGCGATGTGAGAACAGCATTCTTGCGTACATTAAATGACTTAAATGTCTGCAGCCAGAAGGGGCTTGTCGAAATGTTTGACGCATCCATCGGTGCCGGTAGTGTTTATATGCCTTATGGTGGAAAGTATCAGCTGACCGAGACACAGACCATGGTGGCTAAATTACCGGTATTAAAAGGAAAGACCGAGACTGTTACCATGATGAGCTATGGTTTTGATCCTTACCTTTCTACCTGGAGCCCGTATCACGGAGCTGTTTATGCTGTAACCGAATCTTTAAGCAAGATTGTGGCTGCCGGTGGTGATTATAAAAAAGTACGTTTTACATTCCAGGAATATTTCCGCAGAATGACCGAGGACAAACATCGCTGGAGTCAGCCGTTTGCCGCTTTACTTGGTGCGTTTGATGCACAAATCGGATACGGACTGCCGAGTATTGGTGGAAAAGACAGTATGTCAGGAACCTTCAACGATATTGATGTACCTCCGACACTTGTGTCATTTGCAGTTGATACCGCAAAATATCCGGAAATTATTACGCCGGAATTAAAGAAATCCGGTAATAAACTGGTGGTTGTCCGTCTTGCAAAGGACGAATATGATTTACCGGTTTACAAAAAAGTTGCAGAAACCTACGAAAAAGTTGCCGGGCTCATCCGGGACAAAGCAGTTGTATCCGCTTATGTACTCGATTCAAAGGGTATTGCAGCCGCTGCAGCCAAGATGGCATTTGGTAACGGATTTGGTGTCAGATTTGATGGTTTGGTAGAAAATGACGGACTGTTTACAAATGAACTTGGAAACTTTTTATTAGAAGTACCGGCCAATATGATGGGCTTTGTAGAAAAAGCCGGTGTTGTATATGAAGTTGTCGGAACCGTTGTAGAAGATGGATTTAAATTCGGCGATACAACCGTCAGTGAATCAGAAGCACTGGATGCATGGAAAAAGAAACTGGAAAAAGTATTCCCTACCAAGGCAGTAAAGGATACCGATCCGATAGAGGTAAAAGTATACGATACAAAAGATATTTATATCTGCAAAAACAAGGTCGCAAAACCGACGGTATTTATTCCGTTATTCCCCGGTACGAACTGCGAATATGACAGTACAAAGGCATTTGAAAGAGCGGGTGCCAATGTTGTAACCAAAGTCTTCCGCAATTTAAGCGCAGAAGATATCAGAGAATCTGTGGATGAATTTGAAAAAGCAATTAGCCAGGCACAGATTATTATGTTCCCGGGTGGTTTCTCAGCCGGTGATGAACCGGACGGAAGTGCGAAATTCTTTGCTACCGCATTTCAGAATGCTAAGATCAAGGAAGCTGTCATGAAACTCTTAAATGAAAGAGATGGATTGGCATTGGGTATCTGTAATGGTTTCCAGGCACTGATTAAACTTGGGCTGGTTCCTTATGGCGAAATTGTGGGTCAGAAAGAAGATTCTCCTACTTTGACCTTTAATACGATCAACAGACATATCTCCAAGATGGTATATACCAAGGTTGTGACCAATAAATCACCATGGCTGCAACTTGCTGAACTTGGAAAGACATATGTGAATCCCGCATCACACGGGGAAGGACGATTTGTTGCACCAAAGGAATGGATTGATAAGCTGTTTGCAAACGGACAGGTTGCCACCCAGTATGCTGACTTTAACGGCAATGTTTCCATGGATGAAGAATGGAATGTCAATGGTTCTTATGCTGCCATCGAGGGTATTACATCTCCTGACGGACGCTGCCTTGGAAAGATGGCGCACTCCGAAAGACGGGATGATGCCGTGGCAATCAATATCTATGGTGAGCAGGATATGAAGATTTTCGAATCAGGTGTACAGTATTTTATGTAAAAATAGCAAAACGAAATAATGCAGATGATGGCAATATTATGCAAATGCAAAGATAGAACAGTATTGATTAATGAAAGAACAACAGTATTGTTTAACGCAAGAACGACTGTTGGCATGAAATCCTAATAAGAATAAAATTGTTATATCAGAAGGCAGATTTTGCCAATTGTATGCAAAAGAAAAAGGAGGATTAACGATGGATAAGTATTTTTGCAATCCCTGTGGTTACACTTATGATCCTGAGAAAGGAGATCCCGAGCATGGTATTGCTCCCGGTACAGCTTTTGAAGATATTCCGGATGACTGGTGTTGCCCGATTTGTGGCGTATCCAAAGATATGTTTATGAAAGTGATTACAGAATAAAATATGTAGAACATATCTTGTGTATGATTTCGTTGGCAAACAAATGTTACGAAAAAAAGGAGCAATGAATTTGCTCCTTTTTTGTTATTTTATTTTCGGATGTGTGTTTGCATAGTTGAATTTGTCAATCATTAATCCGTGATAAAATAAGTGAATTTTTAATTCTATTGCACATTATCTTATAAAATTAAATTTTGATTTAATTTTATGAAATTGTTTATTCTGCTTCAATTGTTGTAGATCCGTTATCTGAGGAAGATTCTGAAGCATCTGTATTTGTTTCTGATGCATTATCGGTTTCATCCTCTTCTGCAACGGAATCACTGCCGGAATTTTCTGTTTCAACAGTGGAATTGCTACTTTGAGAATCGCTACTTTGATTAAGTAATTCCATTAACTGTTCATAATCGATTTCATCGGACTGTGCTTCCTGTGCCTTGTTATTGGTCCACTGGGGAATGAAATAGATACCGGCACCGATTAAAGCGATGACAAGAAGTGCCAAGATGGGACCAAATATTTTCCACATCAGTTTACGACGCTTTGCTTTTTTGATATTGGCCTTACGGTTTTTCTTTTCCTTCTTATATTGATCAACTTTTTCCTGACTCATGTCTGATACATCCTTTCCTGGTATTTTTATTTAGATTGCAAGAATTGCAAAACAATACAACGGTTTGAATTTGCCTCATGATATCAACGGATTGCTACGCACTTTTGACTCTGGTATCTTCATTGTGAAAATTCAAAATGAGCGGAAGTATTCGTTTTACTCCACAAATAGTTTAGTAGATTTGTGCATAAAATGCAAATGAATATTCTATGTATGTAAAGAAAGATTCTATGTATGTAAAGAAAGATGTTGTGCATAAAAGAGTTTTGCTAAGAAAGACACGAAACCTCGTAAAAGTCGGCGACAAAGATATATAATGGGAACACAAATCCGAAAAGGGATTAAAAAGACGTGAAATGATATGATATAAAAAGAAGTGTTGAAAAAGTATTCAAAATAAAAGATAATAGATAGCGTATATGATTAATTTGTTAAGGGAGATTTTTATGGAGAAAAAAACACAAAGACATGCATTTTCCGGTTCTCTGGGTTTTGTGCTTGCAGCGGCCGGAAGTGCGGTAGGTTTAGGAAATATCTGGAGGTTTCCGTATTTAGCGGCAAAAGATGGCGGAGGACTGTTTTTAGTTGTCTATATTTTTTTGGCGCTGACTTTTGGTTTCTCGCTTTTGACAACGGATATTGCCATCGGACGTAATACTAAACAGGGGCCACTTACTGCATATCGTATGGTTGACAAAAGGTTTGGATTTCTGGGAATCCTTGGTTGTCTGATACCGGCTATTATTATGCCGTATTATTGTACGATCGGAGGCTGGGTAATAAAATATTTTGTTGCTTTTTTAACAGGAGACGGATTAAAAGCAGCTGAAGATGGATATTTTACCGGTTTTATCACATCTGAGGTTTCACCCATTGTTTATATGGTGATTTTTCTGGCATTGGTATCCGGTATTATTATCATGGGAGTGAATAAAGGAATTGAATCTTCTTCCAAGATTATCATGCCAATCCTGATTGTTTTAGTAATCGGCATCGCTATTTTTTCTTTAACCATCAGCTATACCGGTGATGACGGAGCGGTTCGGACCGGTTTGCAGGGCTTGAAAATATATTTAATTCCTGATCTGTCAGGCTTGACTTTTGGAAAGTTCTTTACGGTCATGGTGGATGCAATGGGACAATTATTCTTTAGCCTGAGTGTTGCCATGGGAATTATGGTTGCATATGGCTCTTATGTAAAGGATGAAGCAAATCTGGTAAAATCCATCAACCAGATTGAAATTTTCGATACCGGAGTGGCTATTTTGGCAGGTGTTATGATTATTCCTGCGGTATTTACTTTTATGGGAAGAGAGGGAATGGAAGCATCCGGACCGAGTCTTATGTTTGTTTCCCTGCCCAAGGTTTTTGCGCAGATGGGAGCTGTCGGCAATGTGGTTGGAGCTTTGTTTTTTGCCATGGTTTTATTTGCGGCGATTACAAGTGCTATCTCGATTTTGGAAGCGGTTGTATCAAGTTTCATGGATCAGTTCCATCTGAATCGTTTAAAAGCCACTTTGTTAGAGACTTTTATTGCTTTGTTCTTTGCTGTGATCGTTTGTCTTGGTTATAATAAGCTCTATTTTGAGGTGACACTTCCAAATGGCGCGGTTGCACAGGTGTTAGATATTATGGATTATATCAGTAACAATGTTTTCATGCCTTTGATTTCCATTGGAACCTGTATCCTGATCGGATGGGTGAAAAAACCGCAGTTTATTATTGATGAGGCAGAAAAGAACGGTGAAAAATTTAGCCGTGAAAAGTTATACATTGTAATGATGAAATATATTGCCCCCATTTTGTTATTTATTTTGTTCTTAAGATCCGTTGGAATTTTAAACATATTTTAGATGAGGTTTTGTGATGGCAGAATATACACATGTTGTACAGCCCTTTGAGCCTGTTTTTGATGAAAAATCGGAGATTTTAATATTGGGTAGTCTGCCATCCGTAAAATCGCGTGAAAACGGATTTTACTACGGACATCCGCAAAATCGTTTCTGGAAGGTTTTATCTGCCGTTATCGGCTGTAAGGAGCCTGGCGATATCACGCAAAAGAAAGATATGCTTCTTTCGCATCACATCGCGTTGTGGGATGTGATATATGAGTGTGATATCAAAGGCTCATCGGATAGCAGTATAAAAAATGTTGTGACGGCAGATATATCGGGAATTATTCGAAAATCCCGGATTCAATACATCTACGTAAACGGTAAAACAGCGGAAAAGTATTATAAAAAGTATATCGAACCGGATTTGCACATAAAAGCCGTTGTTTTGCCGTCTTCAAGCCCGGCAAATGCGGCTTTTTCTTTGTCTGCACTGATTGATTCGTGGAAACGTTTGTTGTGGATTTGCCAGGGACATTACCACTATCAGGTAAATGTGGATTATAAGGATTATCTGAATATCATGCAGGATGGACACATGGAAGAAACGGACAGCGCGGAATTTGCACGGGTCTGGAGAGAGCTGTTTGGTACAAAATCACAGGTTAGACAGGATGTAACGGTATGGTATCAGGTTTCTCTTTCGGGGAAACAGCTTGTGGTTATGACATTAGGTGGATTTTTTGATGAAAAGATGGAAATGTATGAGCAAAAAGAACAACTTTTTTTGGCATATATGGTGGATTGTCTTGGAATGGGAATGCTGAGAATGGCGTATCAGACGTTTTATGAAACACATCTTTGTCATACCGGGCTTTTAGCATCGGATATGATATTTCTGAATCAGGAAGAAATGAAAGATATACCTGAACTTTTTGAAAGGCTTGGAATAACAGATGTGATGTTGAATGAAGCGTTTGTCATGATTCCGCAAAAGACGGTTGTATTTACAACAAAGGTTCGTGAAAATTCATGTTCGGACGGCAAAGAAAAAAGGTTGGAAGAAGAAAACAATTCGAACCGTGGAAATGGATGTATGAATATCTGTGAAATGTGTGATAATACACAATGCGCAAACAGGCAGAAAACGGAAATGGATTGGAATGATGTAAAAGAGTGTCTCATAGATCCGGTCATGTCTCAAAAGATTAAAATGCGAAAAAGCCGGAATGAGCAAAAGAGGCAGGGTGGAAACGGTAACGGAAATCAAAACTATGGCTATCAGAGAATTATGAGTAAAAAAGAGGATTAAGAGTGGGAATGGACAAGGGCTTGATACATCTTTATCACGGAGATGGAAAAGGGAAGACTACGGCTGCGATTGGATTAGCGATGCGTGTGGCCGGATATGGAAAACGCGTGTTATTTGCACAGTTTCTGAAAGATGATCAATCCGGGGAAGTGGCAGTATTAAAGGAAATGCCGCTTGTTTTGTATTTCTCGGATTGTGATATGCCAAAGGGATTTTATCATAATATGAACGAAGAGCAAAAGCAGGCACTTTGTATCTCTCAGCGAAAGCTGTTTGAAAATATGAGACAGAGTCTTTTTTCGATATCGCCGGAAGAAGTGGGACTGTTGGTGTTAGATGAGTTGACCTATGTGTATTCATGGGGAATATTGGATAAAGAGGATGTTCTGTCATTTTTAAAGAATAAGCCGGAAACACTTGAGATAGTGATAACCGGTAGAAATCCGGGAAGAGAATTGTTGGATTTGGCAGATTATGTTACGGAAATGAAGATGAAAAAACATCCGTTTTCAAAAGGAATCCCCGCTAGAAAAGGAATTGAGTATTAAAGCTTGTGGATAACATCTGGAAATTGACTACGAATAAAACAACAATCGTTTGACTACAAAATAATACATTATCTTGCAAAAATGCACATTAAAATAAGATAAAAAACATATAATTCTAATTTAACTACAAATTTTTCGAAATGACAAAAACCGCTAATTTTAGCGGTTTTTGTGTTTTATTACACTTGTTTGCAAGATGACTTGCAAAATGGGCATGAATTTTTTCTTGCATAATAGGGAACGCTGTCAAAGTAAAAACAAAAGATACAGATAAGTAGTTAGAGAAGTTTTCACATGGAAATAATAAATAACTCAAGTAATTAAAAAGCCGGATTATGTATATTACAAATGGATAATAAACCATGTATATAAAACGGATAATAAAAACAAATAGTTATAAAATGTATATTTGCATCTGCATAGTTTAATGAAAATGGAAAATACTATGAGATGTAAAAAATTATGAAAAAAGCGGAGGTATAAAAACGTGATCTTAACAGAAAAAGAAACTACAACAATTAAAGATTTGCAGACACAGGAGCAGGCATGTATCGATAAATACAATCGATACAGTAAAGAAGCGCATGATGAGGTATTGAGAGATCTTTTTTCAAAATTGGCGGATGAAGAACAGAGACATCACGATTCCTTGGGACAGGTGCTTACCGGAAAGGTACCTTCCTGTGATTGTAATGACTGTGAAGGTAAGTGCTACGAACCGAAGGCAACGTACGACCAGTTGACAAACGGAACAGAGAAAAAGGAAGATTGTTTTTTGGCAACGGACTGCATCGGAACGGAAAAACTGGTATCCGGAGAATACAATACAAATGTCTTTAATTTTGCAAACAGTGATGTCAGAAAGCTTCTGGCAGATATACAGGTTGAGGAACAAAATCATGCGGAAATGCTTTATAAGTACAAAACAGTAAATGGAATGTCATAACAAATCAGCAAATTGTACAAAAAATGCCGAAAAATTGAAAAATATTTTTCGGCATTTTTAATAAAAAATTAAAGAAATACAAGATGTAGTATGTTATAATACGAAACAGAGCGAAACATTGTGTTTGGATAGAATGTATTTTTTAAGCAAAGAAGAAACCATGTTTCAAAAGCAGGGAAGAAGTAAAGGAAGAAATAAAAGGGAAAAAGGAAGAAGTAAAAGGAAAAGATATGAGTGAATTAATATCGGTCAAAGATATGTGCAAGGTGTACAATCCCGGCGAAAATGAAGTTCGTGCACTGGATCATATCAATTTAACGATTGATGCCGGTGAGTATGTTGCTATTATCGGTCAATCAGGTTCGGGTAAATCGACATTGATGAATATGCTGGGATGTCTGGATGTGCCAAGTAGTGGAACCTACATATTAAATGGTAGAGATGTCTCCTGTTTATCGGATGATGAATTATCGGATATCCGCAATCAGGAAATTGGTTTTATTTTTCAGGGATTTAATCTGATCCCAAGTTTTACTGCGATTGAAAATGTCGAGCTTCCTCTTTTATATAGAGGTGTTTCCAAGGCAAAGCGGCATGAGTTAGCCATTCAGGCATTGGAAAAGGTTGGATTGGGAGCGCGCATGACACACAAGCCGTCGGAAATGTCGGGAGGACAGCAGCAAAGGGTGGCAATTGCCAGAGCCATTGCGCAGGCCCCACCGGTTATTCTTGCGGATGAACCAACAGGTAATCTGGACTCGGGATCCAGTAAAGAAATTATAGATATCTTAAAAAAGCTTCATGCAGAAGGAAGAACCGTGATTTTGATTACGCATGACAATGAGATTGCTGCTCAGGCAAAACGTGTTATTCGAATCAAAGACGGAAAAGTGGAAAGGGATTACATAAATGAAGAGTAAAAAGAAAATAATCATGATTGCAGTTGCCATTGTCGTTGTTCTGGTAGTTGTTATAGGAATTATAGCAGGAGCATCCGGTGGGGCGGTTGGTTATCCGGTAGTTACCGCAAAAGTAGTTAGAGAGGATATTTCCAGTGAGATTGAGGTGTCCGGTCTGGTTGCCAGCGAGGAGATAAAAACATATTTTTCTCCCGTTACAGGAATGGTGTCATCTATGAATGCCGTTGCAGGAGAAGAAGTGAAAGAGGGAGATGTTCTTTTAACTTATGACCTGGAAGATATACAGAGAGTTTCTGAAGAAAATGCCCTTCGTGCACAGGCCGAAAAGTATGGAATTGATGCTACGGTTGCAAATATTCAAAAAGAGCAGACTGATTACAGTAAAGCGGTGAAGGGATATGATGATGCCATGGCATTTGTTGTCCATTGGTCTGCATGTCTCGAGAGCGCAACCCGTGATTATAATGAGGCCATGAGCATAGCGAGTGCTTATGATGCATTGAAAACACAGGTAGACGGATATAAAATACAGCAGGCTGAAAATGAGGTGCCAAACGAAGCGCTTGCCCAGATGATTTCAGAGGGAGAGACACAGCTTGCCGAACTGGAGCAAAAAAAGGCACAATACGATTATGCAACTTTGGAAAGTACGGTTCAGACCTGCAGTAAAGAATTGAATGAGTATAAAGCACTGGCAGAGCAATATAAAGCCCAAAAAATAGAAAATCCGGCATTGGCAAGCCAGAGCAAACAGCAGTCGGTATTAAAAGAAATCAATGAAATGGAAAAAGAAGATGCCGATAAAGAACTGACGAAGGCTGCAAAAGGAATATGCGCAGATTTTACCGGCATTATTTCCGATGTCAGTGTGGTAGAAGGACAGACACTTGCAGAGGGAACGCAGTTATTTACCCTTCAGAGTGTTGACAAACTGAAAGTCTCAGCAGCTGTTACAAAATATGATTTACAACAGATTGAAGTTGGACAAAAAGCGCTGATTACGATAAATGGTTCCACATATGACGGAACTGTCACAAAACTTAGTAAAATAGCCGGAACCAATTCCAACGGAGCGGCAACGGTTGATGTGGATGTACATATTGACAATCCGGATGATAAGATTTTTATTGGTATAGAAGGAAAGGTAAAAATCCAGTGTGATACCGTTAAGGATGCCTGTGTGCTGCCTTTTTCCTGCGTAAACTATGACACTAAGGGCTCGTTCTGTTATGTGGTAGAAGACGGTGTTGTCGTAAGAAAAGATGTAGTTACAGGCATGTCTTCAGATGAAAAAATTGAGATTGTAAACGGTGTGACGGATGAAGATGTTGTCATTTCCGAAGTAACAAGTGACATCGTGGAAGGCATGGAAGTGATGGTTTTGGAAGATGGTAATAACGAAACAGAATAGTCGAATGCGACATGAAAATGTGCAAAGGAAAGAAAACAGAGGACTTCTATGGGACAGTTTGCAGAATATATAAAAATGGCTTTTAAAAATATTAAAAGCAATAAGGGTCGGTCATTTTTGACAATGTTAGGTATCATCATCGGCATTTCATCTGTTATTATGATTATTTCAGTTGGTAATGGTGTGTCAGGATCTGTCAGCAGTCAGTTAAATGATATCGGAAACGGACAGGTTGTTATCTACTCTTCTTCTAATGATGAATATGAAGCGGTGGGATTTACAGAGAGTGATATTAATGCTTTGGTAGAAAAAATACCACATGTAAAGGGCGCCAGTGGAAATGAAGGTGCATATGTGGATGCGGTTGGACCAAAAGGGGATTTTCGTGCTTATACCTATGCAGGAAATCAGTACCTTGAGTACGGATCTGCGGAGCCGATTATCAAAGGATCCTATTTTACCGTAAGTGATGTAGAGAATGCTGCAAAAGTCTGTGTCATTCGGGAAAGCGGTGCCATGGCATTGTTTGGTACTACCGATGTAATCGGAAAGACATTTGAAATTTCACAGTGGGGACAGACTTTTGAATTGCGGATTGTTGGTGTACGGGCTGACAATGCATCCGCTTTGTTAAACATGATGGGAGCATATGATCAGGTAGAGTTTGACATGCCGATTACGACGTTTTACATGAACTTTGGATTTAATTTGGGTGATTATTATCAGATTATGATCTATGGAGAGGGAAATGAATATGCTTCCGAAATTGCTAAGCAGTCCAAGCAGTTGTTAGAAGCAAGACATAAGGTGACCGGACAGGGAGTTGTACGTGTTCAAAGCTTTAGTGATGAACTGGAGCAGATTACCGGTATCATTGATGTGATTACTGTATTTATTGTATTGGTAGCTGCCATTGCTTTGCTGGTAGGCGGAATTGGTGTTATGAACATCATGTTGGTATCCGTGACAGAGAGAACGAGAGAGATTGGTATTAGGAAAGCGCTGGGAGCAAGGACAAAATCCATTTTAATGCAATTTTTGTTTGAATCTGCTATCATAACCTTATTAGGCGGAATTATCGGTATTGTTTTGGGTTCGTTGGGAGCTTTTGTAATTTGTGCTGCAATTGGTTTTCATGCGAAAGTTTCTCTTGCAACAGTGATAATTGCAACATTGTTTTCTTCGGCCGTGGGTATTTTCTTTGGTATTTATCCCGCAAAGCGCGCTGCAAAACTGAGCCCGATTGAAGCCTTAAGACATGAATGATGGGTGGAAATATTGCTATGGAATGGCAAAATATGGAACAAAAAACAGATAAGATTGACAAGGAAAATCAAAAGGACATAGCGGCAGAACCGGTGGGGGACCAACAACCGAAAATAAAATATGAATTTGAAAATGAAGGGCAGTATCTGGTTGCGAAGTATAAAGAGCAGCTGGATTTTGCTCTTTATCAGGTTATGAGTCAGTATCAGAGTGCAAAAAAAAGGGAAGACGATGAAAAGAAGGATGTGAAAACCTTTGGCATGGCACTTTTGATTATTATTTTGGCACTTCCAATAGGAATTCTGATTGCAATCAGTGGAGGAATGATGTTCTCAAAAATCGGATTTGCTTTTGGCTTATTAGGAAGTCTTATGGTTCTTGTAGATATGCCCTTTTTATTATATGCACTGCCACTTTGTCTGTATAAAGTCATGCGTGGTTTTGTACTTATGCAGATTAATAAACAAAGTAGACTTGGAATCTGGATTTGTGAAAAATGGAACATCGAAGTCCTTTCAGCTGAGTCTCGTCAGTGTGAAAACTATATCAGAAAATACCGGTTGATTCTTCAGGAGCTTGAAGAATTGCGTTCGGATCTGGAGTTTACTGATACTGTTGATTTGCAACCAATCAAAGAGAGGATGGCAAATGTAGATACCAAACCTAATATCCGGGTGGTGAATTCTTTATATGGAATCGTAAATGAAAAAATAAGAAAAGCTTCTATCGTCGTTACGGTGTTGGTTTATATTCTGTTGGCAGTTGTATTTTTCCGCTTTTATGGCGTTATTTTATCTGAAATTAATTATATGATGAAACAAATGTGATAATTTCGAGATACTCCCGATTATGTCGTTGAGAAAGGTACAAAGTCATGTAAAAAACAGCGGATAAAGAAATAAGGAATACAAATCTGAAAAAGAATAAATTAATATGGAACATTGGAAATAAATAATATATTTCCAATGTTCTTTTTGCTTTTTTTTCTGAATGCAAGATATCATGGAAATTATTGACAATTTTCCGAACGCGTGGTAAAAATTATGTATTCTAACAATCAGTTGTTTTTTTGAATGTGAGGAAATAATCGTGTCCGAAAGAGAAATTCAGTATTATACACCCGAACAAATAGCAAAACAGTGGAACGTAAGCTCCAGACTGGTTCGAAAGCTTTGTGTGGAGGGAAAAATTTATGGAGCGGTACAGAATGGGAAATTCTGGCTTATTCCGGAAAATGCACAAAGACCGGTGGACCACAGAGTCGTGACAGGAGCATATAAACGACCCGGGAAAAAAATGCAGTTGTTGATGAAGGGATTGTTGAACAATTGTGACCGTGCACTTTTAATTGATTTGGAAAATGATAAAGTTTTGGATGTCATGCACTGTTTTCATGAGAATGAGATTGAAGAAGTGTATTCCCGGATGTTGGAACGATATGTTGTTTTGGGGAATATCTGTGAAGAAGATGTTTCGGATATTTGTAATGAGGCTTCTGTTGAAAATCTGCGATTGAAGCTTTCGACAAACGATAAGATGGAAATTCCTTTTCGATATCGGGAGGGGAACGGAAATTTTATCCGGATGACAAGTCGTTATGCCGTATGTGATAGAAAAGACGGTGTTGCGACTTATGCAGTTCTGACGTTTGAGAGACATGATAATAGCTTTATTGATAAAGAACCGGAAAGAGAATTATATGAATATTCCTATCAAATCTGGACTTCCGTAAATTCCATTATGGGAATGCTTGAAATGGAAGAAAGAAATGCGGAAGATATAGAATTGTTGAAACATATAAGAAAAAAAGAAACGCAGGCTATACAGGAAGTTTTAGAGGTTGCAGACAGAATAACGGAAAAACTTGGTATTCCCCGGATTAACCATGAGGAAGTTTTGGAAAATAAGAGTTTTGAACGTAATTCTATACGTGGAAAGCATGTTTTATTGGTAGAAGATAATGAATTAAATATGGATATTGCAGAATATATGCTTTCCGAAGCAGGGGCTGTTATTGCAAAAGCAGTTAACGGACTGGAAGCATGGGAGCAATATCATACAAAACCTGCGGGAACCTTTGATGCGATACTGATGGATATACAGATGCCTGTTATGGATGGTTATGAGGCAACAAAAAGAATCAGAAGTTCCGATCATGCTGATGCAAAGACAATTCCGATTATTGCTATGACTGCCGGAGTTTTTTCAAAAGATGTAGAGGCGGCAAAACAGGCAGGGATGAATGAATATATTATAAAACCGTTAAATGGAAAAGAATTAGTAAATGCGGTTGCAGCAACAAATACAACAGCAGTAAATGAAAACAGCAGTAAATGAAAACCGGAATAAATGAAAACCGGAATAAATGAAAACCGGGACAATTTAAAACCGAAACAAATAAAAAAACGGAACAAATAGAAACAGGAACAAATAAAAACAGGAGCAAATAATGCAAACAATATTAATTGTAGATGATGTTGAAATAAACAGAAAAATTCTCGCTTCGTTTTTTGAGGAACAGTACAATATTTTAGAGGCGGCCGATGGAGAAGAGGCAATTCGGATAATTAATGAAAAAAAGAAGGAAATCTCTTTGATTTTTCTTGACTTGATTATGCCGAATAAAAATGGGATTGACGTCTTGATTTATTTACGTGGGGTAGGTTTGTTGGATTGTATTCCTGTTATTATGATAACCGGAGAAGCAACAGAAGAAACAGATATGAAGGCTTACAAATATGGAGCAGCAGATGTAATTTACAAGCCTTTTACGGAAAAAATCGTCACAAAAAGAGCCATGAATCTGATGGAACAGTTCAGCATCCGGGAGAAAAAAGAAACAGAAATGAGGCTTCAGACATCTGAAGTGTTTGAAAGTATGGAACAGTTAGCAAGTATGAATGAGTTTTTGCTGGATGCACTTGGTTCTGTTGCTGAGTTTGGAAGTCTGGAATCGGCTTCGCATATTAAAAGGATTAAGAGTTTTACCAAAATTTTGCTTGGGTATGTAAAATCTGATTATCCGGAGTATGGTCTTTCAGACAGGAAGATTTATCTGATATCACAGGCATCAGCTTTGCACGATATTGGAAAGATTGCAATGCCGGATGAAATCCTGAATGCTCCCCGAAAACTGACTGTAGATGAGTTTGATGAGATAAAAAAGCACGCTACTGTTGGATGCGAAATCATATTGCAGTTTCAATTGGCAGATAATGAATTTTTCAAATATTGTTATGATATCTGCAGATGGCACCATGAAAAAATTGACGGCAAAGGGTATCCGGACGGGCTGGTTGGGAATGAGATTCCGGTTTACTGCGAAGCTGTGGCTGTTGCAGATTGTTTTGATTCGCTTGTTAGAAAGCGTGTTTATCAAGATGCCGTATCTTGTCCGGAGGCATTTGACATGATTCGAAAAGGTGAATGCGGAGCTTTTTCGGAGGTCGTGATGAACTGCTTTAAAAAGGCTAAAACAGAATTTTTTAGGGTTGTAGAAACAGAAAACCGGACATGAATATGTCGGAATTAATCCGGTAAAAAGGACAGAGCTGATTATAGAAATGATCTGTCGGTTAGAAGTTGACATGTGCTAACCGGATGAAAAAACGTTCTGTGCATAAAACACTTAAAGTTGAGCCATGCTATTCGTAACAGAAAATCGAATCAGTGTTTGTAAAAGGAGTGTTTTATGGTGAATTATTTGGAAATTCAAAAGGTCATTGGGAGAGAAATTCTGGATTCCAGAGGAAATCCTACCGTGGAGGCAGAAGTGACGCTTGCGTGTGGAATTACCGGACGGGGAATGTCACCCAGTGGTGCCTCCACAGGTGAGTTCGAGGCATTGGAATTGCGAGATAAAGATCCGGCGCGTTATCTGGGGAAAGGTGTATTGACGGCGGTAGAAAATATCAATACAGTCATTGCGGATACACTGCGTGGAATGGATGCATCAAATATTTATCAGATTGATGCTGCCATGATGATGGCGGATGGAACAAAGGATAAATCCAGACTTGGTGCAAATGCCATTCTGGCAGTTTCCATTGCAACGGTAAAAGCGGCTTCCAAGGCATTAAATATGCCTTTGTATCGTTTTTTGGGGGGTATTAGTAACAATCGGATGCCGGTACCCATGATGAATATATTAAATGGAGGTGCACATTCCAAAAACTCCATTGATTTTCAGGAATTTATGATTTTGCCGGTTGGAGCGTGCTGCTTTAAAGAAGCACTTCGTATGGGATGTGAAGTCTATCACAGCCTGAAAAAAGTTTTAGAAGAAAAAGGTCTTTCGACATCAGTAGGTGATGAAGGTGGATTTGCACCGGATGTTGATAGTGTAGAAGCAGTTTTGGAACTTTTAGCAGAAGCCGTGAAAAAGGCAGGATATGAATGTGGAAAAGATATCTGCTTTGCCCTTGATGTGGCTGCCAGTGAATGGAAGCCACAGGACGGATGCTCAATGATGGAATCCGAGCATAAAATAACAGGACAATTCTGCTATCATCTGCCAAAGTCCGGAAAAGACTATAAAACGGATGACTTAATTGCTATGTACAAAAATATGATAGAGAAATATCCGATTATCTCCATTGAAGACCCGTTAGATGAAGAAGACTGGGAAGGCTGGAAAAAAATAACAAAAGAACTCGGCGACCGGGTTCAGCTTGTCGGAGATGATTTATTTGTCACCAATACCGAAAGACTTTTCAAGGGAATTGAAAAGCAGTGCGGTAATTCCATTTTAATCAAGTTAAATCAGATTGGTTCCGTATCAGAAACGCTTGAGGCCATCAAAATGGCACACGCATCCGGATATACGGCAATTGCCTCACATCGTTCCGGGGAAACAGAGGATACGACCATTGCCGATTTGGCGGTAGCATTAAATACCTGCCAGATTAAAACGGGAGCTCCCTGTCGAAGTGAGAGAGTTGCAAAATACAATCGTTTGCTTAAAATTGAAGAGGAACTTGGCGTGGCAGCAGTCTATCCCGGCATAAAAGCATTTCATGTGAAGAGATGATGAGCGGCATGCTCACAAAGTATTATTAAATGACCGGTTTCAAAACTCAAACTTTGTCTTCAGACAGTTGAAACCGGAATGGAAGTAAAGAAAAAGATATAGAATATGAAATAACCGGTCAGATATGAAAATAAGTATCTGTCCGGTTTTTACATAGAAAGATACCGGAATAAACTGTGAAAAGATATGTATAATGCTTCAGAATAGTGGGTGGTTTCTTAACGGATATTCTGATATGATAATACTAGTACAAAATCATTTTATTAGGTAATGATTTCGAATGTTAAAGGATTGCAGTTTTATATGAAAGGGGAGATAAAATTGAAAAAAGTATTACATCATGTTTTACCATTTTTAATGATTGTGGGATTAATGACCGGATGCAAAGCAGATATGAATACTTTCAATTCGCAGGAGCTGACAACCAAGGATGCTCTTGAGAATGCGGAGAACGAACAGACAAAAGATGCTGATTTACAAGAGAGCGGTTTTGATAAAGATAAGGCAGAAACGATAGATCCGACAAATGCAACAGGAGAAGATGTTTTATATACATACAAAGAAATATCTGTAACTTTTCCGGCATCATGGGAAAAGCGTTATGTGATAAGAAAACATGATGATGACAACGGTTTTTCGGTTCTTCAAAAAGCATCGGATGATAAGAACGAGGGCTGGGGGCTTTTGTTTAGTGTCTATTCTTCCGATACACCCTACATAGATGCTCCGGGTGCCTATGCCCTTGCCTATACAGAGGATAAAATCTATTATTTTGGAACGCCGACAGATGTTCCGTATGATTGTGAGGACGAGGAGATTGCCAAAGACTATGGACTTCTGCAGCAGGATTTAGAGCAGATCAAAGCTTCCATTGTGATTGATGCACCGCATATTCATACAAACGCATCCGAATATGTATTTCCGATGAGTGAATATTATCCTTTGACGGAAGATATGCTTTTGAATATGGGAGAAAATGATTTGTGGCTTGCCCGGAATGAAATCTATGCCAGACACGGTTACCATTTTAAAAATGGATATCTGCAGGCTTATTTTGAAAAATATGCATGGTATGAAGACAGGGGAGATTCTTTTTCGGAAGATGAGTTTTCGCAGATTGAAAAAGATAATGTAAGTCTTTTTAAGAAGATGGAAGATAAAACGGCATCACAAAGTCTCTATCCTTTGGAAGAAAAAGTAGGAAAGAAAGTGTCTGTGGATTTAAGCGGAAATGGAAAAAAGAATACCATTTTATATCAGGTGACCGAAGATTTATATGGTAATGCAAAAGGATGTCTGACTGTCGATGGCATAACCTATGATCTGGAAGAAGATTTTCAAATCTATATGGATATACCCGAAGAAGAACACTTTTATATTACGGACATTTCGCCATTCTTTGATGGTCTGGAAATTGCCATTGCCGATTATGGTCCCAGTGATGACCCTGTCACACATTTCTTTGTATATGATGAGACGGATGGATTACAAACGATTGGCAGTGTGCCGGGATTTCCGATGAAGCAGATGGGATTTCAAAATGGTTTTGTGCCCGGAGGCGTAACCGGTTATAGCAGATGCATGACCCTGGATGTGCATGAATATACCGTGTATTACTGGTATGATTATGATAACCGGAGCCTGGAATTGCAAATGGGAGATGAAAGCCATTATGATATGCCCAGAGTTCATACATTGCTTAACGATCTGCCATTACACTATACGATGGATCAGGATTCGGCAACATTTGTTATACCAAGTGGCAGCAAGGTCTTCTTTAAAGAGTGCATTGGACAAAACTGGGTACTGGTACATGGACCAAACGGAGCAGAAGGCTATGTGCATTATGATGAAAACCGCGCAGATGCAATGTTTCCTTATCTTGATGAGATGGAAATGGATGCCGATCAGGTATTTGATGGGTTGTTAGTGTATGATTGATGTTATAGTGCAGTTGCAGATATAAAGAGTTTTAGGTGCAGAATCAAGTTTATGGTTCTGCGCCTTTTTAGAAGATGTACGAAAATTCGTTTATAAATATTTGAAAAATGTATTGACAATTATATTTTTAGAAATTATAATACAAACTATCTTAAGTGAAAACATCTGCTGTAAATCACATCTTCAGCAATATCTTGGCATTCGCCAACATTTTTCACAGAGAAATAATTTTATATGTTGGCGGAGTTAGATTTGTTTTGAAAATCTATTTTT
>JAFOEY010000008.1 GCA_017387565.1 Lachnospiraceae bacterium | reverse complement strand
TACGCACTTTGTGCTCTCGCAATCCTAAAACATTCGAAATCCGCCCTAATCGGGCTACTTTCTCATGTTTTGCGGGTCCCAAAGTCATACTTTTTCATGCGAGCATGAAAAGTATGACCTTTTGACCCTGGTATCATTGAATATAATTATAAAATTTTATTAAAATAAATGTCAAATCAATTTTTGATCAGACTAATGTCAAATCATTTTTCTGATCAGACTAATTTAAAACATTCGAAATCCTCCCTGATTGGGCTGGTTTCTCATGTTTCAGTTTTATTACAAGAAGCGGAGTATTTTAAATGAATAAGTATGATTTTATAGTAGAATTACAACGACATCTTACCGGAAAAGTTTCCACACAAAAGATGCAGGAATTGACAAGATATTATCAGGATTATATTGAAATGCAAATCCGAAATGGTAAGAGCGAACAAGAAGTATTAGATTCTTTGGGGGACCCCAGACTTCTTGCAAAATCTATAGTAATGGCAGAAGGAGAGAATACTTACCGAGAGGATGAATATCAGAATTATGAATATACAAACCAAATGGATGAGGATGACATAACCAAAGCACAGTTTATTTTTAATGGAAAAGTTGTACCGCGTTGGAAGATTTGGGCTATTGTCATTACAATTATTTTCGTATTACTGATTGTTCTGTTTTTGGTTGGGAAGTTGCTGGGGTTGGCATTTATGGTGCTATTTAAATATATTATTCCATTATTAATTCCTATTATTGTCTTTTATTTGGTATATACTCTGTTTTTTGGAAATAAAAGATAAAAAATTCCATTTAAAACAAAATTGAAAAAATATTGTATAAGAAAGAAAAATAGGCTATCAGGGGTGATAGCCTATTTTACGGGGAGTATAAATAAATATATCATTCCTAGACAGAAAAATTGGGGATTACTCTGTCTATACAGAAATTATAATTCAAAATCCCTTTTTTTTCAATAGATTTTGTGAGACTAGTTGGTTTTTATGTGTACATTTTTGACATGTTTTTTGTAGTATTTTGAAATTGTTTTTTAAATTTTTTATTTAGGAAAGGTATAAAATCTTTTTGATTTGTAATACTACTATTGTAATCAAAATGATTGGAGGATTTTATCATGGCAAAAAACGATTATAGTGAATCAAAACAGTCAAAACAGAGCTTTAATTCTTCTGACAGTAAGGATGCAAGCAAGAATGACAGCCAGAACAAAAGTGAGCAGAATAAAGCTTCAAATGCCAAAAATAGTAAAGATGAAGCTGAAAACAACTATTAATTAGTAGAGCTGGCGACCGGTCTGCAAAGGCGTGGACCGGTTTACATATGATTGAACTCAGTGCGCTGAAAAGTGAGCCACTGAAAAATGATTTGAAAAAACAATTGACAAATATGGAAAGCTTTAATATAATAACAATTGTCCGTGATTAATCGGATATATGATGCGCGAGTGGCTCAGTGGTGGAGCACCTCCTTGCCAAGGAGGGGGTCGCGGGTTCGATCCCCGTCTCGCGCTCGCAGGAAATGCCGTAAACTTAATGGTTTGCGGTATTTTTTTTATCCCAACTTTTTCCAACCGCATTATTTATGGCGATTTGCGCATCTTTGGTGGACAATCGTTGTTGATTATAATGTTGCATCGACGTCGTGATTTTACTGTGCCCCAGTTGAGTTGCAATGAATTTAGGATTTACCCCATTGTCGTACATTTCAGATGTAAATGTTTTTCGTAAACCACGCGAATTGAATGTATTCAGATTATGATTATGGCATAATCGCTTAATTCGGTGATATAGCATGCTTCTTGTTATCCTTTTCCCATTTTCCTCAAAAAGATATTCAGACTTCCCTGAATGAATAGCTAACATTGCATGGTATGTTTCTATGGCTTCATCTGTTAAGTAAGCAGGTTTTTTACGGCGAGTAGATGTTTTGGGTGCTTTTATTATAACACCGTTAGCTTTATTCTTTGCTTCCGTCCGTTGAATAGCACAAATACGTTTTTGTAGGTCAAAATCAGAAGCTTTTAAAGCCACAACTTCACCTGTCCTACATCCTAACGCGCGTTGCATTCTAATCGCCAAATCACGAGGATTTTTACTCTCTAATACAATGTTATGAAGCAAATTATCTGTATTCACATCCAATGTTTCATCTTCACATTTTGTCGGTTTGTAGAAATCACTGTCAGATTTAAGATTTTCCTTTCGATATAATGTCAAAATTGGCTTTGAATCCCACGATATCATGTCTCTGTTAATGCAAAACATAAACGTCTTGTTTACTAAAGAAAATACATTAGTCAATGCATTATGTGTCATTTTGCCATTAAATTTTATGATTAAATAATCGACAAAATCGCGTAGGTCTTGAGCTTTCATTTTGTTCATTCGAATTTTTTCAATCTTTGCGCCTAGAACAAATTTGTTATAATCGTTGTCACGGCGTTCGATTGTAGATAGTTCATGTTTAATATCTCGTTCGTGTTGCTGCATAAGATTGTATGCTTCGGCAAAGGTTGGTGATGAATATAATTCTTTATAGATTGATTCATATAAACTTTCTTTCGTTTTAGCCTTTTTATGTTTGCCATCGACATAAACATGATAATTACCGTCAGCGTTCAATTTAATCTTGTCTTCATAAATCTCAATAATCTTTTTATATTTTTTCATTACCTCCGTATCTACATCAAGTATTTCAGTCAATTCAAGATTATCTTTTTTTAGCAATAATTGCAATTCTAATTTTACACAATCATCTCCTTTTATTTTTGATAAATAAAATATGAAAGACGACTTTATGAATTTTTTTGCCCCCCTTCCCCCAGAGGGGGAGTCCTTCTTATGAACGAGGTATTGGCTGTATTTATTGATTGGCTGAGGCTGATTTTAATTTTTATATTTTTATTAAATTAAATAAATTCTTAAATTTCATATTTAATTTAATTAAATAAAAAAGGGGGTGGTAATGATATGACAAACCGTGAGGAAGAATTGTTGAGAAAATTGCAAGCGAAAAAGAAACGGGAGCAACGTCAAGAACAATCTTTTTGGCAGACAGTCGATGAAAAGATTGATGAAGTGAGAGCTTATGTGTTAAGGGATATTTTAGAAAAATATGGCACTAATTATGATGTGTGGATGAAGCACATTACGAGTGGTCAGCAAATTGATTATTTCAAAAAATATCACAGTAATGCACAAGGGATTTTTAAGGGGGAGACCCCTTAAACGAACGCGACTTATGAAATAAGTCTAGTGAGTAGACTTCAACAGAAATCTAGCAGGATAGGAGGTGATTATACATGAAAGAACACTATATCATTCATCGAGTAGAAAAAGTTAAAATGGAACAGGTTACAGGAATTGAGCATCATCATTTTCGTGATAAAAAGTTAGAGCAAACTCATTCCTTGCCGAATGAGGAGCGTAATAAATTTATATATATAAAAAATAATAGTAATGAAAAAATCACGATACGAGAAAAGATAAAAAATGTCTTGACAGAGAATGGTATTGAAAAGTATCGGAGCGACGCGGTTGTGTGCCTCGACCAAATTTACACGTACAGTCCGGATAAGATGAAAGACTACATCGTTTATTTGCATTTAGATTTGTCAGATAAAAGAAATCAAGATTTTTTTGGAATAGATAAGGACGGCAATGTGAAAAAATATCGAACCGATGAACAGAGACTTCATTATGCTTGGTTGGACAGCTATAATCCCAATAATGTAGCTACACAAAAGGCTGAATTTGAAAAATTCGCAAAATACTGTATGAATTTTGCGAAAAAACATTATGGAGAAATAATTGGTGCAGAAATACATGTGGATGAAGCAAGTCCACATTTACATGTGCAAACGGTGCCGATAATTAAAGATAAAGAAAAGAACCGTTTATCGGCAAAAGATATAATTGGAAACAAAGCCAAGATGTCCAAAACGCAAACAGATTTGTTTGAGGAAGTTGGAAAAAAATTCGGACTAAAGAGGGGAAATGAAAAGAGCCAATCGAAGCACGTTGATAATGCCAAAAAACGCTTGGAAGAAATTGAAAAGGATGTAAAAAACGCACTTGAAGACGTTGACCCGATATTTATTCAGTTTGCAAAAGTAAAGGCGGAAAATGAAAAGAAAACAAAGATAATAAAGGATATCCTTAAAAAGTATCCACAACTTGAAAAAGAGTTTGAAAAGGCTGAAATACTTGATGCTTTCCTTTCTAAAGAATAAACCCAACTTTTTGCCAACTCACGTTAAAGTTGGGTGAAAAATGCTGATAAAATAAGGGGTTACAGGTTCGAGTTGACTTCGATCCCCGTCTCGCGCTCTTTTTTATTTCCCGGAGACCCTTGTAAAATGGGCGTTCCGGGATTTTTAAGTTATAGGAACTTGAAAACTTGCACAAGAAAAAATCAGGAGATTTGACAATGAAATTAAAGAACATATTGATTGTTGTTAAAGATATTGAAAAATCGAAACAGTTTTATCATGACTTGTTCGGGCTTGATATGGTGCTTGATAATGATGGCAACATGATTTTAACGGAAGGTCTTGTACTTCAGGATGAAAAAATATGGAAGAAGTTTTTGGAGAAGGATATTATTCCGAAAAGTAATTCTTGTGAACTGTATTTTGAAGAACAGGATATAGAAGCATTTATTGAGAAACTGGATCAATTATATCCTTCAATTCAATATGTCAATCGACTTGTGAAGCATAGCTGGGGACAAAAAGTAATCCGTTTTTATGATTTAGATGGTAATTTAATTGAAGTAGGAACGCCTGTATAAAATTTTACATATGCTTTACATGAATGGGATATTATCTTGACAATAGTATGGTATCATTATGTTTTATATAAGGTCGAAAATTGGATAGTGTCAAATGACCTATAAAAACTGTAAGGAAGAAAATTATGAAAGATAATTCCGGATTAAAGAAAATCGTCAATAATGTTCTTGTCATTCTATTTTTATCAGCGATGGGTGGTATGGTTTACTTTTCACAAACCAAACCATTAATGAGTGTCTTTATTGTAGGGGCAATATTCTTTTTTATTGGTACATTGGGGATTTTTACAAATGGACTTAAGCTGGAAAATGGCTTTCTTTTAATATTTCCTTTTGCAGGAGCTGTTGTCATGCTTATTTCTGCTTCATTCATTTGGGATTTTTCTTTTTTGGAAAAAATTCGAAAAAATATAGATCAGATTATTCCTATTGCCTTTATGGCATCGTTTTCTGCATTGGTATCGGTATGTTTCTTGGTTCTATACTTTATCGAAAAAAGAAAATAGAAAACTGCACCTGTATTGTTCAGGCGCAATGTATTGATTTAAGAGAAGATCCCGTAGAAGAGATGTATTCCCCGGTTTATAAATATTATTACAATGGTCGTGAATATATTTATGCATCCAATTTCTCTTCGAATGTCAAGCCTCCTGTTCTCAATGAATATTATGAGATTAAAATAAATCCCGAACATCCTGAGGAAGGATGGATACCGGTGCACTCTGTAACGGTGACTATCCTTGGAATCATATTTATGGTGATCGCCGTCCTTGCTGCATTTTGTTGGTTAAAACAGAGTGCTGCCTTTTGATAAATATACATCATTCAAGATATTTGGTAACAGTGTTTTCACTGTTCGAACAAAATCGCTGCACCACAGCTTTTCAAGGCTATCGTGCAGCGATATCTTTTTAATTGAGTATGTGAAACTATTCTTATTCCGCTTTCAGTTTTTGCTCAATTTCTTTATCCGGCCAGTAGCCCCAGGATTCCGTGATTTTACCGTTTTCAACCTTGAAGTTTTCTAAAGCTTCGAAGGTAATATGCTTTCCGGTTGCCGGGATACCCATGCAGGTGCCGGTGTGGATGCCATCATAGAGAATGCGGGTGGCAACCATGCCTCCTTCAGCAAAAACATCCAGCACTTTTACCGTCAGATTGGAGAACTGTTCGGCAACGATTTTCAAAATGCCAACGGCGTCCGCATTGCTTCTGGCGCCAGCCGGACTATGGTCGATGTAATTCTCTGCCATACAGCCCATGATATAGTCATAGTTATGGTTGGTATAGCCGTCTTCAAAAAACTTTACTACGATTTCTGTTGGAGACAGGTTTTTTCGATTCTTTTCTATCCATTTCACCGCGTAATCCACAATATCGCGTTGTTTCATGAGTCTTATATCAGCCTTGCCAATAGTTCCTTTGCTGACCGGATGTTCCTCTTCAAATGCGCTTCCGATTTCTTCAAAATCCTCACCGTCTACAAATAAGGTGTCATATTTTTTCCAAACTCGTTTGCCATTTTCCATGATGGCACTATATTCTGTACAGTCATGTTTTCCGGGATACTGTGCTCTGGCATCAGCTAAATGTATGGATGTATTTTTGTCATATCCGACTCCCAAAAGTAATACTTTTCCGTCTAATTCATACAGTCTGGCGATGGGCGATCCATCACCAAAAATATTGGAAAGGTCATGGTCTTTTGTCAGGTAATGCGCATACTTTCCAAGGGCACATACTGATCTGGCCGGGTGATCGCTCCGAATGCTTCCGGGCCACTTTCGGAACATTTCTGCTACCGCTCCCATGGTGTTTGTGGGGGTTATGTTTTTGTCATATGCCGGCAGGTTATCGCGAATTAACTGCCAGTCATTTTTATCTGCCTCCCAATGAACACCGTCTTCTGGATCCAGATTTCTCCATGATTGTGTGGGCATCATGATTGTACCTTCTTCACCGACTACTTCTAATAACGCTTCTATTATCGTTTGGGCTCCACCGCAGACGTAGCCCATATTTTTTAATGATGTATGAACCATGACCACGTCATTTTTTTCAAGTCCTACACGCTTTAATTCCTTTATAATATCCTCTTTGATTACCACTTTCATGTTGGTACCTCCTTAGATAAGATGTGTTACTTATATTGTAATTGCTGGGACACATAGTTTCAAAGGTTAAACGCGTAACCACATCCAAATTTGCAGGCTTGGATTTATACAACATGAACAAAAAATGTGGTATAATGAATAAAAAAGAGCAGATGACATGAAGGTTTAATCGGATAAAAAGCGATGAAAGGAAGAATTGATATGTCATACAAGATTAGACTGGCAACTGAAAATGATGCGCAGGTGGTTCATGATATTTATGGATCATATGTTCCGCTCGATTATGTTACATTTACCGTTGATAATCCGGATGTAGAATCATATCGTCAAAAAATTGTCGATACACTTGAAAAATATCCTTTTCTTCTTGCAGAAGATGAAGATGGGAAAGTACTTGGATATGTATACGGCTCAGCGCTTCGGCCGCATGATGCTTATCAGTGGAATGTAGAGTGGACAATTGTGCTTGCGCCGGATGCACCAAGAAGAAAAGGGATTGCATCAGCGCTTTACAAGGAGTTTGTAAGAATATTAGTGAAACAGGGATATCGATATATTTACGGTGTGTTAGTAGATACAAATGAAGCAAGTATTGGATTTCATAAAAGTCTTGGCTTTTCTGAGGTGGGACATTTTGAAAATGCAGGCTATAAACTAGGAAAATGGCGTGGCATCAGATGGATGGTAAAGCAGATTGGACCACTTGAAGGAGAACTCCATAAACCGCTAAAGCTTTCTGAGGTGCTTGATGATCAGGGGGATGAACTGCATTGAATCATATTGAGATTAGACTTAAGGGGCATTGACAGATGCGTAAAAAGTGGAGGAAACATGAAAAAAGAAAAATGGTTTCAATTATTAGTTGAAGGTAACAAAGAAATAAATCTGGAAAGAGTGGATTCTCTTGGAGAAATCAATGGATTAGAAACGCTTGAATATGTGTTTCGCACGCTGGAATACTTGATTACATATGGAAAAGACACGCCGCTTAACCTTATGGTCAGAAGAACACTGCAATGGTCGGAAGTAGCCAAGTGCGGAAATGAATCGAGAAGAAACGATTGGAAAGAAAAGGGATTTAATCTTTCTATCCATAATCTTGGTTCCGCAGATATCTATGAACTTTATTCTGATGATAATGACAGTATGAAAAATATTGTGTCAGATATGATAAAAATTCATGGAACCATTGGTCAATATTTAAGAGGAGAAATATCTGAGACGGCATTTGCGCCTGTATACAAGCTATACGACGACTTATTGTATGGAAATTATGGATGCAAATATGAACCGAATGAGATATTTGCCATGTTCGAAAATCTTGTTGGAGCAGTTATCTTTGGGGTTGATGAGCAACTCTGGTTGTCAATAAAGGATAAGGTTTGCAATATCATACATCAGCTTCCGGATAAAAAAGTATCCTTTTCTCTGGCTGAAAGATTTCGTGAAATCAAGTCTGATTTTAGTTCTGAAGTAATCAAAGACGCAGAAAAATACAGTTTCTGGTTTCCTCATGTAGCGCTTGAAACTTTTTCTGATACTGTATTTTCGGCGATTATGGAGCTGGCGATTGAAGAGGCAGCAAAATACGATACGGTTTTTGATATCAACTTCAAAAGAATAGCGGATTATCTGTACTATGACTATAAAGGTAAGAAGCATATCAATATTTATAAAAAAAGAATAGTAGAAAGTTTTATAAAAACAGGATCAAATAAACATATTGATATTCTGTTTTCTGTAGAAGACGATGTGTTGTTTGTTGATTTCAAACTAAGTAAAACATGTGAAAAACTTGTGGAATTTTGTGATGAAGCAGAGCTTTCCGGGGATATCAACTATGAACAGGCAATCGTTATGCTTTTTGATTTCTTTGATTTCAGACATGATATATTTGACCGGTTAAATAATGAAGAATCCTATCTTGATACGATGAATGATATTTCATCCAGCAGAAAGGGCGATTTGATTAACTATGTAAAAGGTGACAGGCTGGTTGATGTGGGTTCCGGATCAGGAATATTACTGAATTTGTTAGAGGAAAGATATCCGAATAAAACAATTATTGGAACCGATGTGTCTTCGGCTGTTATTGAGACATTAAAAAAGAAAAAAGCAAACGAAAAACATTCGTGGGAAGTGGAAGAGCACAATTTTGTTGTTTCTTGTTTTAGCCCCTGCTCAACCATTATTTTCAGCTCCATTCTTCATGAGATTTATTCTTATACAGATGGTGAAAATGGCAAGTTTGACATAGAATCTGTAAAGAAAGCCTTAAAAAATGCTTATGAATCCATTGTTTCGGGTGGAAGAATCTTAATCAGAGATGGGGTTAAAACGGCATCTTCTGAAACTTGTTTATTACGAATCAAAACGCCGGAAGCAAAAGAGTTCTTTGACAATTATTGTCGTGATTTTAAGGGATTGAAAGAGTATGACAGAGACAATATTACGATAGAGAATACACAAGAAGGTGCCCTTGTTTCGGCTGACATTAATTTTATTCGGGAATTTATGTATACACTAACATGGGGACCGGAAAGCTATTTTAATGAAGTGAAGGAACAGTTTGGATATTTTACGATTGAAGAGTTTGTTTCTTTCTTTCGTGAGCTGGGGGCAAAAATTCTTGTTGCGGAGTCTTATTTTGAAAAAGATTATCAGGTACATTTAGAGCCCATGATTACCCTGATGAATGAAAAGAAGGAACTGATTGATTATCCGGATAGCAATTGCTTTATTATTATTGAAAAGCCTTGATGTCTTTTTAGCATATGACCTACATATTGCCTGTGATTATTGTTGTGATTTATCTAAAGGGATATTACGATACCTTTTCGCAAAAAGGATTAAAAATAGGTGCCCTATTCCTGGGCACCTACATAACATCCTTTTCCTTTTTTCTTTGCTTCATACATTGCCGAATCGGCGCGGTTGAACATATCCTCAAAGGTATCCTGTCTGTATACTCTGGAAGAAATGCCGATGCTGCATTTTAATGGAGTATCCAGGCCGATAATCCGCTCGGAAAGCATTTGCATCAGATTGTCGGCAAGGCTTTCTACCTGACGTGAGGACTTTCCTTGTACAAAAACAATAAATTCATCACCGCCAAAACGGGCAATGAGACAATCTTCGTTAAAGCAGTCATTTAAAACCGATGCCGTATCTCTCAACACTTCATCACCAAAGGAGTGACCATGTTGATCGTTGATACTTTTAAAATTATCCAGATCAATCATGAGAAGGTGTGATTCGGAAGTGGGATTTGTTACAAGCCACTTGGAAATCTTTTCGGTAGCCGTTCCTTTATTATAAAGTCCGGTCAGATAGTCAGTTTCAACCCGATGAATCATTTTTTGACGCTCCGTAGCGAATTTGTGAATGTTTGCTATTTTCCCAAGTACGCTAATGACTTTTCCGTTTGAATCCGCAATACTGGAATAGTAAGTTTTGTGCCATTCGAATTCTCCGGTGGAGACTTTACTCAGATATTCCAATTCACCGCGTATCGGAAACCTGGATGCTGTGTCTAAGACATCCATAAATTTCTTGAGATGGTCAGGATGAACCAGGGGCGAATGTTTCATATAATCATGATAGTTTTCAATTTCTTTGCGGCTTTTGTTGTCGGGAAAGTTATAATTAAAAATCATCTTATCCTCAGCGGGTTTATATTCAAAAAGAATGGCGGTGGTAGTCTCAACTAAGATCTGGTAGCGTTCTTTCATGATTTTAATTTCTGATTCCAAGGTCTGTATCTTTTTTTCGTAACTGCTTTTATCCATAGTTGTCTATCCCCCTTCATTTATCTGAATGTATGATATATAAGGTCAAAATACAGATATTGTTCCTGTTTGTAGCATATTTGCATGGAAAGATTGACCTATTACACATAAGCAATCATTGATTTCTCCCATAAATTATCAAAAAACTGCAAATGTGGTAGAATTGCGAAAAGTAAGAGTAATTCTAATATAAACATTATACTTTTCTCGGTAATATTCCGCAACTTAAAATAAGTAAATTAACTTTATAGAGAATAAATGAGATTTTTACACTTCCCCAACCGTCTAATATATGAAAGCCGATAAAGGACGCTTTATTTGCTAAAAAAAACCTCTTATTTTTACCGTTTTCGGTTCAAATAAGAGGTTTTTTATTGCATATTTATTGCCGGTATTGATTTTTCTGAACAATTGTCATATAAGATGCCAGTCTTTCGATAAAATAATTCTCAAACCGTTTTTTTAGTGAAGCATCTGTCTTTGCAAAAATAAAGATCAGCGGAGCAATACCGAATATAAGAAAAAATATTGCATATGAAACTGAAAAAAGAAGTATCTGTGCAGTAAAGCTTTCGCCAATCTGTGAAAAACAAAATCCAATGAGAAGTGATAACAACAGGTCAAAAATGATTAAAAAAATCAAAGCTACAGTCATCACATTTTTCTCAATAACATAAGTCATTCGGGTTTGGTAGGGATTTAGCTCCATGAGCCGGATATCCATATGCTTCACATGTTGAAAAAAATTGCTGTACATGATTTGGATTTCAGTATCCTGTGAACCTTTAATTTCTTTTTTTACATCAATATGATAGTGATTTCTCACCTGCGTAAGTGGTCCGTTAATCTTTAACAAACCATTTAAAGCGATCGAAACAATATTTAGTGGTCCACTTAAATCAATATAAGATTCAAATGTTTTTCCCATATTAGTACCTCTTGTTGTCAAGACTATTGGAAATTATTCGGTGTATAATCATTTGTCGAATTAGATACATTCATTTCATTTTGCAACTGTGCTTCAAACTGATCTTCGGCTTTTTTCTGTTTCAGTTTGTTAAGAGATATACCGCATAAAATCCAAATAACAAGACCGATCATTAATCCGAGTATTGAAAAGATAAGAGTTACAATACCTGCAGCTAATAATAATCCTAAGCCTTTTACTCTTTTCTGGTTTTTAGACATAAGGACAGCTGTGCAGATGATAACTACAATTGATATAATTGCACTAACGATAAGACAGATTCTCTGGATACTTATCAGAGAATCAAGTTGCTCTAATGAGGCATTTGTAGCAGCAGTGTTCAAAACTTTGAACAAAACAAAGAGTGTTACGGTAAGAGCAATTTCTACGTAGTTTAATATTTTCGCTCTCTTAATAATTGTGTTGGTTTCCATTTTTGTTTTCCTTTCCCTTCATAAAAATATTTTAATGATACTTAAATGTTACAAGTTAATGGTTAATTCGTCAACATTTTTTAATATATACCCATTTTTGTATTTTTAATATATATCCATTTTTTATATAAACCATTTTTGAGAGTGAAAATCGGATTGAAGAGGAGTAATTCAAAAATCCCCTAGTGCATGATTGGAATTTCTGTGATAACATATGGATAGAGGGGAATGCCTGAAGTATTCTTTATTATTCGAGGGGAGAACGAGGTAATACGGGATGAGAAAAGCATTAATTATCGGGGAATTGAATCCGGTTCTGATGAATATTAATCAATGCCTGATCAACGAATTTGAGACACAGATGTGTGAGGCTGATCTGGAAACAATAAAGAAAATGAGAAAGCTTCTTCAGCCGGATTTACTTGTTATCAGTCAGCAGGGAATCGATGGAAAAGAAGATGTTCTAATTCTGGACATGCTAAAGGAAAAGATGCCGAAAATGCCGATTGTTTTTATTGAAACCGTAACGGCAAAAAATCATTTGTCCGAGTATGAAAGAGTATTTCCCAATTTCGTTTTATTAAAAAGACCGATTGTAAAAAGTAAGCTGGTTAACACATGCTACAAGGTGATTGGAGAAGATGAAAAGTTTGCGGAAAAATCAGCTTCAAAGGCCGGAGATAAAAAAGATGCGGTAAAGAAAAGAGTGATGGTAATCGATGACAACCCGCTTCTGCTTCGTAATATGAAACATCTGCTGGAAAAGCGTTATCAGGTCTTTATTGCGACCTCCGGAGAGAAGGCGCTGGATTTTATTCCGAAAAAAATCCGGATATTATTTTGTTGGATTATGAAATGCCGGGTATGGATGGGCGTGAGACTTTTATTAAAATCAAAGAAAATCCGAATACAAAGAATATACCTGTCCTGTTTTTAACAGGGGTTACGGATAAGTCACATATCTATGCTGTTTTGGAATTGGAACCGGCGGGATATATTCTTAAGCCTGCGGCTGAAGAAAAACTGTTTTCTCAGATCGAGCAGGCTTTAGCAGAAAAAATGAAGGCAATGGATCGGGCTAATATGCAGGATAGTATGGATGATACATCCTTGCCTGACCAAACTGCTTCGCAGGATGATATCATTTCAACGGAAGAAACAGAATCAATCGAATGACTACTGTATCAACAGTTTTATTAGAAAGAGCACAACGAAATGTGCCGGATAAAATATGTAAAAGAAATATTTTCCGGTATGGGTTGTGCCTTTTTTATTGTTATAAAACGAAAGCGGGATCAATGCTAACATGAAACCGTACAGATAAATCCACTGCGTGAGTGTCCAGTCATAGTGGGAAAAATGAAATTGGCGATTCAGCAAAATGAGTGCGGATAATACAATTTCCAATAAAACGGTAAAGAAGCAGAACCATTTTGCCTTGTTTTTAAATTCTTTATTGTAATAGAAAACCAGAATATAAATCATAGGCATGATGACCCAGCCACCGATGACTGCAGAAATCAAAAACAACAAAGCAACGATTGAAATACGTGCGGCCTTGGGAAGTTTTTTGTGTTCAAGTGCCGTAACTGCCAATAGACCTAAGAGTAAATCGAAGATAATATTCTGACGGTATTCGTATTCTTCGTTAAAAAACAGATAGAAAGGGATGACGGTAATCAGGGCAAAGACTGCCATGCGTAAAATATATTTTTTGAGATTGGATGTATGACGGTATCCTTCTGCAACAAAAAAACACATGATTGGAAGCGTAAGACGCCCGAAAAGATGCATAATCTGACCGAGTGGGGACATAAATTCCACAAAGCCCCATGCTGTATGATCTACGACCATAGCCGTGATGGCAAGATATTTTAATTGTGCTCTTGTCAGCCCTTTTTCTTTTAAATTCATGATAATACCCCCTCCATTTGTCTGATGCATGCTGTTGTCTGGTCAGCATCAATATTTTCGACCGCTTCAATCATATCATCAAATATCTTTTGCATCTCATCTGAATAGTTATAAACAGAAAGTTGCTTTATGATATCATCTGCTATATCAATGTCACAGTCGATGATTGCATTTTCAAGTTGCTTAAGGCTAACTAAGATTTTATCACGGTCCGGTGCAATGGTATTTGTTTTTTCACTTTCTTCAATCCGGAAAGCATTTTGCAAATCATTGGTTAGTTTCTCCCATTCTGCTTCAAAAACAGTGTGGAAATAACGGATATTTTCAAATAAATGTTCATTGGCAAAACGCTCAAGGAGCTTGGCAATCCCTGAAACGGAAGTTGCACCGATCATGGCAGAATTGCTTTTCATGGCATGGACGGTAATTCGATATTGGTTCAGGCTGTCCGGGTTTTCAATGGTTTCAAAATAGCCGTTTAATTTACGCATTTCGGCAGCAGAAGATTTGATGAAATCCTGAATGGTTTCTCTTAGCAGGGCGTCATCTGTCATATGAAGCCTTGCATAATCCCAGTCAATACCGTCTATGGCGGGCATTTCTTCCAGATAAACAGATTCTTCTTTCAACTTATCTGATGAAAAATCGGAATTTAAACAAATCAGCTCTTCGGGAAGCAATTCCCGAATCATACGTTCTAATTTTTCGGGGCGGACCGGTTTGGAGAGAAAACTGTTAAATCCTTCTTTTAAATACATTTCTTCCGCGCCTACAATGGCATTTGCAGTCAGGGCAACAACCGGTGTGTCTTTACAGGTATGTTCTGTTTTCTGCATTTCTTTTAGTGTACTGACACCGTCGAGATCAGGCATCATGTCATCTAGGAAAATGAGATCATAATGCTTTTCTTTCACACATTCCAGGCATTCGTATCCGCCGGAAGCTTCATCGATTTTAACCAAAGTGTCTTTTAAAAGAGCCCGGCAGACTTTACGGTTGGTTGCGATATCATCGACAATCAGAATGTTTGCATCCGGTGCGACAAAGGATACATTATAAGAAAAATTTTTCTTTTGTTCGTCAATTCGTTTGTCCAAATCACCAATGGGTTCACTGTCTACAATCTGTTGTTGCAGTTCGAAATAAAAGTGGGAGCCGCTGCCGTAAACACTCTCTACCTTTAATTCACTGCCCATAAGTCGTAGCAGTTGCTGGGTAATGTTCATGCCAAGCCCGGTACCCTCTATTTTGTGGTTGCGTACTGAATCAATACGTTCAAATTCTGCAAACAGTCTGTCTAAATCTTCCTGCCGAATTCCGATACCGGTATCTTTAATATCGAATCGCAGCAATGCACTATCACCATTTTTCTGATGTGTTACAGAAAAGGAAATACAGCCTTTTTCAGTATATTTAACAGCGTTGTTTAAAAGATTAATCAGAATCTGTCTGATACGCACATCATCTCCGTATAAGCGCGAAGGAATGGAATGGTCCAGATAGGTTTTGACTTCCAGATTTTTATCCTGCGCTTTTAAGGAAATCGTGTTGATGACATCATGTAAGAGGCTGCTAACTTCATATTCAATATTGACAAGTTCCATTTTGCCGGATTCTACTTTTGTCAAATCAAGAATATCGTTGATTGTAGAAAGCAGGGCTTCTGCAGAACTTTTGATATCCATGGCATAGGATTGAATCTGGGGACTTTTCTGTTCACGCAAAATCATCTCATTCATACCGATGATGGTATTGATGGGCGTACGGATTTCATGTGACATTTTTGCTAAAAACAAAGACTTTGCCTTGTTGGCCTCATCCGCTCTTTTTTTCTGCTTATCCAGTTCTTTCAACGTTTTTGCCAGCTGATGATAATCCGGAGTCTCAATGACAAATAAGAAAATAAACGTGGCTAAAGACCCCATATACATTGCAAACAGTGTTTTGGGGAAGATAATAATTTGAAATACAAAACCGATTACAATTAATAAGAGAAAGAGCCATAGAGCATATTTTTGTCTGTTCTCAAATTCATGTCGATGGACAAAAATATAGAATATACCAATCAGACCGAGAAGTACTTGTGTACCATAGGAAACCGGATAGAGTGGGCCATGTATATATTCGCCCTGTGCATTAAAGAAAAAGCAGTATCCAAAAAAGAGATTGCCAATCATAGTTATAATATAGGCAATAAAAATAAACAGACAGGGTTTGAAGATTTTCCGTAACTTGCCGCCTTTTACAAAAGATTCGACATAGCGTACATAGCATAAAGCCATATAGGCTGAAACAATAAAAAAGATGGTGTTCAGGATTTGGTTGAAAAGGGGAGGAACACTGCTTCCGTGATCGATGGTTATGGCAGTCGCAACATCGAAGATATCTGAAATCAACAAAGAGAGTACCATGTGACGAAAACGAAGATTACTTTCAGACATTTTGGGGTATTCCACAAAAAGATATATGAGCAAAAGAACAACAAAAGCGATGGATGCCACTCCAAAATAGATATTATACATAGTTTTTCCCCCATATTTCCTAAAACATTCAAAATCCGCCCTAATCGGGTTGCTTTCTCATGTTTTGCGGGTCCCAAAGTCATACTTTTTCATGCAAGCATGAAAAGTATGACCTTTTGCCCCAAGTATCATTATTATATAGTAAGGAAAAAGGAAAATCAAATATAAGCAAAA
Organism: Lachnospiraceae bacterium; assembly: GCA_017387565.1. Classification (GTDB taxonomy): domain Bacteria; phylum Bacillota; class Clostridia; order Lachnospirales; family Lachnospiraceae; genus UBA2882. The sequence goes on along the minus strand of JAFOEY010000008.1, from coordinate 30,247 downwards.
GACGGAGCAAACGACGGAATGGTAAGTTTTTCTTTTCTATTTGACGAAAAGATATTATACTAATAAATAGGGAATAGGAATCGTGTTAAAGAATAAGAAATATAATAATATGACAGACAAAATGGTATAGTAAACAAGATAATTTTGGGGAATGGAGTGATGGTATGAAGCTTACATTTATTGGAGCTGCTCACGAGGTTACGGGAAGTTGTCACTGCCTGGAGGCCTGTGGAAAAACAATTTTAGTGGATTATGGTATGGAACAGGGCATTAATGTTTTTGAAAATGCCGAATTGCCGGTTAGTCCCGCGGCTGTGGATTATGTTCTTTTGACACACGCACATGTGGATCATTCCGGAATGCTTCCACTATTATATGCAAGAGGATTCCGTGGACAGATTTTGATGACAGATGCGACAGCGGATTTGTGCAGCATCATGTTACGTGACTGTGCACATATCCAGATGCAGGAGGCCGAGTGGAAAAGCCGAAAAGCAAAAAGGAGTGCGTCGTCCGATCCGATTGAACCGTTGTACACAATGGAAGATGCAGACGGAACATTAAAACACATTGTTCCCTGTCACTATGACAGCGTGGTTGAATTGTGTGAAGGCATTAAAGTGCGCTTTACCGATATCGGACATCTGCTTGGTTCTTCCAGTATTGAAGTATGGATTAGCGAAGCCGGTTTAGAGAAAAAGATTGTCTTTTCCGGTGATATCGGCAATTTAAACCAGCCACTAATCAAAGATCCGAAAAAGACAGAAGAAGCCGACTATGTCGTTATGGAATCTACATACGGAGATCGTCTGCATTCTGCCACCAGACCGGATTATATTGCCGAACTGACAGCTATTTTAAAAGAGACCTTTGACAAAGGCGGTAACGTTGTAATTCCTTCCTTTGCTGTAGGCCGTACACAGGAACTTTTATATTTCCTTAGACAGATTAAAAATGACAGACTGGTCGAAGGCCACGAGGATTTCCCTGTATATGTAGACAGTCCGCTTGCTGTTGAAGCAACCGGGATTTTCCAGAAGAATATTTATACCTGCTTTGATGAAGAGGCGATGGCACTCGTAAAGCAGGGCATTAATATCTTAAGTTTCCCCGGTCTTCATCTGACGATTACTTCCGATGAATCAAAAGCCATCAATTTTGATGAAGAACCAAAAGTCATTATTTCCGCTTCGGGTATGTGTGAGGCAGGACGTATCCGTCATCATTTGAAACACAATCTCTGGAGAGAGGAAAGTACGATTTTATTTGTCGGTTATCAGGCAGTTGGAACCTTGGGACGCGCGATTGTAGATGGAATTGATGAGGTTAAATTGTTTGGTGAACCAATCAAGATTCGTGCAAGTATCCGACAACTCGTAGGATTGAGCGGCCATGCGGATAAAAACGGATTGTTAGACTGGATTAACGGATTTGAAAAGAAACCGGACCGGGTATTTGTTGTGCATGGAGAAGACAGTGTCTGTGAATCATTTAAGGAGTGTCTGATTCATGAACATGGCATCAATGCCTATGCACCCTATTCCGGAACACGGTTTAACCTGGCTAACAATGAGCTTGAGTATATTGCGTCTCCGATTCGTCTGGAAAAGAAGAAACCCGGAAAAGCAGTATCCGATGTCTTTGCGAGACTTTTGGCTGCCGGACAGAGACTGCTTGTGGTTATCCAGCATAATGAAGGTGGCGCCAATAAGGATCTGGCAAAATTTGCTGATCAGATCAATTCCCTGTGTGATAAGTGGGATCGGTAAAATGCAGTGGCAAAAACTATGGCGAAATCGTAAAAGGTGATAGAAAAGCAACAGAAATGTAACTAAATATAACAAGTGACTAGGAGGATAATTCAGACATATCATGGCAACACAGACGGATTTAAATTTACAAAAACAATTGATTTATTCTATTTATGTACGCAGTCATACGAAAGAGGGAACTTTTCGGGCAGTGATTCCGGATCTGGATCGTATTCGTGCGCTGGGTACGGATATTATCTGGTTCATGCCGATTCATCCAATCGGTGAGAAAGGGAAAAAGGGCAGTCTGGGCTGTCCCTATGCAAATAAGGATTACCGCAGTGTAAATCCTGCTTATGGTACGATGGAGGATTTTAAGGAGCTTGTGGAGGAAATCCACAATCGAGGAATGAAGTGTATCATTGATGTGGTTTACAACCATACTTCACCCGATGCAGTACTTGTGACTGAGCATCCGGAGTTTTATTACAGAAAAGCAGACGGATCATTTGGAAATCGTTGCGGAGAGTGGTCGGATGTCATTGATCTTGATTACGATAACCGGGCACTGTGGGATTATCAGATTGAGTCACTGAAAATGTGGGCGACAATCGTGGATGGTTTTCGATGCGATGTGGCATCTTTCGTTCCGGTGGAATTCTGGAAAGAGGCTCGGGCAGCAGTGGAGACGGTGCATCCCGGATGTATCTGGCTGGCGGAGAGTGTACATCAAAGCTTTGGTAACTTTGCCCGCAGAAACGGCATATATTCTGCAAAAGATTACGAGCTGTATGAGGCATTTGATTTGGAGTATGAGTACGATATCCGTGAGATTATGGACCGGTATTTAAAAGGCGAAGCACACTTGTCACAGTGGACGGATGCCATGAATATGCAGGAGGCAATCTATCCGGATAATTACAACAAAATGCGCTGCCTTGAAAATCATGACCAACCGCGAATTGCTTCTTTTGTGAAAGATGAGATGGCACTTCGTAACTACACGGCGATGATGTATTTTATGAAGGGTACAACACTTATCTACGCAGGTCAGGAGTTTGCAAACACACATCTTCCGAGCCTGTTTGAACAGGAACCTATTGATTATGCGACAGGAACGGATCTGACACCGCTTTTACAGACACTCATTCATATCAAAAAACAGCAGTTTGGTGTATCGGATTATTTCTTTGCAAGTGCGGATGACGATAACGATATTGCAATTATGGAGCGCGGAAGTGACGAAAAAAAATGTGTCGGTGTCTTTTCCCTCAAAGCAAAGAGTGGGGCCGTTACAGTAGAACTGCCGGACGGAGACTATGAAAATCTGATTGACGGCACGGTAAAGACCGTGAAAGATGGCAGATTGGAAATAGATGGAACGCCGGTGATTTTGACTATAACGCAGTAATTACTGCTTTTGCAAATATCGAATGAAATAAAAGAACAAGGAGATTTTATCGTGAGTTACGCAGATAAGATTTTTAAAGAAATGTGCCGTGATATTTTAGAGAACGGCACCAGTACGGAAGGAGAAAAGGTAAGACCGCATTGGGAAGACGGAACAAAGGCTTACACCATTAAAAAATTTGGAGTGGTAAACCGGTATGATCTTCGAAAAGAGTTCCCTGCGATTACCATCCGGAAAACGGCTTTAAAATCTGCCATGGATGAGATACTCTGGATTTATCAGAGAAAATCAAATAATATTCATGATTTAAAACCGCATATCTGGGACAGCTGGGCTGACGAAAACGGTTCCATAGGAACCGCATACGGATATGTTGTGGGAGAAAAATTCCTTTACAAAGGGGAAGAAATCGACCAGATGGATTATGTATTAAAACAATTAAAAGAAAATCCATACAGCCGCCGCATATTGACCAATTTATATCAGTTCCATGATCTTGCAACCGGACATCTGGACCCGTGTTGCTATTCGGCAACCTACAATGTTACCAAGGAAGGTGATGGTCTGGTTTTGAATATGGTGTTAAACCAACGAAGCCAGGATGTGTTAGCGGCAAACAACTGGAATGTTGCCCAGTATGCTATTTTACTGATGATGGTTGCCCAGGTGAATCACATGATCCCTGGAGAATTGATCCATGTCATTGCAGATGCCCATATTTATGACAGACATGTGAATATCATCAAAGAACTGCTTGACAGACCGGAGCATCCTGCACCAAAAGTATGGCTCAATCCGGAGGTGACGGATTTCTATTCGTTTACGACGGATGATCTGCATGTAGAGGATTATATTACCGAACCGCAGATTAAAAATATTCCGATTGCAATTTGATGAAACCGGAATAGGCTGTAAACATCAAATCGGTAAAAATCGGAAAATCCAATTGTGATAAAAAAGATAACCGTACAGATTAAAATCGGCAGATTAGCAGTAAATGCAGTATAAAAACCACATATGCAACTGTAAAAAAGACATAGTAAAAGATAAAACGGTAACCATGTAACCGTATTTTAGAATTCAAAATACAGTATGATTTTTAGGAAAGGGAAATGATTTATGAATTTAATTGTGGCAGTTGACAAAAACTGGGCGATAGGCAATAAAAATAAGCTTTTGATTCAGATTCCTTCGGATATGAAAAATTTTCGTATGTTGACCACCGGCAATGTGATTATCATGGGAAGAAAAACGCTGGAGAGTTTTCCTCAAAGTCAGCCTTTGGGAAACAGGGTTAATATTGTTTTGACAAGAAGTGAAAACTATAAAGTAAATGGTGCCACGGTAGTTCATTCCCTGGATGATTTATGGGAGGAATTAAAGAAATATCCCGATAAAGAAATCTATGTGATTGGTGGAGAAAGCATTTATCGACAACTGTTATCGTTCTGCGATAAAGCGATAGTAACCAAAATTGATGAAGCATATGAGGCGGATACCTATTTCCCGAATCTGGATGATATGGAAGATTGGGAAGTAGTGGATATTTCGGAGGAACAGACTTATTTTGACGTATGCTACAATTTTGTTACTTATCAAAAGAAAAAGTAGCTGGTTTATTCACAAAGTATTATTAAATGACCGGTTTCAAAATTCAGACTTCGTCTTCAGGAACACAAATACCCAAAGGGAATTAAATTTTATTGACATTGGAAAGTAAAAGTCTGATAATAAAAAAAGTATATTGTAGATTGTCTACTATTTAATGATACTAGGATTGCGAGAGCATAAAGTGCGTAGCAATCCGTTGGTATCATGGGAGCATAATACCTTTTGACCCCAACATCATTTAATAAAAACACATCATATTCTACAATCAGAAAGGAAGTAAGAAAATGGAAAAGAAAGACATTGACTGGTCTAATTTGGGATTCGGATACATCCAGACAGACAAACGATTCGTATCCAACTACAAAAACGGAGCATGGGATGAAGGAACATTAACCTCAGATGCTAATGTGGTGATCAGTGAATGTGCCGGTGTCTTACAGTATGCACAGACATGTTTCGAAGGATTAAAAGCATATACAACAGAGGATGGAAAAATTGTATGTTTCCGTCCTGATCTGAATGCGGCACGTATGAAAGACTCTTGCGAAAGACTGGTTATGCCGGTATTCCCGGAAGATCGTTTTGTACAGGCTGTTGTAGATGTTGTAAAAGCAAATGCAGCATATGTACCTCCGTATGGTTCTGGTGCAACATTATATATTCGTCCCTATATGTTTGGCTCCAATCCGGTTATTGGTGTAAAACCTGCTGATGAATATCAGTTCCGTATTTTTGCAACACCTGTAGGTCCTTACTTTAAAGGTGGTGCCAAACCGATTACCATTCGCGTTTGTGATTATGACCGTGCAGCACCGCACGGAACCGGTCATATCAAAGCCGGTCTTAACTATGCCATGAGTTTATATGCAATTACAGATGCGCATCATCAGGGCTTTGATGAAAATATGTATCTGGATTCTGCAACAAGAACCAAGGTTGAGGAAACAGGCGGTGCCAACTTTGTATTTATTACAAAAGACGGCAAGTTTGTTACTCCCAAATCAAGTACCATTTTACCTTCCATTACACGCCGCTCTCTTATGGTAGTTGCAAAAGAATATTTAGGCATGGAAGTAGAGGAAAGAGAAGTTTACTTTGATGAAATTAAAGATTTTGCAGAATGCGGTCTTTGCGGTACAGCAGCGGTAATTTCACCGGTAGGTAAGATTGTAGATCATGGTAAAGAAATCTGTTTCCCCAGTGGTATGGATGAAATGGGACCGGTTACCAAAAAATTATATGACACCTTAACCGGTATTCAGATGGGTCGTATTGAGGCTCCTGAAGGATGGATTAAAGTCATTGAATAATTCACGAGATACGTGACGAAAAGCTGCCGGATGTACTGGCAGCTTTTCTTGCATTTGTCTTTTTATGGGGGGATGGCTGAGTTTATGTTTTTTGTGTTAGATTTCGAGGTATAAGTTGTTCTGGTCATTTCGCTATTCAGTGTTTTGATACGAACGCACCGGTGCACCCGGACATCCTTGTCCGTCGTGCACCTTTCGCGACCTCCATGTCGCGAATTGCTGAAATATAACGAAATAACAAGAACAACTAATACCTCTGCATAATAACACAGAAAACATAAACTCAGCCAGTTGCTTTACCAAAACGGATTGAGTATGAAAACGCTACCTGGAAATAAAATATCTTCCCCAATTCGTTGTGATGATAAATCGCTGTGATGACGAAAGACAAATGCAAGAGGGATGGAACCTAATTGAGACTGCTCACTTGTCAACTCACAGTTTTATGGAAATATGTTCGAGGAAACGTCCGGGGAGCCGCTCGAGTCGAGAAGCCGTCCAAGGAAAAGGGAATTCAAGAAACAAAATGAAAAAGGAGAAGAAAGATGGAAACAAATAATTCATACGGACAACCGCCGGTTGGACAGATGCCAACGGGACAGCCCCCGTACGGACAACCTATGCAGGGTCAAATGCCAATGGGACAACCAATGCAGGGTCAAATGCCAATGGGACAACCAATGCAGGGACAGATGCCGATGGGACACCACCCGATGGGAGGAATGCCCATGTATGGCTATCCGCCGATGAGACCTATGCCACAATTGATTGTTGAGCCGATGCCGAAGTTGGAAAATGGTCCATCTCTGTTGGAATGCCGTAATCTGACCAAAAGTTATGTCTATGGAAGAAACGCGCTGGATCATTTAAACCTGACTATAGAAAAAGGACATATTGTTGGATTGTTAGGGCCAAATGGAAGTGGCAAAACAACACTGATTAAAATAATCAACGGCTTACTGGTTCCTACGGAGGGCGAAGTGCTGATTAACGGACAAAAGCCCGGAGCATACACAAAATCGGTTGTATCATATTTGCCGGAAAGAACCTATCTGGAGGCTCAGAAGGATGTTAAAAGTCTGATTGAATTTTTTGCGGATTTTTATCAGGATTTTCGTAAAGAGAGAGCCTATGATATGTTACAGGCACTGGGAGTTCCGATTGATGCCAGATTGAAAACGTTATCAAAAGGAACCAAGGAAAAGGTACAGCTGATTTTGGTCATGAGTCGGGATGCGCAGCTTTATATCCTGGACGAACCGATTGCCGGAGTTGATCCGGCTGCAAGGGATTATATTTTGAGAACAATTTTATCAAATTATAATTCCGAAGCGACAATTCTGATTTGTACACATTTGATTTATGATATTGAAAATATTCTGGATGATGTCGTATTTATCAAAAACGGTCGTCTGGTTGTGCAGAGTACGGCTCAGAAAATTCGCGATAAATTCAATAAATCGGTTGATATGTATTTCAGGGAGGTGTTTGCATGCTGAAAACATTGTTGAAATATGAATGGAAAGATACTTGGGGGCTTTGTACCGTCTGCAATGGCATTGCGTTAATTCTTTCAGTTATCGGTGCATTAATGATATCGCTTTGGCATTATTCAGATGATAGGACGTTTACGGATACACAGACAACAATGTTGGGCGTTGTTTTTTCCTTTTATATCATTATTTATATCGTTTCGGTTTTTGCCATTGTCCTGGTAATGAAATACTATTTCTTTTTACGATATTATAAAAATCTGTTTACGGATCAGGGATATCTGATGCATACGCTTCCGGTAAAATCAACAGATTTGATTAATTCCAAGCTTATCATTGCGGTATTGTGGCAGTTTATTACCGGTATTGTAGTGGCAATTTGTATTGTGCTTATCTCTTTTTCATTTACCAATATCTTTGCAGAATTGTCAATCACAGATTTTGCTGAGGCGTTTCATGATATTGAAATTGAACTTGAGGAGCTTATGAAGGGAATTCCGCTAATTGTTTCAGCTGTAATTTGCGGACTGATATCTCCGGTTTTTGAAATGTTGTTAATGTACATGGCAGTTGGAATCGGTCAGCTGTCCAAGAAAAACAGATTGCTCTTATCGATTCTGGTTTTGATTGGTATTTATATAGGAAAGCGGTTTATTAGTTCCCTTTTGTCATTCCCCCTGCAAATGTTTGTAATCAATGAGGATCCTTCTTTGACATCTGTCAATATCGGTTCGGTTCTGCTGACGCTTGCTATAGTTGGAAGTACGGTGGGATTATATTTCCTTAACAAATATTTCATTGAAAAGAAATTAAATTTGGAATAGTAGTTTAAGATTATGAATAACTGTATTTTGGAATAATCTTGAAATTATTTTGATTTAGAATAACAATTAAAAAACTTCTGCATATAATAGTACAAAAATGCAGAGGTTTTTTTATGCCTGAAAATGTGAATTCAGAAATTGGACGACTGCTTGTCAGTGTGACAAGTTCTGTCGGTTTCATACCGATAAAAAATGCTACTGTTAAAATCTATGCGGAGCGTCAGTCGGCAGATCAGGAAAGAGTATTGGTGGAGACACTGAATACAAATGAAAGCGGTCAGACGGACAGGGTTGTTCTTCCCACGCCACCCAGAAGTCTCAGTCAGGAGCCTTCGGAAATAAGACCATACGCAGAGTATGATATGGAAATTTCGGCGGAAGGATACGAACCGGTCAGCATTACCGGAAGTGAGGTCATGTCAGATGAATTAGCGGTACAGAATGTGGAAATGAATCCGCTTGAAGAACCGGATCTGGTGCAGAGCGATATATTTATTCCGGACCATACACTTTATGGAGAGTATGAAGCAAAAATCCCGGAGGAAGAAATAAAGGAAGTAAACGAGAGCGGCGAAATTGTATTAAGTCGTGTCGTGATTCCGGAATATGTAGTGGTGCATGACGGAAGACCGGAAGACCGTTATGCAAAAAATTATTATGTGAGATACAAAGACTATATTAAAAATGTTGCAAGCAGCGAGATCTATTCCACTTGGCCGGAACAGGCAATTTACGCAAATGTTTTATGTATTATGTCATTTACGCTAAATCGTGTTTACACAGAATTTTATCGTGGAAAAGGCTATGATTTTACGATTACAAGTAATACGGCATTTGACCAGAAATGGATTTACGGACGCAATATTTATGAGAATATTTCATATGTCGTCGATTCTATTTTTAACAATTTTTTGTCGCGTCCCGGTGTCAGTCAGCCGATTTTTACATCCTATTGTGATGGTAACCGAGTGACCTGTGAAGGATTGAGTCAGTGGGGATCAAAGTATCTGGCGGATCAGGGATATTCGGCAATTGAAATCATCAGATATTATTACGGAAATGACATGTTTATTAATTCTACCAACTATATTTCGGGTATTCCGTCTTCATATCCGGGATATGATTTAACCGTTGGTTCAAGGGGAGCCAAGGTACTTCAGATGCAGCAACAGTTGAATCGGATTGCCCAAAACTATCCGGCAATTCCCAGAATTGCCGCAGATGGAATCTTTGGTGTCAATACAAGAAGAGCAGTAGAAACATTTCAGGGAATTTTTCTACTGCCTCAAAGTGGAATCGTTGATTATCCTACATGGTATCAGATCTCAAACGTTTATGTTGCGGTAACCAGAATTGCCGAGCCGGGCTAAATTGGATTTCCGGATCGGGTCAGGTTGGATTTGAGAAACGGCTGACATAAGCAATCGTTATAATGCATCTTTAATAGCATTTATCAGTTTCACATTATCTTCATGAGACATGAAACAGATTCGGATAAAACGATTGCCTAAAGGCTGAAAAGATGTGCAACTCCTTATCATCAGTCCCTGCCGGATTAGAATATCGAATAATTCATCGGAGGTAAGGCTTCCTTTGGGAAGCTTTGCCAGTACGATGTTTCCGTTTACCGGGAAGATTTTCATACCATCGATTTTTTCCAATGCATCACAAACATATTTTTTTTCATCCTCCATGGTTGTCTGAACCAGATGGATATATTCTTCGTCGGTAAACATGACACTCCCTACTGTTTCAGCTACGGAATTGATATTCCAGGGATCCTGCATGGCTTTTGCCGATGCAAGTAGTTCGGCATTTCTGGTTAGTGCATAGCCCAGACGAAGTCCCGGAGTTGCAAAAAATTTGGAAGTGCCGCGCAGCACCAGTAAATGATCGAAATGATTGGTCAGAGAGGCAGAAGATATCTCGTCCGAATCTTTGGAGAATTCAACATAGGTTTCGTCGATCATCAGATAGGTTTCTGACTCTTGGTAAGCTTGCGCTAACTTTATAAGCTCCGGTCTGCGCAGAGCACCGGATGTAGGATTATTGGGGTTGCAAAGAATAACCAGATCTGTACAGGACGGAGTTTGTTTCAGAATTTCATCTGCTGTTAAAACAAAATCGTTTGTTTCGCTTGCATCGATATGGCAGATTTCACATCCAAGTCTTTTTAAGTCTTTTTCATATTCCGAATAGGTTGGTCCGATAACCACTGCTTTTAATGGATTTATAATTGACAAAAAAAGGGATAGTAATTCTGTGACACCGTTTCCCAGAATAATATTATTGGAATCGGCATTTGTATAGGAAGAGATTGCGTTTTTTAATCTGGTGTATGCCGGGTCCGGATAACGGGAAATGATACTTAGGTCATCAGCCAAAACGCCGGCAGCTTTTTTCGAAAAGCCCAACGGATTGACATTGGCTGCAAAATTAATGATATCTTCTTTTTTTATTCCATAGGCGGCTTCAATTTTTTCCAAATCACTTCCGTGAAAGGCTGTTGTCTCTTTTTTCATTTTTGTCTCCTTTTGCTTCTTTCCTTTGGTTGGAAATCAGTCAATACTATGCTATAATGAAATGCGAAAGTTGCCAAAGCAACTGAACCATTTGATTACATCTTTTTTGAACATAATTTGAAAGAGTAAAATGTTGTTCGAAATATATGAATTGGTATTTGAACTTGGGCAAATTACATTCTACATTATAGCAATTTTAATAAAAAAAACAATTAAAACTAATATAAAAAAACAAAAGCAGGGGAATCACGTGGAACAACAGAAAACGGTGTTTTCGTCCGAACCGAAGGATGATGTTTCTACAATTACATATGGTAACGGTGTTTTGGAATTTGATGTGGTCAAAGTTTCGATTGAAGCAGAAGCTGATACGATCTTTCAGGGAAGCTTTGATGTTCACATCCTTTCTCCACAGGGGGCACAAGGATATGTCTATACGACGGATATGCGTATGCAGACTTCGAAACAGAAATTCAAAGGAAGCAATCTGACTGTGCCGTTTTTATATGATACAACCGGTCTGGATCAGGGAGATGAGGTATTTGGAGAGTTTTATCTGGTTACCAGTATCGGTGAATTCCGGCTTCCTTATGAGGTTATCATTAAAGGCAGAATGTTAAAAGGCGAACTCGGAGAAGTCCGAAATCTCTTTCATTTTGCCAATTTGGCACGTGTAAATTGGGAACAGGCACGGGAATGTTTTGTAAGTCCATTGTTCCCCAATGTATTAGTCGGAAGCGGGAAACAGTATTTAGAGAGTTATAAGACACTTTTACAATATGGATTTGAAACCGGAAAAATGGATTTGGCAATGGACCGGTTTCTGATTTTGATTCATAAGAAACAGGCAATTTCTTATGAGTGTGAGCAAAATGTATATACTTTTGCGAAGGAAGAACTTCCGGAAAAGCTCTCAATCGAAATACAGAGAAACGGTTGGGGCTATACCCATGCAAAAGTGGTATCCAATCAGGGTTTTTGTTGTGTGGATGCGGTTTTAACAGAAGATGATTTTTCCCGGGATTGCGGATGTTTTACTGTTACTTTTGATGAGAGTAAGTTGCATACCGGAGAAAACAGATGCTCTATTATGGAAAAAGAAACGGACTGTGTTCTATGTGAAATTGTAGTCATGGTATCCAAAGAGCGGAAGACTTCGAATGGAGATAAACTGCAAAATGATATGCTCAAGACCGGAATCACCAGGCTCTATCTGGATTATCGTACGGGGCGGAGACCTTTGAAAGAGTGCTTTAAAACAGCCGAAAAACTGTTGGAGCAATGCCGTGGAATTGATGAACTGCTTCCGGCTTTATATGAAGCACATCTGAAACTTTTACGCAATAAAGATAACGAAGCCATCTGGTTATTGAAGAATGCAAAGCGCATGTTGAAAAAACAGGAAGTTTCCACTGAATTGTATGGATATTTTTTATATTTATTGTCCATGTCAGGAGATGATTCCCAGGGAAAAGCTGCTGAACTGCTAGATAAATATGCAAAAGAGTATGGTCACAGTTTTGCGTTGTATTGGGCATGTATGCACAAAGAGCATCTTCAGCTTGAAAATCCGCCTGCAGTTTATCGTAGACTCCGTATGTTTTTTGAGGAGGGGTGTACAAGCCCGATTTTATATCTGGAAGCAGCACTTCTGATTTTAGAGAATGAGCTTCTTTTGTCTGCGATTACCGATTTCGAAGTTCAGGTATTGTTGTTTATGGAACGGTATTCGTTACTTTCGAGTCCTGTTTGCGAGCAGATATACAGACTTCCGATTTCGGTTAAGAAGCTTTGTCCCAAATTTTCCGAACTGTGCAGAAAACATCCCTCAAAGGATGAAAATGCAATGGCGAAAATGATGTGTCATTTGTTGATGAAAGAGGGATATATGGGAGAGGATGCATCCTGGTGGTATAAAAAGGGAATCCTTGCTGATTGCCGGATTAACGGTCTGTATGAGGCTTATATACGATCTCTTAAGCTTAGTCCCAAAGAAACATTGCCATCGGAGGTTGTCCGTTATTTTGCTTTCGGTACATCACTTGAGGAACGTCATCTTGCTTATGTATATGAAAAAATATTAAAGCAACAGGAGAAAATCAATGCGGAATATTTGAACCGAATTCATGATTTTACAATCAAACAGCTGGAAAAGGGTAAAATAAACAGCTCCCTTTCTTATCTGTATCGAAATACGCTGTCTGTGGAAGATATGGACGAGAACTTACAACGGCAACTGCAAAAATTGGTTTTTGCCAATCAATTAACTTTGGAAGGTGGCCGCGACTATAAGAGTTGTATTGTCAGACAACGGGGAATTAAAGAACAAAATCGTTATATGATAAAAAAACACAGTGCTGTAATTTATCTTTATACTGATGAATATACGATTCTGTTTGAGGATTCAAAAGGCAGAATCATTTCCGATGAAGAAGGCTGCCAGATCAGGCCTTTTATGGATTATCAGAAAACAAAGAGATTGCTGAAGGGATGTCGCAATATCAGCGTCGGTGAACAGTTGTATTTGTATGAAAAAAATCCGATACATGCACTGGATAAGCCGGAAGAACTGGCAGGACGATATAAACAATATCTATGGCTTATTCATCAGGATGTTCTGGACGAATGTTTTAAAAAGGAACTTGCCGTTGATTTTATCCGTGCACTTCAAAATCAGGATATGCCTCAGGATTGTGAACAATTTCTGGTTTCCATGAGTGCCGAAGATTTCTTGCCCGGCGACCGTCCGGAATTTGTATCCGTACTGGCCGGAATTGGACAATATGAAAAAGCCTATGAGATTGTCTGCAAATATGGTATAAAGGGTATCCGGATCAAAACACTTCTGGGGATTTGTCAGTATATGCTAACAAAAGATATGGGATATCAGGACAGATTGCTGAAACTGACGTATATGGTTTTTGCTTCCGGAAAATATACTGATGAAATTTTACAATATCTGAATTTGTATTTTACCGGAACCCATAAGCAGATGTTGGAAATATATCATGCACTTTTGTCCATGAATCTGCCAGCTTTGGAAATGGCACAGCGCATTCTGGAGCAGGAAATATTTATGGATGCTTTTTGTGCGGAAACAATCGAAATTTTCCGATATTGCTATAAATCCGGCGGACGAGACGATTTGATAGAAGTGTATCTTTCCATCTGTGCAAATGATTATCTGATAAACGGAAAAGAAGTGGAAGATGATTTATGGAATTGTCTCAATCAAATGATGCTGGAGCATAAAAAATTGTCAACCGGTTCAAAGCTTGCGTTATTAAAATATCATAGCTATCATGTGGAAAGCCTGAGTGAAGATGAATGCAGAAAGTGCATACAACTGCTGCTTGATTGTTTAAATCAGGAAATATATTTATCTTTTTTTAATGCATATGCCTGTGTTTATCCGGTTTTGGAAATATATGGCGAGCAGACTTATGTGGAGTATTATTCGAAAAAGCAACAGAAGGTTATGATACATTTTGTGACCGGGCAGTCGGATATCGAAGAACAGTACTATTATACAGAGGAAATGACAGAAGTTTATCCCGGCATTTATCAGAAAGAATTCCGTATCTTCTGGGGAGATATAATTCCGTATTATATTACCACGGTTGTAGAAGGAACAGAACAGTTCTGTGAGAAGGGACAACTGGAGTTAGTTGAAAATACAACGTTATCCCGCAACGGAAGATATCGTTGTATCAATGAAATTTCCATGGCTTTCGCATTGACGGATTATGAAACGACAGATGAACTGATGGAAGAATACGAGTTGAAAAAATATTTGACCGATTCAATGTTGAAAATAAAGTAAAATTCAGTTGACAGTTTTAATCATGTTTTATTTGTGATTTGAATCATCTGCATAAGGGGTTGCAAATTCCATGATACCAACGGATTGCTACGCACTTTGTGCTCTCGCAATCCGTAAACAATCGAAATCCGCCCTAATCGGGCTACTTTCTCATGTTTTGCGGCTCCCAAAGTCATACTTTTTCATGCGAGCATGAAAAGTATGACCTTTTGACCCTGGTATCATTCAGATTATGGCAGGATAATTTTGGGAAAAAGATTTTCTAATGTATAGTGAGGATGCAAAAGATGGAAAAGCAGACGCAGGATAAAGAAAAAAACTACATCGTAGGATTTGATCTGGGAAGAACTTATGCCCAGATTAGTTATGTGACTTTTGAAGAGGAAGAGGGAGATGTTTATAACATCCCGGTCTGCCTGTGTAAAAGAACGGATGCCAACCAGTGGTTTCACGGGGAGGAAGCAAAGAAAGCAGCAGCTAACTTTAAAGGAACACTGGTAGATGATCTGTTAACGTTGGCTGTCAGGGGAGAGCCTGTTCAGATAGAAAAAGCAACGGCTGACCCGGTAGAATTACTTGCGCTGTTTATTCGTAATTGTCTTGCTTCTATGGGATTATACAACAACGATGTTACGGTTAAGGCATTGGTTATTTCGGTCGATACGTTATCGGAACGTATGCTGGAAGTATTAAACCGTGTTAAGGAAAGCGTATTAAAATGCTTTGAGCAGGTATATTTTGAGCCCAAGATGGAATGTTTATTTTCTTATACCATTCATCAGCCCAAGGAATTACGATGCTATGAATTGGGGGTTATCGATTTGTCGGATGGTTTTTTAAAGTTTTATCATATCCGTTTAAATAACCGTACAAAGCCGATTGTGACAACCATCGATGAACATGTGGATAAAAAGTTTTCGATACCTGCAGAGTTTTCTTCTATTATGGAAAAAGACCGGTATCTGGAGATGATGGATGAAAAGCTTTCCATAATTATGGAAGATTTTTTGAATAATCGTCTTGTGACAGTGTTCTATCTGACCGGAAAAATCTTTGAAAAAGAATGGTGCCCGAAGACACTCAAACTCATCTGTCATAACCGCCGTGTGTTCGGGGGCAGCAATTTATACAGTAAGGGAGCCTGCCTATTAGGTATGGAACGCCTGGTTCCGGGGAAAGAAGCTCAGGATTATCTGTATCTGGGAAAAGATAAGCTTTCTGCGGATATCGGAGTGAGAGTTATGCAGGAAGGAAAAATGGTTGTCAAAAATCTGCTTTCCGGCGGAGAAAAATGGTTTGAGGTTCAAAAGGAATTTGATTTTATGCCCGGTGATGATGGCAAACTTCCAATTGTTATTACACCGTTAGGAGATAAGAATCAACGGGTGGTCCTGGTTGTCCTTCCGGTTGTTCCGGACAGAGACCCGAAAAGTATGAAATTCCACTGTCTGTTAAAAATGAAATCTGCAAAGGAATTGGTGGTGGAAGTGGAAGATGTGGGATTTGGAGAATTTTTCCGTCCTACAGGAAAACGCTATCGTGAGATTATTTCGCTAAATTAAGGGAGTGTTTTATGAGTTATATCCTTTTTTGCAAAGGAAAAAAGGCTGAAAAACCTTATTTCATTGCAGATATACGGAAAAAAATATATACCATTGAAGAGTTGTGTTATTACCTTTATAACAATACGACTTTGTGCGCTGAGGAACTTGTGAAAATCCAATTGGCGAACTGGATTGGACATCAATTGGGCTTTATGGATCTTTTTGAAAGTATTTTAAGTATCCTTAGTAAAGATCCGAGACCGGAAAAGGTTGCGTCGCAGATTTTTGCCTATGCAAATTATCTGACCAAACCGGAGCGTGAGGCTGTTTGTGAAAGGATTCGCAAGAATTCGCTGTTAAGCATCAATGAACGAAGAAAAATGCGAGCCGATTATTATGTGGTGGAAAAAAATTACCGGGAAGCCATTCAGGACTATGAGGAGATTCTCGAGCATAAGGATTATAGCACGCAGAAAGAAAAACACAACATTATGTATAATATCGGATGTTGCTATTCATATATGTTTTATTTTGATCTGGCTTTTGAATGGTTTATGAAAGCGGCAGAGATGGAAATTGACCAAAAAGAAGATTTAAAAGCTGCATTATTTTGCAAAAACATGGTGATGACGGATGAGGCATTTGGTGAATTTATAAAAAAACATTCTGAGTTTGAACAGATAGTTGCTGAATTAAGCTGCGATATTGCCGAGGCAAAACATGATTTTTTGAAAGAACCGGATACCATAAAACTTCTTTCTTTTTCACAAGGAAATCGTGGGAGAAATCAGGAATACCGGGAACTTGTTATGGAAAAAGTAGCAGCGTATAAAGCCGAAAGTTGAGGTTGTTATGGGATTCTTTTCAAAATTGTTTCGAAAAAAAAGAGAATATGAACCTTTAGAAGAATTAGAGGTTGATTTTGAATGGGAAAAAGGACAAAACCTGGATTTGAGCAATCCGAATAAGCGCTTTCATTATGTAAAAAGCTGTTTGGAACAAATGGATGAGGCTTCCGGTGAAATTGAGCGTCTGCAAAATGAATATCAGCTGGTTAATTCGTATCTTCACGATATGGAGGAAATCGAAGCGCTGCCGGATGCGGAAAAACAAAAAGTCGAGGAGCATGCCAAAGCTATTTTTGTTTTGAATGGTGATAAAAAGCAGGCCAATGAGCGGACGATTCATATGAGTGAATCGGAATTTCGAAAAATGGAACGTTTGGAAGATGAGGTTGAAGAAGGAATACAAAAGCTTTCGGAAGCTGAACAGTATCAGGAGAAAATCCGGAAGGACCTGCAGAGACTGGAAGGTGAAAAACATGCCTGTATGTTTCGGATGGAGGAGGCAAAAATCAGCCAGCTGAATATGCGGGGAATGACGATTATCAGTCTGATTGCTGCAGTTTCGTGTGTCTTGATTTTATTAATCCTTCAGTTCATGTTGAACATGGAAACGCAGATCGGATATATGATTTTGTCGGTTGGAATTGCACTTTTACTGACTATCTTTTTTGTGAAATTTAATGAGGCGAGGCAGGAACTGATTTCTGCATCCAAAAGTTATAATAAGGTCATTGCACTGCAGAATAAGGTAAAAATCCGTTATGTCAATAACACCAGTCTGTTGGATTATTATTATATAAAATATGGTGTCAGCAGCGGAGAAAAATTAAAGGATTTGTGGTCAAAGTACCAGCTGGAAAAGGAAGAAAGACGAAGGCTTATGGAAACTGAGGCCGATTTAGACTTTCACAGTGAACAGTTAGTCAGACAGTTGAAACATTACCCGTTGTTTGATCCGTTAATCTGGGTGCATCAGACGGAAGCATTATTAAATCCGAAAGAAATGGTGGAAATACGTCATAATCTGATACTTCGAAGACAAAATTTGAGAAAGCAGATGGAGTATAACAATGAGACGGCTGAAAAGGTTAAAGATGCAATTATGGATGTGGTAAAACAGTATCCGAAAGATGCAGAAGAAATTTTGAAAATGGTTTCCGAGTACGAAAAAAAAGAAAAGAAGTATCAAAATTCAGACGATTGACAACGAATACTTTAGCATGATAATATGTCAAAGTAATTATGATATGTGTCATGAATACATGCTTTCTTGGTGCATTTGTGGCACGGGATGGTAATACAGGAGGAAATATTATGAAAAAGACAGTAGCAATGCTTTTATGTGGTGCTATGACCATGGCTTTACTTGTTGGCTGTGGCAGCAGTTCTGCAGAAACCACACAGACTGCAGCAGAGCAAACAGAAGAAACAACAGAAGCAACAGAAGAAACAACAGAAGAAACAACAGAAGCAACAACAGAAGAAACAGAAGCAGCTGAAGAAGCCAATCCGGAAGCTGACAGAACTACATTTGTAGTTGGTTTTGATGCAGAATATCCGCCTTACGGATATATGGATGACAATGGAGAATATACAGGTTTTGACTTAGAGCTTGCTCAGGCTGTATGTGATATGGAAGGCTGGGAGTTAACCAAGACTCCGATAGACTGGGATTCTAAGGATATGGAATTAAATTCCGGTTCCATTGACTGTATCTGGAATGGTTTTACCATTAACGGACGTGAAGATGACTATACATGGTCTGATCCCTATTGCGATAACAGTCAGGTAATTGTTGTGGCCGAAGATAGCGGTATCAATACATTGGCTGATTTGGCAGGAAAAAATGTCGGTGTACAGACTGCAAGTGCTGCTCTTTCCGTATTGTCTGACGAAGAACAGCAGAAAGCTTTAGCTGATACATTTGGTTCTTTACAGCAGTTTTCTGATTACAATTCCGCATTCTCAGAGCTTCTTGCAGGAAGTCTGGATGCTATTGCTATTGATATCGGTGTGGCAAACTACCAGATCAGCTCAAGAGGAGAAGGATATGTTATTTTATCTGAAACATTGAACTCTGAGCAGTATGGTGTGGGCTTTAAGCTTGGCAACGAATCATTAAGAGATATCGTTAACGCAGATTTAAAGAAGCTGGCTGAAGACGGAACCGTTGCAGAACTGGCTGAAAAATATGACATTTCTGATTTGATTTGCTTAAAATAATCTGATTTTTTAAGGCTGTTAAAAAATAAATCCCATTACTTTTTGACAGCCTTTTTTTGTTATGGCAACGAGAAAAATGCAATGTGCTTGCACAATTGCATTTGGCGAGTGCTAATCAGCGATAAAACAAGCGGAGCGGTTTTATCGGGGGTAAGGCTCTAATCGTCTACATATGTAATGGGAATGGAAAACACAGGAGGAACGTATGGATTTCGTAACGATACTGCAACAACTGAGTTCGGGAATGATTAAGACGGTGGGGATTTTTTTCTGGACACTGGCTTTGTCACTGCCGTTTGGTCTTGTTATTGCATTTGGAAGAATGTCAAAAAACAAACTGGTTTCTTCCATTTTTAAATTTTACATTTCCGTTATGAGAGGAACCCCTCTTATGTTGCAACTTTTGGTTGTTTATTTTGGACCCTATTATCTGTTTGGTATCAAATTGTCGCAAGGATATCGCTTTATTGCGATTATCATAGGATTTGTTTTAAACTATGCGGCGTATTATGCGGAAATATACCGTTCCGGAATTGAATCCATGCCGGTTGGACAGTATGAAGCGGCTACACAGTTAGGCTATAGCAAATCCCAGACATTTTTTAAAATCATTTTGCCCCAGGTAATCAAACGGATTTTGCCGGCAATTACCAATGAAGTGATTACATTGGTAAAAGATACTTCCCTTGCTTTTTCTCTTGCATACATGGAGATGTTTACCATTGCAAAACAGATTGCCGCTGCACAGACGACGATGATTCCTTTTGTGGTAGCAGCAGTTTTCTATTATATTTTCAATCTGATTGTGGCATTTACCATGGAGAGGATTGAGAAAAAAATGAGCTATTACCGATAGGAGGACCGATATGAATATTTTAGAAATTAATCATATGAGAAAAAGCTTTGATGGGCTTGAAGTCCTCAAAGACATTTCACTTTCGGTAAAAGAAGGAGAAGTGGTTTCCATTATCGGGCCGTCCGGTTCGGGAAAATCAACGATTTTAAGATGTGCTACCATGCTTGAAAAAATGGATGGTGGCGATTTGATTTACATGGGTGAAGGAGCTGCCCTTGACCACGATGGAAAAAGCGTGTATGCATCTAAGAAGGATTTGCAGCGCATCCGTCATTATTACGGACTGGTTTTCCAGAATTTTAATTTATTTCCGCATTACAGTGTTTATAAAAATATTGTGGATGCGCCGATTTCCGTTTATAAAGTGAGTAAAAAAGAGGCTGATGAGCGGGCGGATAAACTGTTAAGTCAGCTTGGCTTATCCGATAAAAGAGATGCTTATCCTTATCAGCTTTCGGGCGGTCAGCAGCAAAGGGTTTCCATTGCAAGAGCACTGGCACTTCAGCCTAAGATTTTGTTTTTTGATGAACCGACTTCTGCACTTGATCCCATGCTGACAGCAGAAGTTTTAAAGGTTATCAAGGATCTTGCAAAACAGAAGATGACAATGATCATTGTAACCCATGAAATGGAATTTGCGCGTGAATTATCGGATCGTATTATTTTTATGGAAGATGGCGTCATTCAGGAGCAGGGAACCCCCGAGGAAGTATTTGCTTCGCAAAATCCGAGAGTACGCGAATTTATCGGTAAATTTAAATCGTAAATCAATCGTAGATTCGGGATGTTTTTTTGGCACAGAGGAATACAGTCAAGTCTGAGACGATTTTTGACACAGAGCAATACAGTCAAGTCTGAGACGATTTTAAAATAGAATAAATTTTTTAGATTCAATGATAGACAGCGAAAGGAATGACATTATGAGTGAAAAATTGATGCAGGAATCCGGAAAGCAATACGATGAACACATCAAAGAAGAATGCGGTGTCTTTGGCATGTATGATTTTGACGGCAATGATGTGGCTACCAGTATCTACTATGGTCTGTTTGCATTACAGCACAGAGGGCAGGAGAGCTGTGGTATTGCAGTCAGTGAGACTATGGGACCCAAAGGGAAAGTGACAACTCACAAAGACATGGGGCTGATTCATGAGGCGTTTACGCCGGAATCACTGGCCGGCTTAAAAGGTGATATCGGTGTGGGACATGTACGGTATTCCACAGCGGGAAGTTCGACCAGAGAAAATGCACAGCCATTGGTTCTAAACTATGTAAAAGGCACACTGGGATTAGCGCATAACGGAAACCTGATTAACGCACCGGAATTGCGAAAGGAATTGGAATATACCGGAGCTATTTTCCAGACGACAATTGATTCGGAGGTCATTGCCTATCATATTGCCAGAGAAAGACTGAATACCGGAAGCGTAGAAGAAGCTGTCGGACGTGCCATGAAAAAAATCAAAGGAGCTTATTCTTTGATTGTCATGAGCCCTCGTAAATTGATAGGTGCGAGAGATCCTTTTGGATTTAAACCGCTTTGTATCGGAAAAAGAGATAATTGCTATATTCTGGCAAGTGAAACCTGCGCCTTAGATACCATTGGTGCTGAGTTTGTCCGTGATGTGGAGCCCGGTGAAATTGTTACCATCAGTCCGGAAAAGGGAATTGAATCGGATAAAAGTATGTGCCTTCCTAAAGAGGAACATGCAAGATGTATTTTTGAATATATTTATTTTGCCAGACCTGACAGTGTAATTGATGGCGTCAGTGTGTATCATTCGCGTATCTTAGCAGGTAAATTTCTGGCAATGGATTCACCGGTAGAAGCCGATATTGTAACCGGTGTACCGGAATCCGGAAATTGTGCAGCAATGGGTTATGCCATGCAGTCGGGTATTCCTTACGGAACGGCTTTTGTAAAAAACACCTATGTCGGACGGACTTTTATCAAGCCCAAGCAGAAGAGCCGTGAAAGCAGTGTGCAGGTAAAATTAAATCCAATTCGTGAAGTTGTGGAAGGCAAACGTGTCATCATGATTGATGATTCGATTGTAAGAGGAACGACTTCCGATCGTATCGTAAAGATGTTGCGCGATGCCGGAGCTAAAGAGGTGCATGTGCGAATATCTTCACCGCCGTTTTTATGGCCGTGTTATTTTGGTACCGATGTACCCGCAAGAGAGCAGTTGATTGCGTATAATCGAACAATAGAAGAAATTCGTCAGATTATCGGTGCAGACAGTCTTGGTTACCTGGGAATTGACAGATTAACAGAGTTAGTTGATGGATTGCCGATATGTAAGGGCTGCTTTACCGGAAAATATCCGATGGAGCCGCCAAAAGAAGATATCCGAGGCGAATTTGAACAATAACTTTGTGGGGACGGTTCTTTTTGCATAAAAAAGAACCGTCCCCACATTAAGATGGAATTAACGAAAATTCGTTTATAAATATTTGAGAAACATATTGACATACATATCTTTTGAAATTATAATACAAACTATCTTAAGTGAAAACATCTGCTGTAAATCACATCTTCAGCAATATCTTGGCATTCGCCAACATTTTTCACAGAGAAATAATTTTATATGTTGGCGGAGTTTGATTTGCTTTGAAAATCTATTTTTACTCATGGCTCCGCCGGTAAGGAGGATTTTATGAGTAAAAAGAAATTTGAAGAACTGGATAGTAAAGACGTCACCGGAAGAGAGGTATCGGTATATGACATGGGGAGAATATATTGATTTTGAGACAATGGATGCAAAGGCAGAGGCAATAATTGAAACACGTCGAGAAGATCTTATTGATGTATTGAATGAGTTGGGGAGTGTTTCTAATGATTTATTGGAAAAAGTAAATACTATTACAGATGCAGACATTCTAAAAAAATGGTTTATGCTTGCTATTAAAGTTGACAGCATGGAAGCTTTTATGGAGCAGATGTGATTCATTTCTATATTTGAGATTTCGGCTATAAAACTTATTCAAATTAAGAGCTTGGAGAATGCATGGTATTCGCCAAGCTCTTTTGTATTAATGAATATTTTTATAAAAACGTACATAAACACAGAAACATCATGTATAATGTGATACAGTAACAATAAACAATTTTATATGTGTAAACTATATCTGAAAACTTCTAAGGATGATTTTATAAAAGAATTACACGAATAAATATAATTCAACTTTTCAAGTTTTATTAGTTATGCTATTATTTAACGGTAGAATAACGATGGTGAGTGGATAAAAAAGTTGCCAACGTTATCGTAAAATATACAAGCAGAGGAGACTAAACATGAGCAATGACAGATATGTAAGTCCGTTGTCGGAACGATATGCAAGTAAAGAGATGCAGTATATTTTTTCGCCGGATATGAAATTTTCGACCTGGAGAAAATTATGGATTGCACTTGCTGAGACGGAGATGGAATTAGGTCTTTCACAGGATGGAAAGCCGGTAATTTCACAGGAACAGATTGATGAGTTAAAGGCGCATGTTCATGATATTAATTACGATGTTGCAAAAGAAAGAGAAAAACAGGTGCGTCATGATGTTATGAGTCATGTATATGCATACGGACAGCAGTGCCCAAAGGCAGCAGGTATTATCCACTTGGGTGCAACATCCTGCTATGTTGGTGACAATACGGATATTATCGTCATGACAGAGGCATTAAAGCTGGTAAAAAAGAAATTGGTCAATGTGATTGCAGAACTGGCAAAATTTGCAGATCAGTACAAAGATCTTCCGACGTTGGCATTTACTCATTTTCAGCCGGCACAGCCTACAACAGTAGGTAAAAGAGCAACTTTATGGTGTCAGGAATTCTGCATGGATTTGGAAGATCTGGATTATGTACTTTCCACTATGAAGTTACTGGGCTCTAAAGGTACTACCGGTACGCAGGCATCTTTTTTGGAATTATTTAATGGCGATCAGGAAACCATTGATAAGATTGATCCCATGATTGCAAAGAAAATGGGCTTTACACAGTGCGTTGCAGTATCCGGTCAGACTTACAGCCGTAAGACAGATACAAGAGTCTGCAATATTTTAGCCGGTATTGCCGCAAGTGCACACAAGATGAGTAACGATATTCGTCTGTTACAGCACTTAAAAGAAGTGGAAGAGCCTTTTGAGAAAAATCAGATCGGTTCCTCTGCTATGGCATATAAGAGAAATCCCATGAGAAGTGAGCGTATCGCTTCTTTGTCCAGATATGTCATGATCGATGCTTTAAATCCGGCTATTACATCAGCTACTCAGTGGTTTGAGAGAACGTTGGATGATTCTGCCAATAAGAGATTATCCATTCCGGAAGCATTTCTTGCAATCGACGGTATTCTGGATCTTTGTTTAAATGTTGTTGACGGATTGGTAGTCTATGACAAAGTTATTACCAAACGTCTGATGAGCGAGTTGCCGTTTATGGCTACTGAAAATATCATGATGGATGCTGTTAAAAACGGCGGTAACCGTCAGGAAATGCATGAAATTATCCGTACTCTGTCAATGGAAGCAGGAAAACATGTAAAACAGGAAGGTAAGGAAAATAATTTACTGGAACTGATTGCAAATGATCCTGCGTTTGGTATGAGTTTGGAAGATTTGCAAAAGACCATGGATCCTTCTAAATATGTTGGACGTTCACCGATTCAGGTAGAGAAGTTCATTAAGGATGTTGTAAATCCGATTTTGGAAGCTAATAAAGATCTTTTGGGAATGACTGCCGAAATTAATGTATAAAATATATTATCATTCTTAATACTGACTTGAGAAAAGTCTTGTTGTCAAAAGATTGATATAAATTGTACAAAGAATAAAAAGTAGTTAAGTAAAATAAAAAAGAATACAAAAAAGAATTGTTAACCATTTCAAGAAAAAGGTTGACAATTCTTTTTTTTCTCTGTATTTTAGTTTATGGAAATAAAATACAGGAGAGAAAAGAAATGAAAAATAAGACAAAAGTATATCAATTGACAACATGTGCACTGATGGCTGCACTGATGTGTGTATTGGGACCGAATTCCGTTCCGATTGGTCCGGTTCCGGTTTCTTTGACCAATCTTGTCATCTACTTAGCAGTTTATCTTTTAGGAACAAAGGGAAGCACAATTAGTTATATTGTATACCTGTTTTTAGGTATGATTGGATTGCCGGTATTCTCCGGTTATGAAGGGGGTATCGGAAAGTTAGCAGGACCTACCGGTGGATATCTGATCGGATTTATTTTAATGGCAATTATTTGTGGTATTTTTATGGAAAAATCACATGCAAATGTGGTCATTACAAGTCTGGGAATGGTTTTAGGAACCATCGTTGCATATTTATTTGGAACCATCTGGTTTATTTATCAATTGGAATACACCTGGTCACAGGCACTGGCTGTCTGCGTATTTCCGTTTATTCCTTTCGATCTTGCAAAAATTGTAATTGCCGGTATTTTAGGAAAAGCAATTCGGCATGCACTTGCAAAGGCTCATTTGTTACCGGCAACACAAAAGGAAAAACAAACGGATGTGCAGGAATAAGATTTCGTGAGGTAAATGAAAAAGAGTAAAATTCACAGAAACAGAAGAATTTATCAGATAAATTTACCGGAAAAATTATTAGTATAACTAACAATAATAGTATTCAAGAAAAGTATGGATGAGGATGTATTATGAGTATGGATATGTTACAGCTGGCAGACGAGATTATAGAAGGACGCAGGCTTTCAAGAGGTGAGGATTTGTCCTATTTTATTACCTGCGATTATGATGCATTATGTGAGGGTGCTGATAAAATCAGAAAGCATTTTGTGGGAGATAAAGTGGATTTGTGTGCCATAGTGAATGGTAGAAGTGGCAAATGCCCGGAGGACTGCAAATACTGTGCGCAGTCCGCACACTATCATACCGAATGTAATGTCTATGATTTTTTGTCAGAAGAAGAACTTTTAGAAGCATGTAAGTTAAATGAACGTGAAGGTGTAGACCGGTTTTCCATTGTTACCGCAGGACGCGATTTGAGCGGAGAGGAATTTGAGAAAGCACTTAGTGCTTTTAAGCGAATGAAAGAAGAATGTGATATTGAACTTTGTGCATCCATGGGCTTTTTAAATCGCGAACAATTCCGAAGATTAAAAGAAATCGGTGTGGACCGGTATCATCATAATATTGAAACATCTAAAAGATTTTTCTCCCATATTTGTACAACGCATACATATGAGCAGAAATTTGCAACACTGAAAGTTTTAAAAGAAGAAGGAATGAAGATTTGTTCCGGTGGCATTATCGGAATGGGTGAGACATGGGAAGATCGCATTGATATGGCGGTCAGTCTTTCTGAGGTCGGTGTGGATTCCATTCCATTAAATGCATTGATGCCGATTAAAGGAACGCCTCTGGAAAATCAGGAGCGGTTAACTGAAGAGGACATTGTTCGAACCGTTGCCATTTTCCGGTATATCAATCCGACTGCCCATATCCGGCTTGCAGCGGGAAGAGCTCTCATGGAAAACGATGGAAAGAAGGCATTTGAATCCGGAGCTTCGGCAACGATAACCGGAAATATGCTTACAACAGCAGCAAATGCTACCATTCAGAGTGATCGCGAAATGCTTTCCGAAATGGGACGTGAAGTAAAAGCATGTTCGCAATCTTAATGGATGCAAGTCAACCTTACAGAAAATTGTTTACAAAGTATTCGGATAAATGTCCGGTTTTATAGTGGGACACTTCTCATGACAGAAGAACCGTCCCCACTGTAAAACCGGGCATTCTTTTTTGCCTCTCTTATTACATCGGTTTTTGTTGTGAAAATATAAATATTTGAGCTATAATGAGTACATGAAAGAAACGAATTATAAAAGTAAAGAACGTAAATTGAATATTTTGCAGGTTCATAACTTTTACCGTGAGCCGGGTGGCGAAGATGTCGTTGTTAAAAATGAAGCAGAAATGCTAAAGGAACACGGACACAGAGTTTATAAGTATTATCGAAGAAATGAAGAGATTGCACATCTGCCTCTCTTTGAAAAAATCATATTGCCGTTTGATTCGGTTTTTTCTGTTAAAACCTATATTCAGATTCGCAGGATTATCCGCAAAAAAAAGATTGATCTGGTGCATGTGCATAATACCCTGCATTTAATCAGTCCTTCCGTTTTTTGGGCAGCAAGAAAAGAAGGAATACCGGTTGTCATGACCGTGCACAATTATCGTTTGTGTTGTCCGAAGGGAACCTTTTATCAATGTCAACATATCTGTGAAAAATGCATGACAAACGGACTGGTGCAGGCGGTCCGCTACAGGTGCTATCGAAACAGTTTCTGGCAGTCTGTACTTTTAGCAGTTCAGACCTATGTTCATCGCAAGTTACATACTTATCGCGATGTTCATTTTATTTGTCTGACGGATTTTCAAAAAGAAAAAATCTGCAGGCTCACAGATGTTTCTTCAGAGCATGTTTTTCTAAAACCTAATGTATTAAAGAAAAATGAATTAAAGAACCAGAAATTGGAAAAGATCACTCGTAAAAATCAGATACTGTTTGTGGGAAGACTGGAAGAAGAGAAGGGAATTTTGGATTTATTAGAGGCATACCGCATGATGTCCTCAAAGTTGCAAAAAGAGGAATATCAGGTTCCAAAGCTTGTCATCTGCGGAGAAGGAAAGCTTGATTTTGCTTGTCAGCTTTTTATAAAAGAAAATCATATAAAAAATGTGGCTTTTATGGGACAGGTATCGCATGAAAAGGTGTTAAAGACAATGTCAGAATCAAAATGTGTGGTAATTCCGTCACGCTGGTATGAAGTGCCTTTAGTATTGATTGAAGCTTATTGGACAAAAACACCCGCGATTGTACCGGAGTTGGGCGGATTTTCATCTTTTGTCCGTAATGGTGTGAATGGCTTTAAGTATGCGCCGTATCATACGGATGAACTGGCGGCACTGCTTTCTATGATGACTGCCAGACCATGGGAAATGACATGTGATTTTTCAAGAATGGATATTCTGGAGCAGACGGAATATGAAACAAATTATCGACGGTTAAGACGTATATATGAAAGGTGTATAAAAGATGTTCGGACTTCTGAAAAAGAATCAGCTATTAGAAAATAAACTGCAGACTTTGCAGATGAATTTTGAAAATAATTACAAGGATGCTGCCAAACTCAACTATGAAGAGTATTGGAAACTGCTTGATGAATTAACTGCTTCCGGAAAGCTCAAAGGAAAACAGATTGATTATTACAAACAACGGGGCGAAGATTTGCGTGGTCAGATGCATAATTTCAATCACCAGAATAATGTGAAAACATTCTAGTATTCTAACTGATTTGGAGAACAATATGGATGGAAATTTAGAGTATTATAAAGTGTTTTATTACGTTGCAAAAGAAAAAAGCCTGACCAGAGCGGCCGAGCTTTTAAACATTTCCCAGCCGGCTGTCAGTCAGTCGATGAAGTTGCTTGAGGCTAACCTTAAAGCAAAATTGTTTCTTAGGACTTCCCGTGGAATTCGCCTGACGCCGGAAGGAGAAATTCTGTTTGACTATGTCAAAGGCGGATATGAGCAGATTGCCCATGGAGAACAGGTTTTGCAAAAGCTTATGAATTTGGAAGCAGGGGAGTTGCATATCGGGGCCAGCGACATGACGTTGGAATTCTACTTACTGCCCTTTTTGGAAAAATATCATGAACAGCATCCGGATATCAAAGTAAAGATTTCCAATGCACCGACACCGGAAACATTGAAAAATCTTATGGATGGAGCGGTGGATTTGTGCCTGGTGTCCACTCCATTTGAGGTTTTGGAAGGAATGGAAGTCAGGCCTGTACGGGAAATTGAAGATATTTTTGTAGCCGGAAGAAGGTATACACAATTAAAAAACCACATGACGGATTTTAAAGAACTGTTAAATTATCCAATCATTTCTCTGGAAAAGAATACCAGTACCAGAAAATATATGGATGAGCTTCTCGCACAAAATGACGTTATCCTAAATCCGGAATTTGAACTGGCAACATCCAATATGATTGTCCAGTTTGCCTTGCGTAACCTTGGCGTGGGTTGTGTTGTACGTGATTTTGCCCAACCGGAAATTGACAGCGGGAGACTGTTCGAAATCCGATTTAATAAAATGATTCCCAAAAGACAGATTTGCGTGGTAGCCAACCGGAAACTTCCAACAAGCTTTGCTGCAAAAGGGTTGTTGGAGTTGTTATTCGCATGAGGACGGATGATACCAACGGATTGTTACGTACGATTTTTTGCGAGAATTGAACAGGAGTTATCTTATGCTTACTACAATTATTTTTGATATTGGAAATGTGTTAGCAGACTTTGGATGGAAAGAGTATTTTGAGAGCTTTCATTTTCCAAAAGAAATTATGCCGCGAATCGCCAAGGCAACTGTTTTATCGCCTGAATGGAACGATTTTGACAGAGGGGCAAAAACGGATGAAGAACTGATAAGTGGTTTTATAAAAAATGATCCCGAACTGGAGCCTCAGATACGGCAGTTGTGTGAAAATGTTCATGATATGATTACAAAAAGGGATTATGCAATCCCGTGGATTCTGGAATTAAAACAGAAAGGTTACAGGGTTTTGTATCTTTCCAATTTTTCCCGTAAAGCGGAAATAGAGTGTCAGGATGCCATTGATTTTATTCCGTATATGGATGGCGGAATTTTATCTTATCAGGAAAAACTGGTAAAGCCGGAACCGGAAATATACAAAAGGCTGATTGAACGATATGATTTGGTCCCGGAGGAGTGTGTGTTTCTTGATGATAGAAAAGATAACTGTGAGGCAGCTGAAAAATTGGGTATGAAAACAATCTGTTTTACAACCAAAGAAGCAGCGATAGAAGAATTGAAAAAATATCATGTTTATTAATGATATGATACCAGGGTCAAAAGGTCATACTTTTCATGCTCGCATGAAAAAGTATGACTTTGGGACCCGCAAAACATGAGAAAGTAGCCCGATTAGGGCGGATTTCGATTGTTTACGGATTGCGAGAGCACAAAGTGCGTAGC
>JAFOEY010000056.1 GCA_017387565.1 Lachnospiraceae bacterium | reverse complement strand
GAAGAATTGAAAGAAACCGTATTGAAAGTTGCGGAGTTTAGTAACGAAGATAAATTGAAATTAACAAGAAGAATGAACAAACTTTTTATTGGCGGCTTTGTTGCGGCTGTAATTTATATGATACTAGTCTTTACAGATAATGCCGATAACTTCTTGGGCGGATTGTGTCTTGGTATAACATTTGGGATGATGATAGTTGGTGTTATAATGACAAGCAAATATGCATCAAAAATTAGAGAATGTAAAATGAGATTATTACATAAGCTGAAATAATTTCCTGTAATGCGGAAACATAATAATCAACGACAGCCCTTGTTCTGTAATAGGATAAGGGCTGTTTTTAATGTGCGGAATATATAGTTTAATGTATAACATTAAAAATCCATTGACAAACATTAAGAATTGTGCTATACTTATGCCAATAAATCACTCAGGAGGTATGAGTAATGAAAGGTCTTAACAAACTCGGAAAGGTTATTACAAAAATTTTAGAGGTATTCCATTGGGTTGGCACAGCGTTGATGTTAGCCGCTACCATATGCTCCGTTGCGGCACCCGATTGGGTTAAATACTTTGTCGGCCTTGATGCTAAGGATTGCTGTGGTGCAGAACTCAAGGTGTATGGATTTGAGGTCAACGCTCCCGTTGCCGATGGTAATACTGATATGTTAACGTTTATGCTCTTTGGCATCGGCGCAGTTATCATCCTTGCTGTTATGGCAATGGTATTCCGCAATCTGCACCTTATCTTTAAAAAATCAGAAAACGGAACTCCTTTCCAAAAGGATAATATCCGTATGATGAGAGAGATTGGCATCTTTTCTATCGCTGTACCGGTAATCGGTTTTATTATGAGCATCATCGTACGTCTTGTAACAGGCGTGGAAACCGCCGAGATCAGCATTGATATGGGTGGTATCTTTATGGGCATTATTGTTTTGTGCCTGACTCAGTATTTTGTTCACGGTGCAGATCTTGAAAAAGATGTAGATGGACTTCTGTAAGGAGGCGGCTATGGGAAAGATTGTTTTAAGACTTGATAGAATGATGGTGGAACGAAAAATATCCCTTAACGAGCTTGCTGAGCGTGTGGGCATTTCCAACGTTAATCTGTCTAAGATAAAAAATAACAAGGTGACCGCAATTCGCTTTGCTACCCTTGCAGCCATCTGCGAGGTGCTGGACTGCGAAGCGGGAGAGATTTTGGAATATCAAAAGGATGAATAAGAATTTATCGAATTTAATAATGCTATTAGGGGGCGGCGCTTCGGCGGCGCCCATCTTTTGTTATGGTGGCAATTTTCATATTTATGTGGTATGCACAGTAGAACTTAATTACAACTTGTTGAGATGTCAACAAGTAAGTATCAAAAGGAGAGAAACGTGTGAAGGAAGGATTTAAAAATATCAAAGAATTGCAGATTGGAGTACACAACACTTATAGAAAACTCTTATGGTTATGATGTTCCCTTGATAGGCGGTACATCGCGACCATAAGAGTTTTTTACTATAACGTACATATATCTATCAAACTTGTCTTCTCCGGCTTGTAATCCATGGCCAAAATCTTAGCTAGTACTCTTGCAGCATCAAGGCTGGTAATACATGGAATACCAAGTTCTACACTCTTGCGACGGAGTTTTACACTGTCTCGACGTGGCGAGCGTCCTTTTGCCGAGGTGGAGATAATATAGTTTACCTTTCCACTTTCCAACAAAGCAATTGTGTTCTGCTCGGATTCATGTATCTTGTGAACCATTGTAACGGAAAGACCGTTTGCTCGTAAGACATTGGTAGTTCCTTCTGTTGCATAAAGATGGAAGCCCAAATCCGAAAAATCCTTTGCAATCTGAACAGCCTCTTGTTTATCAGTGTCTCGAACTGTGATGAAAACACCTCCGCATGTTTCAAAATGATATCCCGCACCTAACAATCCCTTATATAAAGCTTCGTTCAGTGTAGGAGCGATACCAAGTACTTCACCGGTAGATTTCATTTCCGGTCCTAAAGTGGTATCAAGTCCTGCTAATTTCTCGAAAGAGAACACCGGAACTTTAATTGCGGTGTGTGGAGCGTTCGGATATAATCCAGATTTGTAGCCCATACTTTGTAATGTTTCTCCTAGCATAATGCGTGTGGCGATATCAATCATTGGAACACCGGTAACCTTGCTTAAATAAGGTACGGTTCTTGAAGAACGAGGGTTTACTTCGATGACATATATTTCTCCACCACTTATTACATATTGAATATTAATGAGTCCTTTTGTTTGCAATGAAAGGGCTAGCTTAGTTGAATAATCAACGATTTTATCTGTCTGCGCATCTGTCAGGTTCCAAGCAGGATAAACAGCAATGGAATCTCCGGAATGAATACCTGCACGGTCAATATGCTCCATAATGCCCGGGAGCAATACATCCTCGCCGTCGCAGATTGCATCTACTTCCAGTTCTGTTCCCATCATATATTTATCAATCAGAACAATGTTATTACTCATATGAGAAAGAATGATTTTCATATATTCGCTGACATCTGCATCAGAGAATGCAATAATCATGTTTTGACCGCCCAATACATAGGAAGGGCGAAGGAGCACCGGGTAACCAAGTTTATTTGCAGCAACTAATGCCTCGGCCTCCGTTTGAACAGTAGTCCCTTTTGGCTGTTTGATATTCAAATCTTGTAAAAGCTTTTCAAAACGTCCTCTGTCCTCGGCAGCATCAATACTGTCCGCCGGTGTTCCCAGAATCGGAATGTTGTTTTCGGAAAGCCAGCTGGTCAGTTTGATTGCGGTTTGTCCACCAAATGCAACGACTGTTCCAACCGGTTTTTCAATATCAATAATATCTTTCACATCCTCCGGTGTTAACGGTTCGAAATATAATCGGTCAGCAGTATTAAAATCAGTAGAAACGGTTTCGGGATTGTTGTTCACAATTACTACTTCGTATCCGGCCTTTTTCAAAGAGAATACGCAGTGTACAGAAGCATAATCAAATTCAATTCCCTGCCCAATACGGATTGGTCCGGAACCAAATACCATGACAACCGGCTTCTTGTGCGCATTCTCAGTGACATAGTCAAGAGCCTCGTCTTCCTCACCGTAAGCGGAGTAGAAGTAAGGAGTCATAG
>JAFOEY010000007.1 GCA_017387565.1 Lachnospiraceae bacterium | reverse complement strand
TCGTTTGCCACTGTTGACTTAAGTGTAACACTAAATTCCTCTTTCGTATAGAAAAAAATAGCATTTACTCCATACTGCAAGAGTAAATGCTACTTTGTTATTAAGCATTTTCAAAGTGGAAATAAACTTTTCACTTCAGCTTCTTTTATAAACAATTTCGAGATTTATACAATCTTTCGCATTCGAATATCTTTCACTTTGCATTTTAATATATCTTTTATTCTCTCAATCTTTATCTTTCATACGTGCTTTTCATCATCATTATTTCTTTTTATGATACTCAAAATCATTTTCAATTAATTGCGGCTCCGGTTGCGGGATCCACAAATTTTCCGGTCGGAAGTCCTGTCGCAGGATCCAAAACCTGTCCGGATTTTTTGTCAATCAGAAGCGAAGCTCCCGTAGCAGGATCTGTAATCGTGGTCGTAGTAGCCGGCGGGTCCGGCACTCTTTCAACCGCCGCATAATCAATCGCCGGTCCTGTATAAGGCGTATTGGTAATATTTCCTTCTGCATCCAATGTCACATTCGGCGATATGCACTGCATATAATCCAATATTCTCTGTTTTTCCGCCCCGGTCTCCAAATCAGTACGACAGTCATGCTGCTTTGCCGGAATAAACTGACACTTCAGATTTCCGTCCACACCATAAATTACCTTAAACAATCCCGTATCCAGTGTTTTGGAATTAAACCAGAAATTTCCCAAGCTGTAAATGACAGGAACATCATCGATATATTCAATATTTTGCAAACAGTGCGGATGGTCTCCAATAATCAGATCCGCACCGGCTTTTACAAGCTTCGGTGCCTGATCCGTCTGAGCCCAATGGAGTTCATCAGTATTCTCAGTCCCCCAATGAATATAGACAACCGTCAAGTCGACTTCATTCTCTATTTTTTCAATTGCATTCGTCAAATTACGGAATTCTTCCTCTGTATAACACCGAAACGCACCGGGCGCCTCATCCGTTGCACCTTTTGTATCGGGCGTCGTGTTACGCTCTACCTGCGTTGCAGACAAAAACGCAATTTTTCTTCCGTTTATTTCTGCCACATAAGCCGCGGATGCTTCCGAAAGATTTCGTCCGGCACCGACATATGCAATCCCTTCTTCTTTCAAAATATCCAAAGTATCTAACAGCGCTTCCTTGCCGTAATCATATACATGATTGTTTGCCAGCGACACAAGATCCACGCCCATGTCGGACAACAATCCCACATTGGAAGGATTACTTCGAAACGTGTATGTTTTTCCCGCAAGCGGTGTCCCCCTATCAGAATACGCAAATTCATTGTTCACCATACAGATATCTGCATTCCTCATCTCAGCAAGAAGTTTTTCATCTACCGAGCTTTCAATATTACCGCCCCGCGACCGCAATGCCGACATATTGGCAAAAGCATCATAAAAGCAGATATCTCCTGCAAATACCATCGTAACATCTTTTACTGGCTCCTCTTTTGGCGAACCTGTTTCAGATGCAGAATCAGTGGCTTCCCCATCATTTGGCAAACCGTTTTGTGTTTCATCAAAATCCGCATCCAAATCCGAATCAGCCCCCGAAACATTCTCCGCCTCATCTACCACAGTCACTTCAAGATTTTCTACCTGTTTTGAAGAATCGACATCTTCAACATTCCATTCGGCAGTTTCCAACCGTTGTCTTTTTAAAATTCCATTATCCATCAGCACAACAGTCACAGCAAATACTAAAGCCGCCAAACACGCAATCACAAAAAACAAAAGTGCAAAGGCCTTCGTTTCCTTTTTTCGGCGGTGTTTTTTCCTCCCGGATAACATTTCCAATCTTTTATCTGTGCTTACATCTTTTTTCACACTTGACTTATTATTTGATTTTTTCTTTGAATTCCCGGCACTTTCTTTCATAATTAACCCCGTCCGTTTCGAATTTCCACCTATTAATAAATTCTCATTTATTGCTTTTTTCTCTATCACTAAATAATTCTCATTTATTACTTTTTCTCTATCACTAAATAATTCTCATTTATTGCTTTTTTCTCTATCATTAAATAATTCTCATTTATTACTTTTTCTCTATCACTAAATAATTCTCATTTATTACTTTTTTCTCTATGCAAAATGCTTGTATTACGTCATTCCATCTCATATTCGGTGTCCGTCATGTCAATAAATACAATTTACTTATTCGTGACAGCGCATTTTCAAAACACATTTTGTACTTACATCATTATATCCCACATTGCCAAAAGAAAAAAGGACTTCCATAAAATGAAAGTCCTTTGTATCTCATAAAATCACAATCGCAAGATGCAATTAGAATTTAGCAACGCTAACCTTTACACCAGGTCCCATTGTAGGAGCTAAAGAAATGCTCTTTAAATACTGACCTTTTAATGTGCTGGGTTTTGCTTTTACAATAGCATCCATTAATGCATCGAAGTTCTGCTGTAACTGCTCTTCTGAGAAAGAAGCTTTTCCGATCGGGCAGTGAATGATATTAGCCTTGTCTAATCTGTATTCGATCTTACCTGCTTTGATATCATTGATTGCTTTTGTAACGTCCATTGTTACAGTTCCGGCTTTCGGGTTGGGCATTAAACCTTTCGGTCCTAATACTTTACCGAGACGACCTACAACACCCATCATATCAGGTGTAGCAACTACTACGTCGAAATCAAGCCATCCATCATTCTGAATCTTCGGAATTAATTCGTCGCCGCCTACGTAATCTGCGCCTGCAGCTTCTGCTTCGTTTAATTTCTCACCTTTTGCAAATACTAAAACTTTTACAGTTTTACCGGTACCGTTGGGTAATACAACAGCACCACGGATCTGCTGATCTGCGTGACGACCATCACAACCTGTTCTGATGTGAACTTCGATTGTCTCGTCAAATTTTGCTGTAGCAACTTTCTTAGCTAATGCGATAGCTTCGGGTGCTTCATATAATGTAGCACGGTCAATTGCTTTTGCAGCGTCTTGATATTTCTTACCATGTTTCATTTTGTTTTCCTCCTTGTGGTGGTGACGGGATCAACCGGAAACCGGGAACCCTCCCACATAATCATTAATCTTCTACGGTGATACCCATACTTCTTGCAGTACCTGCAATCATGCTCATAGCAGCTTCTAAGCTACCTGCATTTAAATCGGGCATTTTGGTTTCAGCAATCTTCTGAAGATCTGCTTTAGAAATCTTTGCAACTTTTGTCTTATTCGGAACACCTGAACCTGATTTGATGTTGCAGGCTTTCTTTAATAAAACTGCTGCCGGGGGAGTTTTGGTAACAAAACTGAAACTTCTGTCAGCATAAACAGTAATAACTACGGGAACAATTGTGTCACCCATATCTGCTGTTTTTGCGTTGAACTGTTTTGTAAACTCAACGATGTTTACGCCGTGCTGTCCAAGAGCAGGACCAACAGGCGGAGCCGGTGTAGCTTTGCCGGCTGCGATTTGTAACTTAATATAGCCTTCTACTTTCTTTGCCATTGTGGCACCTCCTAATAAAATGTGGTAGTGGCGGGTCGTAGCACCCTCCCACAGCTCGAAAAGAGCTACTTTGTAACTATATTCCAAGTTGCAGTATTTTGCAACCAGAAATCAAAATAAAAATATTACATTTTGCGGACATCCGAATATGCAATTTCAACAGGTGTTTCTCTTCCGAACATTTCGAAAGCAACTCTGACAGACTGTTTGCTATCGTCCATTCTCTGAACAATACCAACCGAATCCTGCCATGCACCTGAAATAGCAACTACGGTATCGCCAACGCCAAAATCGACTTTCACTTTGCTTGTATGTCCTTCGAAAGGTCTCATTTCCTCTTCGGTAAGCGGAACCGGTTTACTTCCAGGACCAACAAAGCCGGTCACACCACGTGTATTTCTTACAACATACCAGGTGTCATCATTCATAACCATCTTGATCAATACATAGCCCGGGAGCATTTTTTTGGTAACAGTTTTCTTGTCACCATTTCTTGTCTCCTGAACATCTTCCAACGGAACTCTGACTTCTAAAATCTCTTCCTGTAAGTGTCTGTTCTCAATGGTTTTTTCAATATTGGCTTTAACTTTGTTTTCATATCCTGAGTACGTATGAACTACATACCAATTTGCTTCTGCCATTCTTTTTCCCTCACTCTACATTGTCAAGAAATTAACACCGTACTGAACGATTGTGTCAATTAAAGCGATCAATAAACCTAAAACAATCGAAACAACCGATACAGTAATCGTCTGTTTTACAATTTCCATTTTATCGGGCCAGATTACTTTTTTGAACTCTGCTTTTACACCTTCAAAAAACGAAACCGGTTTAGATTGATTTTGGCTGTTATTTGTTTCTCCCATAATATCACTTCCTCGTCAAAAACGGATTATTTAGTTTCTTTGTGTAATGTATGAGTCTTGCAGAATTTACAATATTTCTTTGTTTCCATTCTGTCGGGATGTGTCTTCTTATCCTTTGTCATATTGTAATTACGGTTTTTGCACTCTGTACAAGCCAATGTAATTTTTGTACGCATTCTTTCCACCTCCGCGTGCCTTTTGCATATTATATATAGAAGAGAAATCTCATTTTGAGCACAAAAAAAAGAGCTCAAACCTCTTCCCACTGTCCTACTATAACATAGGAATATAGCTTCGTCAATAATATTTTTCCCAATTTTGCTTGCAAATGTGCGCAAATAATGCTATTGTGAGAATAAGATAATAGGTTTATTATATTCATTACTATGCCCTGGCAGGACAACGGATTTGTCAAGACTGTCAATCATTCAAGGAAGAAAGGAGGGGGCGTTATGGCTGATCTGGCTGCATTAACCGGTGTATACAATCACTATCTGACCACCTATGCACCAAAGAGCAATTCTGCTTTGGACACTCATAAAAAGAGTGAGCTTCGAGGCATTTATAATTCCATCGTCAAAATAAATAAAGAATCCCCTCTGTACATTCTGGATGACAGTGCAGATTCCAAAGCCTATGCCATCGGGTTAAAAGAAGACGCCAGAGAATTGCAGCATACGCTGACTTCTCTCGGAGGACTCAATGAAGAGGAACTGCTAAACAAAAAAATAGCCTATTCAACCAACGAGTCCATCGCATCT
Organism: Lachnospiraceae bacterium; assembly: GCA_017387565.1. Classification (GTDB taxonomy): domain Bacteria; phylum Bacillota; class Clostridia; order Lachnospirales; family Lachnospiraceae; genus UBA2882. The sequence goes on along the minus strand of JAFOEY010000007.1, from coordinate 20,772 downwards.
GTCAAATATATCGGTGGCAGTGCTTCATCCAATATGGCTCCGGAGCTTTCCATTGAAGTCAAATCGTTGGCATCTCCTCAGATCAATTTAGGAAAATATCTGCCTTCCAATTCGCAGATTGAATTAGAGCCCGATACCTATTCCTTCGATTTTGGCATCAATGATTTTAATTATGAATTCCAGTTCCAAATCCGACCGGATGATACCAACCGAGATGTACAGGAACGTCTTCAGAGACTGATTAATAATGCCGACATCGGTGTTTATGCTGAAATTTCCGAAGACGAAGAAGGCAACAGTTCTTTAAAACTAACTTCACAAAAAAACGGCATGCCGGAAAACAAAGAAGCCGTATTTCATGTTTCCGATAATCAGACCAGCAAAACATCCGGAGTGGTAGATCTTTTAGGCATCGGAACGATGACCAGGATGCCTTCCAATGCCGAGTTTGTTTTAAATGGTGTGGAACACACTTCCACAGCCAATGCCTTTACCATCGAAAAAATGTATGAAATCAATCTAAACGGTATCAGCCCAACCGAGGGAGAAACCGCAACCATCGGCATCAAACCGGATACCGAAAGTCTGATAGAAAACATGCGCCAGTTGTTTGGCGGATACAATCAGTTTTTAAGATCCACTTTGGAATATACACAAAAGCACCCAAAGAGCAATCAGCTTTTGAGCGAAATGTGGCACATCGCCGGCGAATATGCCGCTCCGCTTTCCGATATCGGCGTCAACATCACCGAAGACGGCAGCGTCGATTTCAATGAGGAAGCAATGCAGAAGGCTATCGCAGACGGTTCCATGAATCAGGGATTTAAAGATATCCAGGATTTTGCCAAAGACTTGTATCGCAAATCCAACCAGGTTGCTCTCAACCCTATGAATTATGTAGAAAAAACCATTGTTGCTTACAAAAATCCGGGCAAAAATTTTGCCACACCATATATTACGAGTGCATATAGCGGAATGTTATTTAACAGTTATTGTTAAGATATTCTAATAGCCGCAAATGCAATATTGAGAAATCCGGTTAATACAATGCAGGAAATCCGGTTAATGAAAAAATAAAATATCTAAAAGATAAAACAGGTATGTTAAAAGGCCGTTGTCAAAAGCAACGACCTTTTTATATCTCATTATATCTCATGAAAATTATCTTTTCCATATTATGCCACTATCAATTGTGGCAATAATCTTTCGCAATCAATTCTGCAATCAATCATTTTATTGGTGTTATGAAAATTCATCATACAAAAAATTCATATCCAAGAACTTATCATCAATATAATAATCTGCATTGGGTTTGCCCATCTTTAACTCGTGATATTTAACGCCCCAGTCCTTCATCTGCTTTTCGGTAACCGGTCTCCAGTCAATTCCCGTTACATATCCTCTTGCCGTAAATAAGACAATCCGGTTCCCCATATCATACAGGTGATTCACAATCGCAATCATTCTTTCATTGGGCAAGGCCTGTCCATAATCAAGATCTTCCCTTTTTAGTGCAATCACACCATCAATGTCAAATACAAACTGTTTCCCGCCTTCTTTGATATCCATATAGGTAGAAACACGTGCAAAGTCCTTTTCCGTATCCACATCATACATGTCTTTCATGACATATCCTTTGATCTTGTGTCCGGTCATGGAATTGTATTCAAAAATATTGCGAGGACGGAGCAAATCGGTATTCCCATTTTGATAATATGTCTTGGGCAGTTCCTGTCTGGGCATATTATACGCCTCCGGAATGTCCTTTAAAATCGGTTCAATCTCTCCATCGTCTTTTAAATACCACATTTTATGCGGAACAACTTCGTTTTCTTTAATGCTCCGGACTGCATCTACCGTATCATCTTCGAGCATAATCTCAATCATCTTATCGATTTCTGCCGGATCACGATAAGGATCCGTCGGTCGAAGCTGTACAATAATATCCGGTTCATATCCTTCATTTTCTTTTAACCATGTAAGTGCATGTCTGAAAACATCCAGATCCAGAGCCGTATCCGTCGCAAACTCAGCCGGTCTCAAAAACGGCGTCTCTGCGCCATACTTTCCGGCAATTGCAGCATACTCTTCGCTGTCCGTCGTAACAATAATGCGATTGATATATTTGCTTTTTTTCGCATGCTCAATGGAATATGCCAACATCGGCTTGCCATTAATCAAACGGATGTTTTTATTTTTCACGCTTTTTGACCCACTACGAGCGGGAATCAGCGCTAAGATTTTTTCATTCATAAAGTCTCAGTCCTGTTTGTTATATGTCAGAGCGTTAATCTCATTTTATAATGTTGGGGTCAAAAGATATTTTGCCCCATGATACCAACGGATTGCTACGCGTTTTTGCCCCTGATACCATTTTTATTTTGCTCTGTATTTTTTAATTGAAGCAAAATCTTCCATTAAATCAAGTATTTTGTCTTTGCCTTCCTGATTCAATTTCACGTAATATGACATGACACGATTTTCCATAAGCTGCTCTGAAAGAGATGATTCAGCCAAAGGCTTTAACGTCACCGGATTGAGATTTAACTTATCACAGATACGGATGACTGTTCCGTATGCCATACCTTCAATACCTCGATCCAGTGCAGTCACCAAAGTACTATAGGGAATCTTCATTTCTATAGCAAACTGTCTGACACTCTTATACTGACTTAATATTTCTTTTTTCAGCAATTTTGCTTTTGCTAAATTCGTCATAGCTCTTCCTCCAATCAAAATTATACAATGAAATACATTTCATTCCCCTTGCTTTCTCATTATATATAATTCTGAAACAGAAGTATAGTCAAATTGGACGAAAAATATCATCATTTCACACTTTTTTAACAAATTTAGCCATGCATGAGCTCCAATAATCCCGAAAGGCATCTTCAAAGTTCTTTCCCTTTGAACGGGAGATACTCAAAATACTGCCGTCTTCCATTTCCACCTGTGTTCCGCTGTAATTCTCCACATATTCCAAATTAATAAAATAACTATTATGCGCATAGGCAAAGCTGCAGCGTCCAACGGTGTCAAACAGTTCGGACAATTTCGCACTGTTACGCATTTCCGCAGCAATCCTGCCATGCTCCGTTTTGGGATTTAAATGTATGATACTGCCATGCTTAGCAATGGAAACATACATAATATCAGAAGGTGATATCTTATAGGAAACTTTTCCATTCCATCCCCAAATAAAGGTTTTATTTTTCACCAATTCGGCATAAGCAACCACATCCCGGATTGCCATGATGTTTTTCACCGAAATATCTCTCTCATACAAACAGCGAAAAGGTTTCAACTTTAACAATTCCGCATCAATCAACCCATCCTTTGAAACCAGAACCAATATACATGATGGAAGTCTTTTTTGAAACAGTTTCAGAATCTCCTGTTCATCCTGCATTGCCAGTTCGGCATCAATAATCAGGACATCCACACTTTTATCTTTGGAAAAATCCTGCAGAATGCGCCCTTTATTATAATAGGTAAAAACTACTGAACTTCCGTAGAGCGTTTCCTTATAAATCAAATCTTTAATCACTTTTGCATATTGCGTATTTCCATGATAAATTGCCACTCTCAACATAAACTTCCCTCCAATTTTAGACCAGATTACAGATTTGCTCATTATTGACTTATAATCTTCCGTGCAATATACTTGAAAAGAGTTACAAAACACGATTTTCTTTTCACAAATTTACTTTGATTTTGTTAAAAAATCGTTTTTCATGTATTTTTCTTAAATTTATCATTCTTTTAGAAAGGGAAAAAGTCTATGAAAAAAGAAACTTCAGATTATTTTGAACCAGAATTCTCTTTAGAAAAAGATTTGAATATTGAAACTCTTAAACACAACATTGAGAAGTATATGAGATTCGCCAATATAACGATAAAAGAGCTCTCAGAGGCAGCAAATATTCCCTTTGCTACATTAAATAACCTGCTCTACAGCAAAACACATAAAGACTGTAAATTGTCGACTGTCATCAATTTAGCCAGAGCAATGGGTATTTCTGTTGATGAATTGCTCGGATGTGTTGCCATGTCTGAGGAGGAGCATCATCTCATCTCTTCCATGCGCAGACTTCCAACACGCACAAAATACATGGTAAATTGGTTTTTAGATTATCAGATTCAGTTATCCACTGCTTATAATTTCGAAAAGCAAAAGATTATTAATGTGATGTATCCCCAGCTTGAATACTCCAATAATCTTTTACCTTCCGATGATTTTCGTCCATTGGACATCTCCAACTATCCGATTGAAATCAAAACCAAAGTTTTCACAGGGATGTGCGTATCATGCGATTATTATATGCCAAACTACTGTCCCTATGACATTCTGCTGATTGCCAACGACAGACCGGCAAAGCCAAATGAAATCTGTGTTGTCGTAAACTATGGTCATATTCATCTGGCTAAGCGAATAGAAAGACATAATAAAGGAGAAATATCTGTCCAGTACGTCAGTCTGCGCGACGGTCTTGTCCGCGCAACAGATAAGGAAATAGAAATGGTAATCGGTTATGTGGCAGAGGTGTATCATGATTTAAGGGGGTGACATTTCCGTTAAATCAATCGTCTTCACATGATTGCAAATATCGGCAAAAGATCTTGCCCCAAAATCCTCAAAACGCACCCAGTAATTATCCAAATTGTTGTTGCCATTGTTATGCATGATGTAAAGATCAAAATCAAATCGTTTCATCCCGATTGCATTCAGATGCTCTCTGTAAAACATGCATCCTTCTTTCATGGTGCGTCTTTCAAAAAACTCATTGATATTCCCATAGGTTATGCCATACAACGCCAGTTCCGGCGGGAACAGCCTTCCGCCGCTTAAATTTTCAGCTTTTATCAATTGCCTATCCTTTATTTCAAAGTCCAAAAGCGGTTCATCTAAATAATAAAGAATTCCCTTTAAATTATTAATCAATCGCACTTCTGCCATAAAATAAAAACCCTTTCCAAATATTCCTTTGCAAATGGCGTCATCCACAAACTGTTTATCTCCAATTTTCGAAGGTTGGGGAAACGCGCAAGAAGATCAAATTCTTTGTCTATCATACGCAACATATCAAACGGATCTTCTCCGTACGGAGCCACATACACATTCATCATTGCATCATCAAATGTGCCATAACTATCTTTATAACAATCGTGTTCAAAAAGTCCCATTCCATTATCAAAAATAGCCGGGATTTCATATTTTCCGGTATAAGAGTTAAAAAACAAACCAAAATTTTTCGTATGCCTATCAACATTTGCCACCAGACAGTCAATCAGGGCGAGATTCAACATATATTGCAAAGTATCTTCATAAGATAAATCCCCTGCAGCCGCAAGCTTTTGCGCACACCATTTCATTTTACCAATGGCATTCAGGCAAATAAACTCTTCATCATTGGAAGAAAGTCCCATTCTTTCCAGAAGTCTTTCAAAAGATATAAACGTATATCCATCCAACTCGAAATTTTTCGAGAATACTGCTTTATAAGACTGATTACCATAAATAAACTCACATTCTCTCTGCTCAATACAAGAAATCCCAAGCTGACAGCAAAAGTCTGACGCAATCAATTCAACCGCCCAGTCATCCATACGCTTCCCGCCGATAACAGCCTGAGATTTTACAAAAAATCGTCTATCATCAGACAATGCTTTTAACTGATAACCATCCGTATCCGTCCTTTGAAACAAAAGATTTCGACTTGAGAAGTGAAACTGCGGCATCTGTTGCGAATCAGAAAGAGAAATCAATTGTAAATGTCCCTTCTCCATTCCCAAAACATCATCCAAACAAAACGTATCCTTAAATACATCCTGACAAATAAATTCTTTTACCGGTCTTTGTGTTCCGAGCCCCCTTGTATAAAAAAACTCATTTTGCAGCAATTCTCTTAATGCATTCCAATCCGGATTTGAATCTGCCCCAAAGGCTCTGTCGGACATTTTTAATGCATAATCAATGAAATAAAAACACTCATGAGCAACATCAATCTCAATTCTGGTTGCACATGAGCCATCAATAACATAATCAAGAACCAGACGCTCCTCCCCATCCGCCTTCAGCCTCTTATACAGTGCCTGTCTCGAAATGCCATACTCATGCGCAAGATCCGATATCTTTTCTCCTGTACTGATGCGATGCTTTATCACATCCATTGTCTCTTTATCTATTTTGGGTTTTCGGCCGGCCCCTCGTATATTTTTCACAAAGTTCTCCATTCTATCGCATTCCGCTGGTGGTACAAATAGTAATGAAAGTTCTACTTTCTTTTACACTATGCCTATATATAGAAGTATACAAAAGAGAGGTTTGTTTTGTCAATAAATTAATAAGTTGACAACAACTCCCTTACATCACAATGCAATGCCTGCGCCAGATGCAACACAACATTTGCCTGAGCTTTAGACAGGTCGTTCTGTCCCTGCTCATACAACTGTATCATCCGCAGAGACACCCCGGATACCTCACTTAGCTCTTTCTGAGTATATCCGGCATAAGCCCTCAGCCTTTTTAATCTGGATATTTCTGCATTCTTTTTTGAAAGAACTATAGCATCAAACGCAGCAGCCACTTTTGTCTCATCTGTCTCATGTAAAATGTACATTGACAAAACTTTATCCGCAGTCAGTCCGGTTTGTATTAATTCGGTAAAACGCAATCCACGCAGCCATTGATAATAGGCAATTGCCCATCCTGCCCAATATTCTGCACTTCTGTTTATATTACGAGATGGCATAATATCACATCTGTCACCAAATACTACGTAAATTACATCTCTGGCAAGCTCCACGCCGGACATCCCCGTAACATATTTGGGATTCCCAATCTCAAACTGCCTGCCTATTGATGAGCATGCAAAATACGAAAAAAAATCATCGATAGCATAACCGCAATCGCATACCGCATATTGCAACATTTCTCCCAGATTGCATCTGGCATCATTCATGTATAATTCGCTGTAAGCGTTCATCATCATCCCTCCACTGCTCTCTCATCAAATCAATCATATATGTCCCCTGACAGACATTAGTCTTTTCCTTTCTAAAAAGCTGTCTTGCCATCTGATCACGATTGGCTTTTTTCGGATAATAGATTTCCCGAACGGCAGGTTCTACACCGATAAACTCCAACTTCTCAAAAGCCAAACGACTTCTTACCGCAATCTGTTCGCCCAAATCTCCCAAGTACATAGCCCGATTTAGCTGCTCCAACGTCAATGCATTATTTAAAAAAGCTGCGGCAAAGGAAAAATAAGAATCATCTGCCCGATATCCTCTAATCACATCATACTCTCTATAATCCGGCAGAAATTGTTCCAATATATATTGTTTTGCCTTCTCCTGTAAATCCGAATCCATACGAAAAACTCTATTTTCCAACAATATGGCAAGCCAGTTCAGAATGTGATATTCACCACTACAAAGGTTAAGCTCCCGCAGACCTGCGCCATGCAGCCTATATTGATTGGCAAACCCATCTTCCGCTTCTGTACACGCCCACTCCTTGGCCATCTCCAATTTCTCTGTACAATATAATGCCATCCCATAATCATTATACAGCTTCCCATATCCAAACTCCGGTTTCACAATGATCTTTGATGAACCATGAAATATATCTAAATCCTGCATATATCCTCCGATTAAATTGCGCAAAATAAAACTATCGTTCCAACGATAGTTTTATTATATCGTCAGAGCGATAGTGCGTCAATTAAAATATTCTCGACACTCAAAACAGCAACTGATATAATAATGCTATCTTTTAAACCAAAACAATTTCAAAACTATCGAGAATCAATCAAAGGATGAGAAATATGGCAGATAACACCCCAATTTCCATATGTATAATTACAAAAAACGAATGTGATACTTTAAAAGAATGCCTCAAGCACCTGAAACCATATGCAGATGCCGGCAATCACGAAATTGTCATCGTAGATACCGGTTCTACAGACAATACGGTAGAAATGTGCAAAGAGTTTACAGACAAGGTTTTCTTTTTTGAATGGATTAATGATTTTTCTGCAGCCAGAAACTATGCAGCCGAAAAGGCAAGCCATGATTGGATTTTGTGTATTGATAGTGATGAGTATGTTACGGAGTGGGATGAAAAATCAATACAGAGCATTTTAAGCAATAAACCATATTGTCTCGGAACTATAAACATCATTAACAACTGTGGATTTGGCAAAGATGCTTATCAGGAAAAATCTATCTTGTATCGCCTTTATAACAAAATGCATTATTATTTCAAAAATGCCATTCATGAGCAGCTGGTTACATTTCATTCCAGCGAAAAAGAATTGGCACAACACTCCAATATTACTATTTTTCACAATTCTTACTCCGGCACCAAGGAGGATTTGTTTCCAAAAACCGAAAGAAATATAAAATTATTGAAAGAAGAACTACTAAAAAATCCCAGAGATGCATTTACTCTATATAACTTAGGGCAATGCTATTATATGCGTGAAGATTATAAAACAGCCCTTCAGTATTATTCTGAAGGGCTTGAGCAGGATATCAATCCAGCCTTGCCATGGGCAAAAAATATGGTTGTTTCCTATGGATATTGCTTGTTGAATTTAAATCGTATAGAACAAGCACTTGAATTAGAAGGTCTGTACGATGTTTTTGCAGATTATGCCGACTATGTTTTCCTCATCGGATACATATATATGAAAAACGGTTACTTTGATGATGCCATTCACCAATTCGAACTCGCCACTACAAAATCAGATTATGCCGTTTTAGGATCCAACTCTTTTAGGGCTTATTACAACATTGGAGTAATATATGAATGCGCAGGAATGATTGATCGGGCAAAAGAATATTATAAGAAATGCGGTAGTTATGAATTGGCCAAAAGCAGATTAAAAAAAGATAATCATTGAGCGCCCAACATCTAGTAGCGAAAATAAAACATATAATCATTATTTTTCTTAGGCGATATCATGTGTATTCAATTCTTCTCTAATAGCCGCAATTAGTTTATCATCCTCTTCCGTAGTCTTAACCGCCAATCTAATGTACTGCCTTCCATCCTGTTGAACCTTTGCAACAAGATTTTTAATCATTATATTGTGTCTTACAATCAATCTTCTATTAAGATCCTTTGCTGTCATTCCAGTAATCACTTCCGCCATCACATAATTAGCTTGAGAAGGAATAACCCTAAGTCCAGGAATTTTGGACAATTCTTCAATGTATCTCGTTCTTTCATCCTTAAATTTACTAAGTGCAAATGCGTAATCCTTCCTATACTTTTCTTCAATCTGCATATAGAACTCAGCAAAAGAATTGATATTCCAAATTGCAACGTCCTTTTTCATTCTGGCAATAGTATCTATATCTCCAGATGCCAAAATTCCCAGTCTCAATCCTGGAACTCCGTACGATTTAGAGATGCTCTTCATCACATACAGATGATTGTTGCTGTCCAAAATGTCTTGGACGATTACAGTAGAATCAACTTCATCCGCAAAATCCACAAAGGACTCATCAATAAGAAGCTTAATATTCTTTTCTCCCGCCCATGCAATCAATGTCAAAAGATCCTTTTTCTCAATATAGTTTCCAGAAGGATTGTCCGGATTAATCAAAACAAGATTTTGAATATCCTTATCATCAAAAAAATCCATTATATCCTTCGCAGAATATTTAAATTCATCATTATCGGGCCAATATACCACAAGTTCGTCAGCACAATAGCGGTTTCCATATTCTTCAAATGTAGGTCTGATAATTCCAAGTTTTCCGGTGAAATCGTTCATTAACGCTTTTATCAGTTCTGCTGCACCGTTACCAACAAGAATATTTTCCTGATGCACTCCAAAATTCTTCGCCGCCAATAATGAATTCACTCTTATTCCCGATGGATACTGTGTTAATAATTTTTCAAAGCTAGCCTTTATTTCATTAATCATCTTCTGCGGTGGGAAGTATGGATTTACTAAATAGCAGAAATCAATTAACTGTGGATATCTCCAATAACCACCATATCTTCCTGCCAACAACTCTACCCTCTCATCTTCATCCGAAATAAACATCGAAGTTGCAATATCCAAATCCTGAATATCATCTATTTCATACCACAACTGACCGTTTAATCTCTTTGCCTTAATTTCCGGGTCATCCAACATTGTAATAACCCTTAGAACCTGTTCATAATACTCGTTTTCTCCCAACGCACATTGATACGCTTCAAGGAAAGGAACATAGTATGTTTCCGAAAAGTGTTTACTGAATTTATAGATATTTACCGTCTTATAATAACTGTTGATTTCACTGAATTTGAAATTTTTACTTGGCACAAAAGATTCAATATCATCTTCAGAACTCAGTTTCACGCACGTTCCATCCATCCAAGATTCATATTTATCTACAAGTGCAAGGGTCTCTCGCGGATCCCTTATCAATACATCAATAACGGCATCTTCAAAAATAAGGTCCGATTCAAAAAGAAGAGTGTCCTCTTTACTTAACCAATCCTTTGCAAGGGCTAATGAATAAATATTATTAGTCTTATCATAAATTGGATTATTCACATAAACTATTGGTGTCTGAATATCTAACGTTGCAATATAATCAATTAGTTTCTGTCCTTCATATCCTATCACAATCACTATTCTGGACAGGTGTTGTTTTTCAATTTGATGAAGCATTCTGTCAATTAAGGTCACTCCATTTACCTTAATCATGCACTTCGTGTTATTCTGGGTCAAATCCTTCAATCGTTTTCCCATACCAGCCGCAAGAATTATTGCCTGCATAGCACATCCCTCCTCAGCTAATCCTGTAACTTGGATCTAATTGTGTCAACTCATAAAAACTATCTATTTCTATAATGTCAGACTTATTACATTGTCTAATCTCAACACCATATTTTTCTCTTTTTAGCACAAGCGGAACAAACTCCCAAAAATAGTCTTTTCCGCCATCTACATTTTCATAAACCTGTCGAAAATCTTCTTTAAGTTTTTCGCTATCTGATTTTGTCCAGAAAGAAATACCATAATAATTCCAACAATTCCTATTTCCCTTCTGGTAGTTAATAATGTGTCCATCAGAGTCAAGCTGAAAACTCCAATCATCCGTCTCAAGAGACCATGAACCGAGAATATTACTTGTATACTGATATTTTGAAATAATTGCCGGATTGGCAATATACAAATCCGCCTCACATAAATAGCAGGCATCTATCTTATCAAGTATAGCAATGACTGAAGAAATATTATTTGTTCGATCATACTCTTCATTATCAACAAATTTGAGGAAGGGGTATTTTGCCAATAAGTCATCAAATCGATTTTTTTTGTATCCCCTAACCACTGTTATATCTTGAATCCCATTAGAAACCAATGCATCAAGCAACGTATCAAGGATTCTTACTCCGTTAACAGTCACAAGGGGCTTTGGTCTATCAGCGGTAGCAGGCATCATACGGGATCCAAATCCGGCTGCTATAATAATAGCTTTTTTTACTCTGTAAGGCTCCAGTGCTTCATATCCTTTTTCTGTTATTTCTAATAATGTATCATCTTTATTAATTAGCTCATCATCAATTAAAGTACCTAAGCACTCTTTTATCTTGGTTTCTGAAATTCTAATCGAATCAGAAAGCATTCTCATCGAATATTCATTGATATCGCTTCTATCAATAAATGTCAGTATTTCAAATTCATATCGATTCATTTTCAGCCCTACTCACTTTCACCACAATTTCAGTAACAAATAACTTTTGTTCCCTCTTTTGACATCCATTCTTCCACTGTATTTCCATGGTTGATAAAAACCTTCTCATTACAAATTTCTAGAAGTGGCAAATCCGATAAAGAATCTGTATAGCCAACAATATTTTTATATAACTTTAAGTTGTCTTTTCCCCAATATTTAATTACCTTTTCCAGTTTTTCTTTCCCATAATTGTCTCTGCCTTTGACATGACCCGTAAATATATCATTTTTGTATTCATATTCAGATGCAATTACAATCGGAATAGAAAACTCCCGCGCAAAATATTTCAAATAGATTTCATATCCGGCACTAATAATGGAAAGAGTAGCTCCATTCTTTCTATGAAACTCCATGGTATCAAGCACCTGCGGAATAATATGAGGCTTTACCATTTCATAATAGTAATCTCTAGCCAACGCATCCAGTACATCATACTCAATGCCTCTAATTTGATACAATAAAAGCGACTTATTAACAGCTATTTTAGGAAAGATATAATTATATCGTTTAATAAATCCAATTTTATTTAAAAAAATTCTAAAATATTCAACAAATCCGATTTTAATGTTTAATCTGCGTTTTACATATCTAACATACTCATTTGGAGTTTGCACATCGACAATTGTTCCACAAAAATCATATAAAACCAGCGTGTCATTACTATCAATATCCATCACTTAAATCTTCTTTCTAAGCAGATTTTGTTCGGGAATAATAAATTCCTTACCAATTTCAATATCAAAACTCTTAGGCTCTATCGACATAAATCCACCATTTGGATAAAAAGTCATTTCTCCGAGGATTGGCATTTCCTCAGAATCATAAAAATCCATTCTAACAAATGGAAAATCCCTTGACAGTTTCTCACAAATCTCTATCATTTCATTAAAGTGAATAGGCTTTTCAGCTGTTTCAGCTGTCGGATAAGCAGCAAATGAAACATCCATTTTATTCCAATCAGTATCAAAAAAGGTGCGTGGATATTGACTGTCAATAAACGTCCGAGCTGTCGTATACACAAATCGCACTTTCCCATCAAAGCAGAAAAATTTGTAATCTTTCAAATTTCCACCTTCATTAATTACATGAAGATACTCTTCTGCCAACACTCGAGGTTTACAATCGTAATACCCCAAACTAAATGAATTCAGCAAAGTATTTCGAGGATCAAACCACTCTTCTATCTCTTTAAAGACTCTTCTTGAATTCATTTCACTTTTGTTTTTCACAAATATGATATTCTTACCATCACTTGATATTGTAGATTTTAAAACAAATTCCTCAGGTAACGCTTCCCATGCCTGCTTAAGTTCATCTATGCTAGAGTATATCCCATACGCTTTAGCAACAAACCCAACATCCCCAAGCTGCTCTGTTATATAACTTTTAAATGCATATTTATCAACAATTTTAGAAATTTGCGGATTTGAATATAAGAGTTTATATGTATGCACTTTTTCCACAAAGGACGAAGGATTGTATATATCAAATTTATAACCGAATGTCCTTTCAAATACTTCCATATCTTTTTTGATTCTATATTCCAAAGGCTGTAAATACATTGGCTTTGAATACTTAATTCGCATATATTTTTTTAAATCAAAAACAATTTGTTTTATAGACATTATACGTCCCCCATATCTTCCTATCGCAAATAACAAGCTATAAGTTGCTCTTTATCTTTTATACCATATCGTTCAAGACACCCTGTTTCACATAAATCCTTACCACAGAATTCTCCATTTTCATACCATTTCAATCCCATATAATCCGCATACCATTTTAATAATTTATCCATAGCGGGTGCTTCAATTCCAAAAATCTTGCAATACGATCTATAAATTGCAAGCCCCCAAGGAAAATCTTCCAAAAACATTCTCGAAGAAGTATCAGCTTGATAATATCCTTTTTGATTTATCTTCAATGGAGCATAGACTGTTTGGAACGTCACAATCGAATTTATTTTTCTTGTCAAGTCCTGAACAGTTGGAGATTCATAATGTTCAGATAGTGATCTGATTGCTGAAGTATCTAATTCTGTTATTTGGTCAAGCAAATCATGTAATTCCCGATCCATAGCAAACATTATTTTCGATGCTTCATCTGTCCATCCGACAAAAAACTTACATTTCTCATGAAATTCATAATCCTTTTCATGTTTTCCAAATATTTCATACATTCTTGATGTATGCAAAATTGGATTTGTTGGTGTTAAAGCTATCTCTAAATAATTTGAAGCTTTTTGGGTTTTTAGTCCGCATCTTTCGATTAAATCGCATGCCAAATCTATTCGTTCTCTCTGAAGAGTTCCAACTACGCTAAAGGGTTTCCAGCTTTTTAAATTCGTTTCTTTTCCATACTCAACTAATTTTGAAGTAAACGGAACTCTCTGAAAGCCGAATAACGTTTTATTACTATCAAAATACTTATCAAAAAAGAATTCACAACCACCGCAACCCGGCAAAACTCCAATAAATGCATTTGATGAAACATAAGACGAAATATCCGAAAATGCTTTTTCGACAGCAAAATGAGGTAGCGCTATAAATACAATATCCGCGTCTTTGGCAGCAGTATTTGCAAAGCTAGAAATAATGTCTAATTTTACGCAATAACTTTCCGCTCTTTCAATATCATTACACTTAATATATTCAGAAAACGCTTCTTCTCTTCGGGTATAAAGAGATACCGTCATATCTGGACAATTATACTTGATGTAACAAGCCAATGTCGTTCCTATGTGACCTCCACCAACAATGCATACTTTCATATTTATATTCCTTATTTCTTTCAATTTAAAACATAGCATTTCATCAATCAAAGTCTGTGGTAAGATATCTTAAAATATCTTATTTTATCTTTTTTACAATATTTTCCGGTCTTCCCGACTTCATATCGATAATATAGCATTTTTTATATTTCTTTTTCATTTCATCACCAATCATGCAATCATCACCCAAATAAACATCGCACAATTCCATAGCAATACTATTTGTATCACTATCATCATATATCATATTTAAATTCGATTTATATTTCTCACATATTTTGCTATATCTATCAAATAATTCTGGTCGAACATCCCGATAAGGAGTATTTTCGTTAACAAAAGGTCTCCACCATAAAAACAACTTATTGGACGAAACTATTTTTTCCAGAATAATTTCCAACACATCAAGATATTTTTCTTCCCATCGTAATAGAGCAGTAATCATAGACTCAAAAAGAACAATCTTTTTATTTTCTCGATTTCTATCAGAAAGCTGTTTTTCCCACTTTTCCACCAAACCCGCTTCATTTACATTCTCTTTTTGTTCATCCTGAATCCCCAAATCTTTGGGATCAATTTTACCATCCCATTTTTTAGCATCTATCAGTCGTTGCAGTTGATTTTTATAGACTGGATATCCATGAAATGAACCAGAAAGAGTAAATTTCATATAATTATTATAGTCTATTGTCAATATCTCATCATACGCAGCCGGAACGCGTATTGTTCCATATTCAAATGGCATATCTATAATTTCATCAAACCACTCAGCCCTATAGATTTTATGAAATCCCTTTCGATGCATTGTATTAAAGAAAACACATCTATCACCATCTTCTGTCCCAAACATACAAAGCTGATCATAAATCAACTGAAAAATCTGCATAATAGACTTTCCTTCCAAGGAAGATGGCAACGCTCCAAATTCAGCGAATATTTTAAAACTTTCACTCAATTCCTGTTTAATATTCTCCTGGATTTCTTCACCTCCATCTTTATACCAACCGTTTTTATTTTTTAATAAATTTACTATCATTTTGTCAGCCAAATCAAGTAGTTGTATTTGAACCCGTTCCAGTTCTTTATCCTTCGGAAGATAATCCATTGGGAAAATATCAAGTCCTGTCGCAAATGGAGCACCATGAAATCTCTCAAGTTTTTCTCCGGACAAAGGGATCGTTTTTGTATTTACAACACGCGCAAAAGTATTGTCCCAGTCCTGCGCATTATAGATTGTTTTTACCCAAAAATCACTTGGCATTTCCTGAACAATGACATTCATGAGTTTCATATAATCACTTCGCTTCATAGCTACATCAATATCATCATCCCACGGAATAAACCCCTTATGACGCACAGCACCAAGCAATGTTCCCGAACCTGCAAAATACTCCAAATTATATTTCTTGCAAATCCTCTCCAATTCCGATAAGACTTCCAATTGAGATGCCCAATTTCGTTTCATCATTTCCGTAATTCGAAATCCACACCTAACTTCTTCTTTAAAATAGTTTTCGGGATAATTCATCATAATTTACCTCTATAATTTTTATGATACAAGTATATCAATTTTAATTCTATGTTACAATGAAAAAATGGGAGTCGGCATTGCCGGCTCCCATCTGGTAGTTTTATTTCCTTATTACTGTAATAAAGATAATACACCCTGATTAGCCTGATTTGACTGAGCAAGCATTGCCTGACCTGCCTGAGCAAGGATGTTAGCATTGCTATACTTAACCATCTCAGTAGCCATATCTGTATCACGAACACGTGATTCTGATGCAGTTGTATTTTCTACTACATTGTCTAAGTTGTTGATTGTGTGCTCCAAACGGTTCTGAGCTGCACCAAGAGATGATCTCCAACCAGAAACAGTTTCAATTGCATCTGCAACATCACCAATAGCTGTTTTTGCACCAGAAGCAGAAGAAATATCAAATGATCCCAATGCAGAAGCTTTCATATCTGATGTATCAATAGAGATAGTTGCAGTTGATCCATTTTCTTCAGCTACAAAAACATCCATAGCTGCAGAACCACCGAATGCATCCTGTCCATTGAACTTAGTTGCTGAGAAAATACGTTCCATTTCTGTTGTAAGAGCTGTAACTTCCTCATTTAAGTATCCACGCTGTGTATCACTGTTGATACCGTTTGCAGACTGAACTGCTAATTCATTTACACGCTGTAACATATCCTGAACTTCTGCCAAAGCACCTTCAGCTGTCTGTGCAAATGAGATACCATCCTGTGCATTTCTGGATGCCTGTGTAAGACCTCTAATCTGTTTTCTCATACCTTCAGAAATTGATAAACCAGCTGCATCATCTGCTGCACGGTTAATTCTGTAACCTGAAGATAATTTCTCTGTTGATTTGCTCTGTGCGCTTGCTGTTAAACCTAACATTCTGTTAGAGTTCATAGCTCTCATATTGTGTTGTACTACCATAATACATTCCTCCTTGAATTTACCACCGCGTCCATGCGGCTCCTTTTTGTTTTGTAACTTTCCTCATATCTGACCGTACGCTTCATTTATAAGAACTGTTACAATTGATTAATAAGTAATTTGTTTTACTTGTATTATATATCGGAGCTCATTTTAAATACTTAACCCCGATTTATAATTTTTTTGAAAAATTTTTATTTTTTTTGATCGAGAAAAGCCGGTGATACATAATTCATCTGATTAGCCTGTTTATAATAATCCATAACCGCTTTTCCATCCGCCTTTTCTTTATATAGTCTATCCTTATATTGCTTAAGAACCGGTGATAATTTATTCTTGACCTGTTGTTCTGTTTTATGAATATCTGATCCTAAATCCAAAATTTCCCGAATCAAATCCTGCATTTGTCTCACTTCTGTAGTATACCTATCTTTTTGTTCAATGAGATCATTACGGATTTTTTTAAATATTGCATCAAATCCCTCATCGCTTCTATCAATTTTTTCCAGCAAATCAGATTTATGATCCACAAGAAAGTCAAACTCTTCCAGATTTGGATCATCAGAAGATACTATTTCCAGCTGAGTAATCGAATCTTCCAAAATCTCTTTCAGATAGCTCTTCTTTTTTATTAATGAATCGATCAAAATATTTATTTCATTTCTCAATTTGAACTACCTCTTACCGACATATCCATTACCTGTTTCCAAGTCTCTCGGATAGATTTTGCATAATCCAAGGCCCTCTCGAATTCAGAAATATCCTTATGAATATTACCCTGAGTCAATGCATACATAATGCAACTATATATATTATGAAAATCTTTCGATACTTCATATTTGTCGTTCAGTGTTTCATTTAAATGATCCACAATCCTTTGAGCCTTTTGAGCATTAATATTCACTTTTTCATAATCATTCTCTTTAAGGGCGACAATTGCCATGTTTATAAATTTGATAACCCCATCATAAAGCATCAAAGTAAGTTCTGCCGGAGAAGCGGTCAGGACTTTGCTGTTTTGATATTGTGCATAGGGATTTCTACTAACAGCCATAGTTTTTTCCTCTCAGTTCTTTATTTAACTAGAAAACAATCCACTAATAGCACTTTGTTTCGTTGACATCTTAGACAGAGCCGTTTCCATCGCAGTAAATTTTTTATACCATTTATCTTCATAAGCAGTTAAGCGCTCTTCAGCTTCTGATATTTTTTTGGTATACTGACTATATTCGTCTGCCATTTGCTTATCGTTGTATACCTTATAAATACTACGAACTCCATCAATTCGCTGCATGGCATTTGTCATATTGGAATATAATTTGTTGCCAAGAGCCGTAAAAAACTCCACTACACCTTCTCCATTAGTGGCCAACGCAGTTTTGAGCTTATCTGTTTTGGAACTTGTTGAAGCATCCGTTTTATCACCATCGATATGATACGCATTTTGTTCATTTTTACCTGCATTCAGATAACCAAGCGTGGAAATACCATAGTTAGAAAGATAAACTTTCTTTCCGTCGATTTCAACACCCTCTGCCATTGTGCTGGTCATTACATTCATAATCGTGCTTAAAGAAGTATCCCTGCTCAACAAGGAATCTTTAATCTTCGTCTCCCATTCCTTCACTTCTTCGTCCGTCATGGCATCTTTTTCTTCAGAAGTAAGCGGCTGATAACTTGAAGCGGAGTCGGCATTATACAACTTGGTCATCTCATTAATCAGTTCGTTGTATTTTGTGACAAAATCTTTAATTACATTATATACCTCATCAAAATCATCATTTGTTGTAATGGATATATCCTTATAAGAGCCATCTTCATTCTTAGAAGACACACCTTTTAATTCATATGTAGAGCCATTAATTACAATATTGTTGCTTGATGATTCATAACGAACTTTATTTAATACAAGTACGGCATTGCTTGCGTCGATTTTGGTAGCCGTTTTTTCACTTCCATCAACTACCAAGCCAAGTGCCGAAAGCGAAGTATCACTACCGCCGAAGGAAAAGTCATGGTCCGTTCCAGTTTTCTTTGCGCTTATATACATTCTCTGATTTGTCTCATCAAAGCTTGCATTTAATCCGGCTTCTTTGAGCTTTGAAACCCAATCATTCATGGTTGTAGCGTCTGTCACTTCCAGTTCATAGTTTTCTCCATTCGTGGCAACCGAAAGCTTTTCTCCTACAGCAACACCCAAATCTGCCAATTTAGTACTGCCCGTTACACTTTCTCCGGATGTCGTACTGATTTCTCCACCTGTAAGGTATGCGGATTTTGCAAGACTTTCAACATGTGCTTCCTGAACACCAATCGGAGCATCCGTTCCGGCTGTAACAGAAAGAATAGAACTGTCTGATACCTCCGTTTTTTTCTTAACAAACGTTTTATCCCATCTAAGATTTGATATCGTATCTGTATACAAACTGTATATTTTACTATTCAAATTTTTCCATGCATCCTGTTTCCAGCTAAGTCTCGTTTGAGCCTTTTTTAAACTGGTAACTTTCATACTTTTTGCACTGACCAATTCCTTGATAATACTTTCCGTATCCAATCCGGAATTTAATCCTGATAAACGAATTGCCATAGCATTACCTCCTATCGTTTCTCATCAACTAAAATACCTGCCATTTCCCAAACTTTCGCAATCATATCCAAAGTTTTTTCAGGAGGTAATTCCTTAATTACTTTTTTACTTTCTTTATCTACTATTTTAATAGTAACGCGATTTGTTTTCTCGTGAATGCCAAAAATCGCTTCAGAATTAACCATGCTTTTATTAAGCTTTTCAACAGCCTTTTTAATCTGTTCATTATTGGTCTGATTCTGTCTGCCATCGTTTGCATTTCCGTCATCTTTTTTGCTGACTTCATTTACAATTGTAGTTTTTAAATCAGGAGCTTTTTCTGCCTGTACACTTGCTTCCGTGCTTGCAACGGGCTGAATCGGTTCCACTTTTTGAGCAGGTTGTGCCTGCACCGACATAATGCTTCCTAATGGTTCAATTGCCATATTATCCACCTCCGTGTGAAATCTGTGTTTTGTTTCCTTTGCATCATAACAAACCTGACTTTACAGGCTCTGGTGCGTTTCTTAATAATGTTATCGGCTAAAAAAATAATAAGTTTATAGTTTCAGAAAAAATTACACCCAAAATTATATCAAAAAATATCTGTCTTGAACAATGGTTAAACATCTTCAAACTACATATTTTTATAATCTATGCTACCATTTATACTAGCGAAACACAATTTCTTTTTCTTGGATTTAAAACAAACTTATAGATAAAAGAACAATGGCAAAGTGCACCACCGTTAAGATGCTGCACTCTGTACTATACACTTCATAGTTATCCATGATTTCTTAAAAACTGGTTTCGTTATGGTGCTTTGCCACCAGATCACAGGCCTTTTACCTGCTCGGCTTGATTATCCTCTATGCCAAAGAGTAATTGCAAAGTTTTAACGTTGCCAGCACAACGGAAGCAAACACCTTATGCTTCGTATCCTGTTGCCAGGAAGAGATTCCTCTCTTGGTACTTATAGTATACTCACGCTCCCAAAAACATCAACCTGTTTTTGTTCCATTTTATCCATTAACGAAAATTCGTATATATTTTTCCAAAAATCGTATTGACATCTGCTATTTTTGAAACTATAATACAAACTATCTTAAGTGAAAACATCTGCTGTAAATCACATCTTCAGCAATATCTTGGCATTCGCCAACATTTTTCACAGAGAAATAATTTTATATGTTGGCGGAGTTTGGATTTGTTTTGAAAATCTATTTTTAC
>JAFOEY010000006.1 GCA_017387565.1 Lachnospiraceae bacterium | reverse complement strand
TACGCACTTTGTGCTCTCGCAATCCTAAAACATTCGAAATCCGCCCTAATCGGGCTACTTTCTCATGTTTTGCGGGTCCCAAAGTCATACTTTTTCATGCGAGCATGAAAAGTATGACCTTTTGACCCTGGTATCATTGAAATTATAAATAGTTATATGGAATATCTGGATGAAACGATATTCCATATGACTATTTTATTTTTAACAATAATTGAAAAGAGTACCCCTCATCTTATTCCTCCATCATAAACGGTATATGTCTTTCCAAAATCTGAATCAAAAAATATAGACCGTATGCAATAAAACATAATAATATAATGGCTGAAATCACCATATCAAGCTTAAATACCTGTGTGCCGTAGATAATCAAATATCCCAGTCCTTTTCTGGCGGCAAGGAATTCGCCGATAATGACGCCGACAAGGGAAAGTCCGATGTTGACTTTCATCAAGTTAATCAGAGTCGGGACAGAGTAGGGAAGCACGATTTTTTTATAAACATCAAGGCGGCTTCCACCCAGTGTAATAATTAGTTTTTCTCGTTCTTCGTCCGTCTGTTTAAATTGTGTAAACAAGTTAATGACGGAACCAAATACGGCAACAGATATGCCGGCAATGACAATCGTTTTTGTTCCGGTTCCGAGCCATACAATGATGAGTGGGGCTAATGCTGATTTCGGAAGGCTGTTTAAAATGACTAAAGACGGCTCGAAAATATCAGCTAATGGTTTTGAAAACCATAAAATTGATGCAATCATGATAGAGAAAAACATGACCAGAAAAAAACTTAAGATGGTCTCAAACAAAGTACAGCCGATATGCGTAAATAATTCTCCGGTTGTTATTGCTTTATAGTACCATTTGGTAATTCCCATAGGAGAACTGAAGAAAAATTCATCAATTAAGTCCAGTCTTGCTGCTAATTCCCAAATAGATAGAAATAGAATCAGAACCAGACCACGTGTCATTTTTATTATTTTTCGATAATTGGAAAGCTTTTTTAAATAAACTTCATGTGCATTTGTCATGGGTATTCATCTCCTTCCAAAGTAATTGAAAATAGTCTCCAAATTCTTTTTGCTCCCTGACATAGAGAGAGCCATTTTCTTTTCCCGGAATTGCAATATTAACAATATCAATGACACTTGCCGGACGTTTGGACAAAATAATGATTTTGTCAGATAAACTGATTGCTTCCGATAAATCATGTGTAACCAATACGGCAGTTTTATTCTCTTTTCGAATAATGCTTCCGATATCGTCGGCTACTAACAGTCTGGTCTGATAATCCAAAGCACTAAAAGGCTCATCCAACAAAAGAACATCAGGATTGAGGGCCAGTGTACGTATTAAAGCAGCTCTTTGACGCATTCCGCCTGATAACTGGGACGGATATTTATTGCGGAAATTTATTAATCCGTATTTACTTAATAAGTTTTCAATATATTTACAAACTTCACCGTTTAATTGATGGTGAATGGACGGGCCAAGGCAGACATTTTTCCAAAGTGTCAGATATGGTAATAACAAATCCTGTTGAAACATATAGCCGAATTTGACAGAGGAATTCATTTGCAAATCTCCGCTTTCTTTTTCCTGCAGACCGGCTAAAATGGATAAAATAGTAGATTTTCCACAACCGCTTGGACCGACAATGGATACAAATTCCCCTTTTTTTACGGTAAAAGAAATATCGGAAAGCGCTTTGATTTCTCCATCCTGTCTGTGATAGGAAAAGGAAATGTTTTTTAATTGAATCATGGTATCCATATTTCATTTCCTCTTTTTTTATTAATGTATGGAAAAATAAAGGCTTTGTTCATATCATCTTGAAAAAACAAGGCTTGTATGATATTATCAAATTTAGTTTTAACATAGAATCGGAGGAACGACATGGCACAGCTTTGGGGCGGACGATTTACAAAGGATACGGATGAACTGGTATACCGGTTTAATGCGTCAATTTCCTTTGATCAGAAATTTTTCAGTCAGGATATAGAAGGAAGTATTGCGCATGTTGTCATGCTGCAAAAACAAGGCATTCTTACTAAGGATGAGAAAGATGCCATTGTTAAAGGTCTTACCGGGATTCGGGATGACGTTGAAAGTGGTAAGCTTGCAGTTACAGATGAATATGAAGATATACATTCCTTTGTCGAGGCAAATTTAATTGACCGGATTGGTGATGTTGGGAAAAAACTGCATACCGGCAGGAGTCGTAATGATCAGGTTGCTTTGGATATGAAGCTATATATTAGGTCAGAGCTTTTAAATGTTGATGATATTTTAAAAGAGTTATTGTATTCTCTTTTGAAAATCATGGAAGAAAATACAGAAACCTATATGCCCGGATTTACGCATTTGCAAAAAGCCCAGCCGGTGACACTGGCACATCATTTTGGGGCATATTTTGAAATGTTTAAAAGAGACAGATTGCGTTTAAGGGACATTTATCATCGTATGAATTATTGCCCTTTGGGTTCCGGAGCGTTGGCTGGTACAACTTATCCGTTAGACAGAGTTTATACGGCTTCTTTACTCGGAT
Source organism: Lachnospiraceae bacterium (assembly GCA_017387565.1). Taxonomy (GTDB): domain Bacteria; phylum Bacillota; class Clostridia; order Lachnospirales; family Lachnospiraceae; genus UBA2882. The sequence goes on along the minus strand of JAFOEY010000006.1, from coordinate 175,531 downwards.
TTGAGGGTCCGACGTTAAACAGTATGGATTCGGTAGCAGACAGGGATTACGTTGTGGAATTCTTAAGTGCATTATCTACGATTATGATGCATTTGAGCCGGTTTTGTGAGGAAATCATCATCTGGAATTCCAATGAATATCAGTTTGTGGAGATTGATGATGCATATTCAACCGGAAGCAGTATCATGCCACAAAAGAAAAATCCGGATATTGCAGAGTTAGTCAGAGGAAAGACCGGTCGTGTTTATGGGGCTTTGATTTCCATGCTTACAACACTGAAGGGAATTCCGCTTGCATACAACAAAGATATGCAGGAGGATAAAGAGCTTACTTTCGATGCGATTGATACGGTAAAAGGCTGTTTAAGTCTCTTTAACGGTATGATTACTACCATGAAATTCCGGAAAGATGTCATGGAAAAGAGTGCCATGAACGGTTTTACGAATGCAACTGATGCCGCTGATTATCTGGTTAATCACGGAGTTCCGTTCCGAGATGCACATAGCATTATCGGTAAGCTGGTGCTTACCTGTATCGAAAAAAACAAAGCAATACTGGATCTTTCCATGGAAGAGTTTAAAGAAATCAGTGATGTATTTGAACCGGATATCTATGATGCGGTAAGCTTAAAAACCTGTGTTGAAAAACGTCTGACTGTCGGTGCGCCGGGAAAAGCGGCCATGGATCAGGTCATTGCCATGGAAAAAGAATATCTGGAGAGCGACTGGAAAGACAGCGGACGAATCTACTAAGGATTTTGTTATTTTTACAATTGCACATATATGTGATTACAACATGTTATGAAGTTGGAATCAAAAGGTAGAATTATTTAAAATGCTTCATGCGTATATTGCAATTGTCCAAAATATAATTATGATACGAGGAGATTAGAAAAATGAGTGAAAAATTAAAAGTCGGTATTTTAGGTGGAACCGGTATGGTTGGTCAGAGATTTATTTCTCTGTTAGAAAATCATCCATGGTTTGAGGTAACTACGATTGCAGCAAGTCCGAGAAGTGCCGGAAAAACATATGAAGAAGCAGTTGGTGACAGATGGAAAATGACAACTCCTATGCCGGAAGCTGTAAAAAAACTGATTGTTAAAAATGTAAACGAGGTTGAAGCAGTTGCTTCTGAGGTTGATTTTGTATTTTCTGCCGTTGATATGACAAAAGAAGAAATCAGAGCAATCGAAGATGCGTATGCAAAGACCGAGACACCGGTTGTTTCCAATAACTCTGCACACAGATGGACACCTGATGTTCCGATGATTATTCCGGAAATCAATCCGGATCACACCGATGTTATTGAAGCACAAAAGAAACGTCTTGGAACAACTAAAGGATTTGTTGCCGTAAAACCCAATTGTTCCATTCAAAGTTATGCTCCTGTTTTATATGCATGGAGAGAGTTTGAGCCTTACGAAGTAATCGCAACCACTTATCAGGCAATTTCCGGTGCAGGCAAGACCTTTAAAGACTGGCCGGAAATGGTTGAAAATATTATTCCTTACATTGGCGGTGAAGAAGAAAAGAGTGAAAAAGAGCCGTTAAGAATTTATGGTAAAGTCGAAAATGGTGAAATTGTACCGGCAACTGAGCCTAAGATTTCCTGCCAGTGTATCCGTGTTCCTGTATTAAATGGACATACTGCTGCGGTATTTGTAAAATTTAGAAAGAATCCTACAAAAGAGCAGTTAATTGAAAAGTTAGTGACTTTCAGCGGTCTTCCTCAGGAGTTGGAACTTCCTTCTGCACCAAAGCAGTTTATCCGTTATATGGAAGAAGATAACAGACCTCAGGTTCAGGCAGATGTGGATTATGAAAGAGGTATGGGAATCTCAATCGGACGTTTACGTGAAGATACCATTTATGATTACAAGTTTGTAGGCCTTTCCCATAATACAGTAAGAGGCGCTGCAGGCGGTGCCGTACTTTGTGCGGAATTATTAAAAGCAAAAGGCTTTATTAACAAAAAGTAGAATTCTTAAAGTGGTTTTATTAATAAAAGTAGAATTCTTAAAGTGATTTTATCAATAAAAGCATTTCGGGGGTATTTTTTATGAACGATTTACAGTTTCAATTGGACATGGCTCAGTCTGTTATCCAACATTTAGACAGCCAGGAGAAAATGTATCAATTGGTTTGTTCTACCTCAAGAAATGCTTTTATTTATGTGGATTTTATTAAGAAAAGTCTGAGTGTTTTGGGAAACTGGTCGAGTTTTTTTGATTTTTCTTTATATAATGAAGGTGAATTTGTAAAAATCATAGAGAAAGTAGAGGATTGTTATAAAAATGATCTTCAAAAGCTTTTATTTTATGAAAAAACGCGGAAAGAAAATTATTCATTAGAGTGTAAACTCGATGGACAGGATCGTTGGTTTGAGTTTGAGAGCACAATCATTTATCAGGATGGAAGTCCGATTGAAAAGGTTATTCGCATTCGGGATATTTCCAAATTAAAACGTCAAAATGAAGAATTGAAGTATATGGCCTATTATGATACATTAACCGGTTTATATAATCGTAATTATTTTGTCCGTGTTTTAAGTGAATGGATACATAGTGCTGAAAGTGATAACGAATCCATTGCGGTTATGTGTCTCGATTTTGATGATTTTAAAAAAATTAATGATGGTCTGGGGCTTGTTGCCGGAGATGAATTAGCACAGTTGTTTGGTTTGTTTTTAAAGGAACTTCTGGATGACAGAATGATTGCTTCACATGTTAATGATGATACGTTTTATTTGGCTATTAAAAATCCAATTGGAAATCATAGTGTTGATTATGTTTTTGATAAAATATTAAATCGATTGAAAATGCCTTTCCGCCTTTTTGGAGGTCATGATATTTACATAACCTTGTGTGCAGGGGTTGCGGAGTATCCGGAAACTGCGACAAATTGTCTGGAGCTGATTAATTGTGCAGAAGTTGTTATGTTTCGTGCCAAAGAAATGGGAACAAACCAGTTGAAATATTTTGAGGCACCGATTTACAAAGACTTTCTTGATAATGTCAATCTGGAAAACAGATTAAAAGAAGCAATTTCCATGAACCGTTTTGTGTTATATTACCAGCCGCAATATGATTCAAAATCCGGGGATTTAAGAGGTGTGGAAGCACTTATTCGTTGGAAGGATGAAAATGGAAAGCTAATCAGTCCGGGCTGTTTTATTCCGTTGGCAGAAAAAAGCGGGCTAATTCTTCCTATTGGGAAATGGGTTTTGGAAGAAGGTATAAAAAAATATGCTGAGTGGAGAAAAAAATTTAACTGTAATATGGTATTGTCCTTAAATATTTCTGCTTTACAGTATAAAAGTGCTAATTTTGTAAATGACCTGTTTGATTTACTGGAAAAGTATCAGGTTAACCCAAAGGATATAGAATTGGAAATTACAGAAAGTGTTTTAATTGATGATTTTGCTCAGGTTGTTGAAAAGCTTCATGTAATTAAGGATTATGGCATTAAAATTTCACTGGATGATTTTGGAACCGGTTTTTCATCTTTGTCATATTTAAAAGGTTTGCCGATTGATACATTAAAAATTGATAAATCGTTTATTGATACAGTTATTGATGACGAAAGTACTCGGGTAATAACAGAAACTATTGTCTCCATGGTTAAGAAACTGGGATATGAAACGGTTGCCGAAGGCGTGGAAACGAAAGAACAATATGAATATCTGAAACAAATTGAATGTGATAATATACAGGGATTTCTTCTTGGCAGACCAATGCCGGAGGAGGAACTTGTTTTGTTGATGGAACAAAAAGGATAAAACAGATGATTAAGGGGTATCTATGTTAGTTGGTCGTAATCGGGAATATACATACTTTGAAGACTATATGAACCGTGATGGCAGTCAGATGGTGGTGTTTTACGGACAAAAATTCATGGGTAAAACAACATTTTTGATGGATTTTTGCAAAAATCGGACTTATTCTTATTTTCTTGTGAAGCCGATTGTAAAAGAATGGATGCTGGAAGGATTTTTACAGGAAATTGATAAACTCAAGAACAAAGATTCAGAAACAAAAAAGATTTTGATTGTTGATGAATTTCAGGAATTTGCCAAATGCGAGGAGTTTATGCCGGTTTTATTACAATTGCTGAAAGAAGAAAAGGTTTTAATTGTTTTAGTATCATCAGAAGTTAACTGGGTAGAAACATCCATGGTTAAGGCTTTTGGTCGTAGTGTCGCATCGATCAGTGGATTTTATAAAATAAAGCCATTATCATTTCAGAATATATGTCAGATTTATCAAAACTATAATCGCGCAAATTTATTTATTATGTATGCCATTTTTGGTGGTGTTCCGGGATTGTGGAATTACTTTGAACCCGAGCTGCCGGTGGAAGAAAATATTATTGAAAATATTCTATCTTCCAAATCATATCTGCGTCATGTCGGCTATTCTTATTGTATGACCGGTTTGCGTGAAAGTGGTGTATATGATACAATTTTATTGTGTATGGCTAATGGCAATACGAAGTTGAATGATTTGTATCGTATTACCGGATTTTCCCGTGCAAAAATCAGTGTTTATCTAAAGACCTTAATGGAGCAGGAACAGATTAATAAGATATATTCCATTGACTGTGTTGGTCACGATAACAGTCAGAAGGGAATTTATGATATTTCCTGTCATTTTACTGCATTTTGGTTTAAATTCATTTATTATAATGAAGATTACCTTTTGCAGATGGATGGAAAGTCTTTTTATGATAAAATCATAAAAGATGAATTGTTGGCATATTGTGGAAAATATTTGAAAGATATTGTAAAAGAATATTTTTATCTGCAGGGAATTATAGATCCGTCAGATAAAACATCTTCTGATTGTTTTTTGGGGAAAAAGAATCAGATTCCGTTCGTATGGAAAAAGCATGCTGTTTATCATATTGTATTATGTGATGAGCTGAAAATGATGATGACATATGAGGATTATCAACGTCTGGTTTTAGCAGCCGATGAGGCAAAGATGAGAGAGAAAGAATATTATATTGTGTCTTTTCGTGACTTTGATGAAAAGCTTACGTTGGAGGCACGTATGAAAAAGAATATACACTTACTTTCTTTTGCAGATATTTTGGATCAGTTTTAAAGAAAGGAAGTTTTATGGGTAAAAATCTATTTATTGCGGAAAAGCCCAGTGTTGCAAAGGAATTTGCAAAAGCATTAAAAGAGCCGATGCGTTCTTTTAACGGCTATATGGAATCGGAACACTGTATTGTGACATGGTGTGTCGGACATCTGGTTACCATGAGCTATCCGGATGCTTATGATGAAAGTTTGAAGCGGTGGACCATGGGAACACTGCCTTTTTTTCCACCGAATGATCAGTTTAAATATCAGGTGATTGATAACGTAAAAGCACAGTTTTCCATTGTCAGTGGCTTGTTAAACAGAGAGGATGTTTCCTGTATCTATGTTTGTACCGACTCCGGACGGGAGGGAGAATACATTTATCGTCTGGTTGAGCAGGAAGCACATGTACAGGGGAAAACGCGTAAAAGAGTTTGGATTGATTCGCAGACGGAAGAAGAAATTTTAAGGGGTATCCGGGAAGCGAAAGATCTTTCGGAATATGATCATTTAAGTGATTCGGCATATTTACGGGCAAAAGAAGATTATTTGATGGGAATCAATTTTTCCCGTTTGCTCACTTTAAAATACGGGGATTTTGTAAAGCATGCGTTGGCAATGGATAAAAATGCCGTGATTTCGGTCGGAAGGGTTATGACCTGTGTACTCGGCATGGTTGTTGACAGAGAAAGGGAAATCAGACACTTTGATAAGACACCGTTTTATCGTGTCGTAGCCACTTTAAATCTTTCCGAAAAGGAATTTGAAGGAGAGTGGAAGGCGGTTGAGGGTTCCGATTACTACAATTCTCCGCTTTTGTATAAGGAAAATGGGTTTAAAAAAGAAGAAAATGCCCGTGAGTTGATTGCAAAATGCAGTCCTTGTAGTACTATGACCGTAAAGCGGATTGAAAAGAAAAAAGAAAAGAAAAATCCGCCTTTATTATATAATCTGGCTGAATTGCAGAATGATTGTTCCCGTTTATTTAAAATCAGTCCGGATGAGACCTTAAGGATTGCGCAGGAATTATATGAAAAAAAACTGACGACATATCCACGTACGGATGCTAGGGTTTTATCTACCGCCGTAGCCAAGGAAATATATAAGAATATCAAAGGGCTTACCAATTATGCACCTATGGCTGAGAAAGCTCTTTATGTACTGGATAAGAAGTCTTATGTAAATATTGCCAAGACAAGGTATGTTAATGACAAGATGATTACCGATCACTATGCCATTATCCCTACAGGACAGGGATTAAATGCTTTATCCGGTTTGCATCCGACATCGGCAAAGGTTTATGAGCTTATTTGCGGCAGATTTTTAAGTATCTTTTATCCGCCGGCTGAATATGAGAAGATTTCCCTGACGATGCAATGCCTCAACGAATCCTTCTTTTCCAACTTTAAAGTACAGGTATCCAAAGGATATCTTGCAGTAACGGAGTATTCTTTTTTTAAGAAAAAAGATGTTATGGCTGAAAAAAGCGGTCAGGATGGAATTGCGATATCTGATAAAGGTGATGATGTAGATTCAAAAGAAAACAAGGAAACAAAAATAGATCCGGAATTTTTTGCTCTGTTATCGGGAGTGAAAAAAGGTGATGAAATTCCTGTTACAAAATTTGAAATCAAAGAGGGAGAAACTTCACCACCTAAGAGATATAATTCCGGTTCTTTGATTTTGGCAATGGAAAATGCAGGTCAGTTGATTGAAGAAGAAGAACTTCGTGAACTGATAAAAGGAAGTGGAATTGGTACGTCAGCCACAAGAGCTGAGATATTAAAAAAGCTGGTTGTAATTGATTATTTAAATTTAAATAAAAAAACACAGATTATTACGCCTACCTGCATGGGGGAACTGATTTATGAAGTGGTGAAATGTTCGATTAAATCCATGTTGGAGCCTACTTTAACTGCCAGTTGGGAAAAGGGGCTAACTCAGGTTGCAAATGGTGAGATTTCATCTGAAGAATATATGGATAAACTAAAAGGTTTTATAAACAGGCGTACGGATTATGTGAAAAAGTATGACAACAGAGCTTATTTAAACCAATGTACGCCTTATGTGAAAAGTTATTATACTGCTTCATCCGGCAGGGGTGGAAAAACAACGACGAAAAATAGACAAAAATAAAAAATATAAAATGAGAAGGAGAAATGGGTTATGTTGGAAATGTTTAGTATTAACAAGTATTTTGATCTCAGTAAATCACTGGCAGCACCTTTGTTTGATGAGGTGATTTATCCATGGGAGGTTCTTCCACGCTTAGAATCTTTTATTAAGTTGCTTGGACCAATGCTTCCTGCGGATGAATTTGAACAGATTTCCGAATTTGTTTGGATTTCAAAAACAGCAAAGGTTGCACCGACCGCAAGTATTACAGGACCCTGCATTATTGATTCTAATGCTGAAATCAGGCATTGTGCTTTTATTAGGGGTAATGTTATTATCGGCAAGGGAACCGTTGTTGGTAATTCCTGCGAAGTCAAAAACAGTCTGCTTTTTGATGAAGTAGAAGCACCACATTTTAATTATGTGGGAGACAGCATTTTGGGTTATAAGTCCCATCTTGGTGCCGGTGCAATTACTTCAAACATTAAAAATGATAAGCGTAACGTTGAGATTCATTTTCCTTTGGGCTCTTTGGAAACTGATATGAGAAAACTGGGTGCCATTGTCGGAGATGGTGTACAGGTGGGATGTAATTGCGTATTGAATCCCGGTACAGTAATCGGAAAAAATACCAGAATATATCCGTTAAATTCAATCCGTGGATGGATTGACGAAAACTCTGTTTATAAGCATGAAGATAAGATTACACAGTTAATTTGATTGGTCTAATTGTATCTGATTCCCTTGAATTTGTTGGAAGTTTTTAATGTATATTTTATATTTTTCTTGATTTTTCTTCTTGATTTCTTCCGCAAAAAACTATTGACGATGAACGTTAAGTGTTGTATATTTTTTTCGACATATGATTTTGTCAGACTAGTTTTTAACAAAGTGAAAATGGAGGAAAAGTTATGAAAAAATTGACAGCAATGCTTTTAGCAGGTGTTATGGCTGCTTCATTACTGGTTGGTTGTGGTTCTACAGATACAACTTCTACAGAAACTACTGAAACAACAGAAGTAACTGAAACAGAAGAAACTGCAGAAGTAGAAGAGACAACAGAAGCAGCAGAAGGTACTACTTATACAGTTGGTATTTGTCAGTTGGTTCAGCATCCTGCGTTAGATGCAGCTACACAGGGATTTAAAGATGCATTAACAGAAGAATTCGGAGATGCAGTCGTATTTGATGAGCAGAATGCACAGGGTGATTCCAATACCTGTTCTACTATCATCAACAGCTTTGTATCAAATAACGTTGATTTAATTTTAGCAAATGCAACTCCTGCATTACAGGCAGCTCAGGCCGGTACAGATACAATTCCTGTACTTGGTACTTCTGTAACTGATTATGCAACCGGTCTTGATTTATCAGACTTTGACGGAACAGTTGGCGGAAATATTTCCGGTACTTCAGATTTAGCACCCTTAGATGGTCAGGCTGATATGTTACATGAGCTTTGCCCGGATGCTAAAAACGTTGGATTATTATACTGCTCTGCAGAAGCTAACTCACAGTACCAGGTTGATACAATCAAAGGTTATCTGGAAGAAATGGGATATACATGTACTTATTACGCATTCTCTGATTCAAACGATTTAGCAACTGTTGTAACAACAGCAGCAAATGAATCAGACGTTATTTATGTTCCCACTGATAACACTGTTGCATCAAATACAGAAATCATCCAGAATATCTGTCTTCCTGCAGGTGTTCCCGTTGTTGCAGGCGAAGAAGGAATTTGCGCCGGATGCGGTATTGCAACATTATCCATTGATTACTATGATTTAGGATATGCAACAGGTAAAATGGGTATCAAAGTATTACAGGGCGAAGATATTGGAACAATGCCGATCGAATATGCTCCTAAATTCACAAAAGAATACAATGTATCTAACTGTGAGGAGTTAGGAATTACAGTTCCTTCTGATTACGTTGCAATTGAAACGGAAGAGTAAAAAGAAGAGTAATATATAGGTAGGTACAATTACAGGCGTTTTATTATGTAGGTGTAAGATGATTTTTAATCTGTCTATATTGCAAGTAAACAAGATAATATTAATGGTAATTAAGGGCATTCTATTCGGATGCCCTTTTATAATGGCACCGTAACATCACTTGTCCCTTCATCCTTCTTATTGTATTTGCTTACTCCATAAGGTCTATTATCCCAAATTAACATCATTTGACGATTTGGGCCCACATCTTCTACCGGCTCATCATTCCAAAGCAAAATTATGGTCTTATGGGGTATAGGTGTAAGTGATTGATTTTCATACCCCGCTCGCTACTGAAAAACACAATGAAAATGATACAAACAGGGTATAGGAGCAAGTGATTTGATTTCCATACCCCGTTTGACGCTTCAAATTAAGAAAAAAAAGCCTAAAACAGGGTACAAGATTAAGATTTAGCCACATATACCCTGTTACGAGCAAAATTGCGCAAGATATTTAATTGAAACAGGGTATAGATGTCAGAAATCTCTGCATATACCCCACAGGCATAAAGTATCCTGTGCTAAATCTGACAGCTTCCAGTTTATTAAGCGGTGCCATTCGCATTTCGCTGAGCTACATGCTCATGTCGCGCTGTTGCGCTATGCATCCAGCCTGGAAATACAGCCGTTTGTGAGCAAGCTCCCACGGCTGATTTTCGGACTTTCTGCGCACCGCTCGTAGAAACTGCAAATTCCTATTTGGACGCCTTGCTATGTCCCAGAAGTTGTGACTGATAAAAAGTTAGAAACATCGACAAAGTAAATCAAATACATTAAATAAAGTAAATCAAATACAATAAGAAAAATAAAATAAAACAAATAAAATAAAACAAATAAAATAACCAAAATAAATCAAATAAAATTTAGTTTTACAAATAAAAAAAACATGTTATGATAGTAAAGGTTGACTTTAAAGAGAAAAATAGGAGGTTGCGATGAATATTTTGAATTTATTCGCGGCAATGCCGGGTGCAGTTGCCCAGGGATTGATTTGGGGTATCACTTCAATCGGAATTTATATTACATTTCGTATTTTGGATATTGCCGACTTATCGGTTGATGGTTCGCTTTGTACGGGCGGTGCCGTATGTATCATGATGATGTTATCAGGACAGAATGTCTTTGTTTCTTTATTGGTTGCCACCCTTGCCGGTATGGCTGCCGGACTGGCAACAGGTATTTTTCATACTTTTATGGGAATTCCAGCAATTCTTGCCGGTATTCTGACACAGCTTGGTTTATATTCTGTGAACCTAAAAATTATGGGTAAATCTAATCAGGCAATCAATGTTGATAAATATGATTTATTGGTTTCACTTCGTTACATAAAAAATGTTGCATTTTATAAAAATACGATTTTTGTTGTTGCAATCATCATAGTTTTATTGATTGCCGCTTTATATTGGTTTTTTGGAACAGAGCTTGGTTGTGCATTAAGAGCAACAGGCTGTAATTCCAATATGTCCAGAGCACAGGGTATTAATACCAATATGTCAAAAGTCCTTGGACTTGTGATTTCTAACGGACTGGTTGCCTTATCCGGTGGATTGTTATCACAGTACCAGGGTTTTGCGGATATCAATATGGGACGTGGTGCAATTGTAATCGGTCTAGCTGCCGTTATTATCGGAGAGGCTATTTTTGGTAAGATATTCCGGAATTTTGCTTTGAAGTTATTAGGCGTAGCTTTTGGTTCTATTTTATACTATATCGTTCTTCAGGTTGTTATCTGGATGGGTATTGATACTGACTTGCTGAAACTGCTTTCTGCATTGGTAGTTGCCGTATTTTTGGCAATCCCTTATTGGAAAGGAAAGTATTTTACAAAACCTACCATCAAGAAAGGAGAAAATCAGAATGCTGGAAATTAGAAATGTTACAAAAGTATTTAATCCCGGTACTGTAAACGAAAAAGTTGCGTTAAATGATTTTTCCCTTACTCTTGAAGAAGGTGATTTCGTAACAGTTATCGGAGGAAACGGAGCAGGCAAATCCACTATGATGAATGCCATTGCCGGTGTCTGGCCTGTTGATGCCGGACAGATTTTAATCGATGGTGTGGATGCAACAAAGTTATCCGAACATAAAAGAGCAAAATATCTTGGTCGTGTTTTTCAGGATCCGATGACGGGAACTGCTGCAACCATGGGGATTGATGAAAATCTGGCACTTGCAAAACGTCGCGGGAAATTCAGAAGTTTAAAGGGCGGCACTTCTAAAAAAGAACGTGAAGAATACAAAGAGTTATTAAAGATATTAGGTCTTGGTTTGGAAGATCGTCTGACATCCAAAGTCGGACTTTTGTCGGGTGGACAGAGACAGGCGTTAACGCTTCTTATGGCTACTTTGGTCAAACCCAAATTGTTGCTTTTAGATGAACATACAGCAGCACTTGATCCGAAAACAGCTGCAAAAGTATTGGAAACAACAGAAGTCATTGTAAACAGGGATCATCTTACTACTTTGATGATTACCCACAACATGAAAGATGCTATTGCCCATGGCAATCGTCTGATTATGATGCATGAAGGACGTGTTATCTATGATGTTCGTGGTGAAGAAAAGAAAAATCTTCATGTATCAGACTTACTCAAGAAATTCGAGGAGGTCAGTGGTGGAGAATTCGCAAACGACCGTATGATGCTGACAAACTAATGAATGAAAAAAGGGTAAAACGTTTGTTTTGCTCTTTTTTGTTTAATGTCTATATAACAATGGGAGGATTATAAAATGGGATTATTTGGTGGAATAGGACCTGTTTTTTTAAAAGAAAATAGTGATACTTCTGAGTTCATTGAGAAAATGGAAATTCTTTCTAAAAAAACTACAGGAGATTTAAAGAAAGAAATTGAACTCCAGATTAAATTAGCATCTTATGGCGAAATGGGAGAAAAGAATATTGCTTTTGAACTAAAAAATAGTGGCATTGACATGTATATTCTTCATGATATTTTTATTTAGAATTTGAAGATTTGTCTGCACAGATTGATTTTTTGGTTATTACTAAAAGACATCTATATGTTATTGAATGTAAAAATCTTATTGGAAATATTGAAATTGATAATAATGGAAATTTTATACGTTCATTTGATGCATTTGGTAAAAAAATAAAAGAAGGAATATATTCACCTATTACTCAGAATGAAAGACATTTAAATGTAATAAAAAATATACGTATGTCTACTATAAATGCATTGTTAAAGCCTATATTTGAAAAGAATTTTTCGAATAATTATAGGTCTATAGTATGTTTGGCAAATCCTAAGACAATTTTAAATGATAAATTTGCTAAAAAAGAAATAAGAGATATGGTTATTCGTGCAGACCAATTAATTAGATATATAAAAGAAATAGATAATAATGAGAGATATACTACATTTTCAGATACTGAGATGAAAGAGTATGCTCAGTTCTTCTTATCAATGTCTAAGCCAAATAAATCAGATTATTCAAAAAAATACAATGAAATGCTTGAAAGAGTTGAAAAAGAAAAGAAAAAAGATGCATTATTGAAAGATAGTATTACGAATAATAAAATATGTCCTAAATGTGGAAAGAAATTAGTGATACGAGTTTCTAAAAAAGGAGAATTTGCAGGAAAACAATTTTATGGTTGTTCAGGATATCCAAAATGTTTTTATGTAGAAAATTTATAATTGTATTCATTGCAATATAATTGTGCGCCACATAGATTCGCAGTGACATTTTGCGTTGTTTTTGTTGGGATGTGCACGCTAATAGCGACAGCGGACGCATGTTTGAGCCCGAAGGGCGAGTTTTGCGATAGCTGGAGCGAAAAGATGCGTGCACGGAGTAGAAAACAACGCATGTCACAAGAACTATGTGGTGCATAATTACCTTGTAATATTTATAGAAACTTTTATATATAATGACTAGATTTTTTTTAGGAAATGTGAGAAAATATTCGAAGAATGTGACAAGCAATCAGATATGGTCGCTTGGTCAATATATTATTCTACATAATTGAAAGGAGATTTCACATGATTTATTCAAAAGAAGTGGAAGAAATGTGCCCGGTAGCACAGGGCGTTCATCACGGCTGTGCTCCTATCCCGGAAGAAGCAAAATGGGTTAAGGCAAAAGAAGTTAAGGATATTTCCGGTTATACACATGGTATTGGCTGGTGTGCACCTCAGCAGGGTGCCTGCAAGTTATCCTTAAATGTTAAGGAAGGAATTATTCAGGAAGCATTAGTTGAGACAATCGGTTGTTCCGGTATGACTCATTCAGCTGCAATGGCTGCAGAAATTCTTCCCGGATTAACCGTTATGGAAGCATTAAATACAGACCTTGTTTGTGATGCTATCAATACAGCAATGAGAGAATTATTCTTACAGATCGTTTATGGTCGTACACAGTCAGCTTTCTCTGAAGGCGGTCTTGCAATCGGCGCAGGTCTTGAAGATTTAGGTAAAGGATCTCGTTCAATGGTTGGTACTACATATGGTACACTTTCAAAGGGACCCAGATATCTTGAACTTACAGACGGTTATATCACAGGTGTTGCACTTGATGAAGATGATCAGATCATCGGATACAAATACGTTAACTTCGGTAAGATGATGGATTTCATCAAAGCCGGTGATGACGCTGCAACAGCACTTGAAAAAGCTTCTGGTCAGTATGGTCGTGTACAGGATGCTGTACGTGTAATTGACCCTAGAAAAGAGTAAGGATTAGGAGGAGAAAACACATGGCTTTATTTGAATCATATGAAAGAAGAGAACCTCAGATTCTTGCTGTATTAAAACAGTATGGCATTAATTCAATTGAGGAATGTAAAGATATTACAATGGCTGCCGGTATCGATGTATATAGCTTAATCGAAGGCATTCAGCCAATTTGTTTCGAAAATGCAAAATGGGCTTATACAGTAGGCGCTGCAATTGCCATTAAGAAAAACTGCCGTAAAGCTGCTGACGCTGCTGCAGCAATTGGTGAAGGTCTTCAGGCTTTCTGTATCCCCGGATCAGTTGCTGATACACGTAAAGTAGGTCTTGGACATGGTAACCTTGGAAAAATGTTATTGGAAGAAGAAACAGAATGTTTCGCTTTCTTAGCAGGTCATGAATCTTTCGCAGCTGCTGAAGGTGCAATCGGTATTGCAGAAAAAGCTAACAAAGTTCGTAAAACACCTCTTCGTGTTATCTTAAACGGTCTTGGAAAAGATGCTGCTCAGATCATTTCTCGTATCAACGGATTTACATTTGTTGAAACTGAATATGATCCTTATACAAATACAGTAAAAGAAGTTTCCAGAAAATGCTATTCTAAAGATGCAAACAGCCCTCGTGCAAAAGTTAACTGCTATGGCGCTAACGATGTTTGCGAAGGTGTAGCAATCATGTGGAAAGAAAACGTAGACGTATCTATCACAGGTAACTCTACAAATCCTACCAGATTCCAGCACCCTGTTGCAGGTACTTATAAGAAAGAAAGAATCGAAGCTGGTAAGAAATACTTCTCAGTTGCTTCCGGTGGTGGTACAGGACGTACCTTGCATCCCGATAACATGGCTGCAGGTCCTGCATCTTATGGTATGACAGATACTATGGGACGTATGCATTCCGATGCACAGTTTGCAGGTTCTTCTTCTGTACCGGCTCACGTAGAAATGATGGGCTTAATCGGTGCAGGTAACAACCCTATGGTTGGTATGACTGTTTCAACAGCTGTTTCCATTGAGGAAGCTGCTACAGCAGGCAAATTCTAGACCAAAAGACACTTAACAATATCAAGGTGTGAGCCGAGTATTGTGTATACAATTAAAAAATGATATAATAAAACTCTGTATGTAGCTTACATGCAGAGTTTTATTATGTTATAGTTGACAAGGCAAGTGCATTTGTCAAGCTATGCATGAGATAAATAGACAGAGGTAGTATTGTGACAAAACAGGAATTTCAACAGCTTTGTGAGAATCGAATCATATATTTGGATGGAGCAACCGGCTCTAATTTAATGAAGGCCGGAATGCCCATGGGAGTGTGTCCTGAAAAATGGATATTAGAGCATGAGCAGGCTTTGGTTGACTTGCAGACAGCCTATATAGAAGCTGGAACCAATATTTTATATGCCCCTACTTTTACTGCCAATCGTGTGAAACTTGCAGAATATCATTTGGAAGATCAGATCGAAGAAATCAATACCAGGTTGATTCAGCTTTCCAAAAAAACAGCAGGTAAAAAGGCACTGGTTGCAGCCGATCTTACCATGACCGGTAAGCAGTTAAAGCCGATGGGACCTCTGGATTTTGAAGAATTGATTGATATCTATAAAGAACAGATCCAGTATGTGGAAAAAGCCGGAGCTGATTTAATTGTTATTGAAACCATGATGAGTTTGCAGGAGACCAGGGCGGCAGTCATTGCTGCAATGGAAGTCAGCAGTCTCCCTGTCATGGCTACACTTACTTTTGAAAGTGATGGAAGAACCCTGTTTGGTTCTGATGCCAAGTCTGCTGCCATCACATTGTCATATTTACATGTGGATGCGATTGGTGCTAATTGTTCCACCGGTCCGGATCAGATGTGTAAAATCATAAAAGCGATGGCAGAGGTCACCAATCTTCCGTTAATAGCAAAGCCCAATGCGGGACTTCCGTCATTGGATGGAGAAGGAAATACCATATACGATATGGACAGTGATACTTTTTCTTCTCAGATGGTTGAAATTGTAGAATCCGGAGCCTCTATTTTAGGCGGATGTTGTGGTACTAGTCCTGAGTATATTCAGAAACTGGTCGAAAAAACGCATAATTTGTCTGTGCAAAAACGTGATTTAACAGGAAGACATTTTCTTTGTTCGGAAAGACAGAGTCTGGAATTTGGATTGGATGATTGCTTTATGGTTGTGGGAGAAAGAATCAATCCTACCGGTAAGAAAAAGCTTCAAGCTGAAATTCGGGAAGGCAAACTGGATTTAGTTGATCAGTTTGCAATTGAACAGGAAGAATGTGGTGCAAAAATTCTGGATATCAATATGGGAATGAGTGGCATTGATGAAAAATCCATGATGCTGACCGTGTTAGAGGAAGTTGCCAACATTACTTCGCTGCCATTATCGATTGATTCTTCTCATGTTGATGTAATTGAAGCGGCACTTCGCAGATATCCGGGAAGAGCTTTGATTAATTCCATTTCATTTGAAAAAGAAAAAGTAGATAAGCTTCTGCCGATTGCAAAAAAATATGGTGCTATGTTTATTCTTTTGCCTTTATCAGATGAGGGGCTGCCAAAAGATACAGATGAAAAGATTACAATTATCCATAAAGTCATGGACAAAGCTTTTGCGCTTGGAATGACAAAGGATGATATTATTGTTGACGGACTGGTCGCAACGGTTGCGGCAAATCCTCTTGCAGCAAGAGAAACGCTTCAGACAATACGATATTGTAAAGAAAATGGTATTGCAACCACCTGTGGATTGTCCAATATATCTTTTGGGCTGCCGGAACGTATGAATATCAACAGCGCATTTTTAACGATGGCGATTCAGGAAGGTCTTACCATGGCAATTGCCAATCCCAATCAGGAAATGCTGGTAAATGCGGCATATTCAGCTGATATTTTAATGGCAAAAGAGGGAGCCGATCTTTTATATATTGATCGGATGAATGCCATCAAAGAGGCAAGAGAAGCTTTTATGCTGAATCACCCGGAGATGATAAATCCGGTTTCGGTATCAAATACTTTGACGGATCATTCTACAAATCAGATGACCGATAAAGAGATAAAAAAAGCATCGCAAGATACAGCTCTTAAGAAAGAACAGCAGACCGGACAAGTTTCGGATGCTTTGAAAGATGTAAAAGATGCTGTTTTAAAAGGAAAACAACGAGATATTGTCAAATTGACAGAAGCAGCTGTATCGGCTTCTTATGACCCGCAGCAGATTTTAAACGAAGCATTAATGCCTGCAATTAATGAGGTGGGTGAGCTTTTCAATCAGGGAAAGTATTTTCTTCCCCAGTTGATTGCAAGTGCCGAGACTATGAAAAAGTCTATTGACTATTTAGAGCCGATGTTAAAATCGGAAGGCGTGGAAGCAGATATGCCTACTATTGTGATTGCCACTGTCAAAGGCGATATTCATGATATTGGTAAAAATCTGGTAGCATTGATGTTAAAAAATCATGGATTTACCGTCGTCGATCTTGGTAAAGATGTTCCCAGAGAGGAAATTATTAAGGTGGCACGGGAAAAACACGCAAGTATCATTGCGCTTTCTGCTTTGATGACAACAACGATGCAGGAAATGAAAAATGTCATTAATTTAGCCAAAGAAGAAGGTCTTACGGCAAAAGTCATGATTGGTGGTGCGGTCATTACACAGGAATATGCAGATGAAATCGGTGCGGATGGTTATTCTAAAGATGCTGCCGATGCTGTCAAATTGGCGCAGAAATTGTGCGAATCTTGATATGTTTTTTCAAAATTTGATAGTATGGGGTATTTGTGGATTGTGATAATTATGTGGCAACGGAGCAATCCATATGCAACATATATATTGTCGAAACAATTTGTGTATATTGTTGAGATAATAAGTAAATATCAAATTAATTCGAAATAAATAATGAGAATGAAAATTTAAATATCAAATCGCTTCGCAATAAATAATGAGAATAAAATTGTAAATATCAAATCGCTTCGCAATAAATAATGAGAATAAAAATGTAAATATCAAATTAATTCGTAAAGAATGATAAGAACAATGTAGCTATATAAAATACAGGAGGAAACAGAAACATGATAGGTGCAGATGCAATGGTAAAATGCTTGGAAAAAGAGGGCGTAAAAGTTGTTTTTGGATATCCGGGTGTTGCCATTTGTCCATTTTATAATAGCATTTTGAATTCGGAGATTGAAAGTGTTTTGGTCAGAACCGAACAAAATGCAGCTCATGCGGCAAGTGGTCTTGCAAGGGTTACGGATGGAATCGGAGTTTGTGCGGTCACAAGCGGTCCCGGTGCGACCAATCTGATTACAGGAATAGCAACCGCATTTGCAGACAGTATTCCGATGATTTGTATTACCGGTCAGGTAAACAGCGAATTGCTCGGAAGTGATGTGTTCCAGGAAGCAGATATTACCGGAGCAGTAGAATCTTTTGTAAAGTATAGTTATCTGGTAAAAGATGTTAATGATATTCCACGTATTTTTAAAGAAGCATTTTATATTGCTACAACGGGACGAAAAGGACCGGTCTTAATTGATGTTCCGATTGATGTTCAAAATGCAAAAATCAGTAACTTTGAATATCCGGAAGAAATTTCTTTAAGAACCTATAAACCGACTGTAAAGGGGCATTCCCAGCAGATTAAGCGTGTCATCAAGGAATTACAGAAAGTGAAACGTCCGATTATCTGTGTGGGCGGTGGTGTCGCTTTATCGCAGGCAAATCAAGAACTGATCGAGTTTGCCGAGCATCATAGAATTCCGGTTGTATCCACGATGATGGGAATCGGTATTATGCCGACAAAACATCCTTTATATTTCGGAATGGTGGGAAATAACGGAAAACCTTATGCGAACCGGGCCATGAACGAAGCGGATCTGATTATTATGGCCGGAGCACGAGTGGCAGACAGAGCCATCAGTCAGCCGGATTTGATTTTTGACAATAAAGTTTTGGTACATATGGATGTGGATCCTGCGGAAATCGGTAAAAATGTTGGTCCTACCATTCCTTTGGTAGGTGATGCAAAGCACATTTTCAAGGATTTTGAGGAGCATGATTTTTACTGTGATTCGGATGCATGGGTTGAAACCTTAAACGGATACCGGGAAGAAATGGAACCCAAACGCCCGGATCATCCCGGCTTTGTCGATCCGGCAAAATTTATTACCAGATTATCCGAGAAAATGGAAGATGATGCCATTTATGTTGCGGATGTTGGACAAAACCAGATCTGGTCCTGTGCTTATCATGTGGTAAAGAACGGAAGATTTTTAACATCAGGTGGTATGGGAACTATGGGTTATTCCATTCCTGCTGCCATGGGTGCCAAATACGCAATAAAGGACAAACAGGTTATTGCGGTATGTGGTGACGGTTCTTTCCAGATGTCCATGATGGAACTTGCAACCATGCGTCAGCATGGCATTAACAGCAAGGTGATTGTGCTAAAGAATAATTATCTTGGAATGGTTCGCCAATATCAGCATTTTACTTACAAAGATAATTATTCGGTTGTTGATTTGGCCGGTAGCCCGGATTTGGAACACATATCGGCAGCTTACAACATGCCGTTTTTCAGACTGACTTCCATGGATGAGATGGAAGATATGCTGGATGAGTTTTTAAAAAATGATTCTGCATGTCTGATGGAAGTGTTGATTGATCCCATGGATCTGGTTTAGTAGATGGTTTGAGAGGTGCAGATAAATGAAAAAAATATATTCCGTTTTAGTAGAAAACAGATCCGGTGTACTTGCAAAAGTATCCGGTCTGTTTTCAAGAAGAAGTTTTAATATTGATTCTCTTGCGGTGGGAGAAACTGACGATCCTACCATATCCTGTATGACCATTGTCAGTTCAGGAAATGAACGGACATTACAGCAGATTGAAAAGCAGTTAAACAAAAAGCTGGATATTATTAAAGTTAAAACCTTCGATGAAAGTCACAGTATTTCCCGCGAAATGATGTTAATGAAGGTAAAATACAATAAAAACAACCGACGCGATATTATGGAAATATGTGAAATCATGAAGGCGGATATTGTCGATATGAGTAAAACATACATGATTATCCAGATTTGTGATGTTCCCGAAAAAATCAAACTGTTAATCGATATGTTTGCATCTGTCAGCATTGTAGAGGTAGCAAGAACCGGTACTCTGGCTCTTCCCAAATGTAGCGAAAACGAATAGTTAATGGCATTATTATAACTTAAAGTTATAGAAAATATAAGGGCTGTTCATACGTTGACAAAGCAAATCATATGCTGATAAAATGAATTTCAGCATGAAAGGAATGGAAATTATGCAAAAAAAAGTATTTCAGTTGTTAGTAGATAATACCTCCGGTGTGTTAAGCCGTATTTCCGGTTTGTTCAGCCGTCGTGGATACAATATTGAAAGCATTACGGCAGGTGTTACGGCAGATCCTAATTATACCCGTATTACCATTGTTACAAGTGGTGACGATGAGATCCTGGATCAGATTGAAAAACAGGTTGGTAAGCTTGTCGATGTACGGGATATCAAGGTGTTGGAACCGGACGAATCTGTTTACCGTGAACTGGTTTTAATTAAAATCAGGGTAACTTCCGAAAACAGACTTTCCGTAATAGGTTTAGTAGACAGTTTTAAAGCGAGAATCGTGGATGTTTCTAAAGAAAGTCTGACCGTTGAGATGGAAGTAAAAGGTATCAGCGACAGCAAGATTGATAATTTCATCAATTTGCTGGAAGGATATGAGATTTTGGAGCTTGCTCGTACCGGTTTAATTGGTCTTGGCCGCGGCACGGATAATGTTACCTATTTACCATAGTGTTTAAGAAGTTAATTCTGATACGTTTTATCGCTTTTGCGAAGATATGTTAGCAGGAAATAACTTTCTAAATATAAATATTTATTTTACTAGGAGGATTTTAAAATGTCACAGGACGCAAAGATTTTTTATCAGGAAGATTGTAATTTATCTTTATTGGAAGGAAAGACAATCGCAGTTATCGGTTATGGTAGCCAGGGTCATGCACATGCATTAAATGCAAAAGAATCAGGCTGCAATGTTATCATTGGATTATACGAAGGTTCTAAATCATGGGATAAAGCCGTTAAGCAGGGATTTGAAGTTTATACTGCTGCAGAAGCTGCGAAAAAAGCTGATATCATTATGATTTTGATTAACGATGAGAAACAGGCTGATTTATACAAAAATGATATCGAGCCCAACTTAGAGCCCGGTAATATGTTAATGTTCGCACATGGTTTTAATATCCATTTTGGTTGTATTGTACCTCCGGCTGATGTTGACGTTACCATGATTGCTCCTAAAGGACCCGGACATACCGTTCGTAGTGAATACCAGGCCGGAAAAGGTGTTCCTTGTCTGATCGCTGTTCATCAGGATGCAACCGGAAAAGCACAGGATATTGCATTAGCATATGCATTGGCAATCGGTGGAGCAAGAGCCGGTGTATTAGAGACAACATTCCGTACCGAAACAGAAACAGACCTTTTTGGTGAGCAGGCTGTTCTTTGCGGTGGTGTTTGTGCATTAATGCAGGCTGGTTTTGAAACATTGGTAGAAGCAGGATATGATCCTCGTAATGCATACTTTGAATGTATCCATGAGATGAAACTCATTGTTGACTTGATTTATCAGTCAGGATTCGCAGGAATGAGATATTCTATCTCTAACACTGCTGAGTACGGCGATTATATTACAGGACCGAAGATCATTACAGAAGATACCAAGAAAGCAATGAAGAAGATCCTTTCTGATATTCAGGATGGTTCTTTTGCAAAAGAATTCTTATTGGATATGTCTCCGGCAGGAAAACAGGTTCATTTCAAAGCTATGAGAAAATTAGCTGCAGAACATCCTTCAGAAGTTGTCGGTGAAGAAATCCGTAAACTTTACAGCTGGAACAACGACGATGAGAAATTAATCAACAACTAATACATGGTCTGACGGCTTAAAGATTGGTTGTTTTAGATTGTATTATTAAAATGGGGCTTTTGTGTAGTTTTGTTTCATAAATGATTATGCAAAAGCCTTTTTTATTGAAATAAACTGTTTATTTTATATTTTAATATAATGATGTTGAGGTCAAAAGGTATTTTATCCCCATGATATCAACGGATTGCTACAATGAAAAGGTAAAGGAGAATTCCATGGATTCATTTAATTCAGATAATAATAATCAGGATTTTATGCAGAATACATACAACAATCCGCATCAAAATCCATATCAGGAACCGCTGGTAAACGGATACGAGAGTACTTACAATACCAATGGTCAAATGTATCAAACTTATGAGGAACCTGAAAAACCCCATTTTTTTAAGCAATTTCCATACGCATTTAATCCTACAAAATATGGTGTTTTATCTAATATCAATACTGGGGCAATGATTGGATTTGTTGCGTTATTGCTTGCTGTCTGTACTTTGGTAACTTATATTTGTTTTGCAATTTCTTTCAATGACACGGAAGCGTTCAATGAAGTGATGGATGTTTTTCCGTATTTTAAGGTTGATGATGGCGAATTTTATATTGAAGAGGATTTTGAGTATGATGATCCCAATAAAGAGGTGTATGTTTATTTCTCGGATGATTACGACTCTTTTTCGTTAGGTGATGCGGAAGAATTGCATACGGAAGGCTATGATTCGGTTATGTTAATATCCAGAACCAATCTTGTGCTTGAATCGGATGGAGAGTATAATCAGTTGAGTTTTAAAGATTTTGGGACGATTTCTTTTGATAAGGACTGGATTATTGACAGTCTGATTCCCGGATTATTTGTATTTGTTTCCGTTTGCTTTATTTTTTATTATATTGCGAGAAGCTTTTGGTATTTCTTCTGTGCGATGATTTATATGTTAATTGCAATGATTTGTGCAAAGATATTCCATAGAGATATAGCAGCCGGAGTATTGTTTAAAGCAAGTGTATATGCGAAAGTGTTAATGACTGTGGTTGCATGTCTGTTATCGGTTCTGCCGGTTGCAATTACGATTCCGGCATTTATCCGGACTATGATCACACTTGCAATGATTATTGCGGCATTTGGTTATCTTCCTCAGAGAACGAATGTATAAAATCAATGAATTTTTTCAGAGAATCTGACATGGGCAGATCTTCTCTGTATGTAAAACCGATTTTTCGTTTAGGAATGGTACGTTTAAAGGTTAGTTCTTTAAATGTGCCATTTTCTATGTCTTCTTTAACGAAATCACGGATAACACAGGCAATTCCCAAATCAATTTTGGCTAATTCAATTAAAAGATCCATCGTGTTGATTTCTAAGATATTAGTCATAGTGATCTGATGTGCGGCAAGATATTGGTCAACAAACATGCGGGATACATTTTCTTTGTTTAGCATCATAAAGTTAGCACTGGATAATAGGGATGCTTTTCCGTTGCCTTCTCTGATACGTAGGTTTTTTAAGTAATTGTCGGTTGCAATAAAAGTATCCTGTATCTCTTTTATGGGCTCATAGCATAGTAAATGCCCGGGATTGGAAGGAATACCGACCAGACCGATTTCTGTTACGCCTTTTTCTATGTCCTGTATGGTTTCCATGGAAGGATGACAGGTTATAGAGATTGTAATATGAGGATTTTGTCTGATGAATTCCTGCAAATAGGGGAGAAGAACATATTTGCATAAAGTTATGCTGACCCCAATGGATAAATGAGAAACACCAAGGGTTGCGATTTTGTGTAACTGATCTTCGCCACTCTGGATAGCCATAAAAGCATTTTTTACCTGTTCGTATAGGATTACGCCTTCGTTTGTTAATGTAACACCACGGGAACTTCGCATAAAAAGCTTCGTGTCTAAATTGTTTTCGAGTTTTGCTATGGCTTTGCTGATAGCGGGTTGGCTGATGAATAGTTCTTTGGCTGCCCCCGAAATGTTCTTGTTTTTTGCTACCGTATAAAAAATATGATATAGATTTAAATTGTTCTCCATAGGATGTACCTTTCTGTCAAGTAAATAACGAAATAATTATGAGTGCATTGGGGAAATGATATATCCATCTTATCATAACCACAAATTATAGTAAATATGAATATTATGTATTTTATTTATATTCATGTATTGTGCTATACTGTCACTATCAAATAATAGGAGGTTTACATCATGGGAATGACGATGACACAAAAGATTTTAGCTGCACATGCCGGACTTGATAAGGTTGAAGCCGGACAACTGATTGAGGCAGATTTAGATCTTGTTTTAGGAAATGATATAACAAGCCCTGTAGCCATTAAAGAAATGGATAAAATGAAAGTTGAAGGGGTTTTTGATAAGGATAAAATTGCACTAGTACCGGATCATTTTGTTCCGAATAAGGATATTAAATCCGCAGAGCATTGCAAATGCGTCAGGGAATTTGCATATCGTAATCAGATTACCAATTATTTTGAAGTAGGACAGATGGGGATTGAACATGCTTTATTACCTGAAAAAGGTCTGACTGTTGCCGGTGATGTGATTATCGGTGCTGATTCTCATACTTGTACTTATGGTGCCTTAGGAGCATTTTCTACCGGTGTCGGAAGTACGGATATGGCTGCCGGAATGGCAACCGGGAAAGCCTGGTTTAAGGTTCCCGGAGCAATCAAATTTGAGTTAACCGGTTCACTTCCGGAATGGGTCAGCGGTAAAGACCTGATTCTTCATATCATCGGAATGATTGGTGTGGATGGTGCATTATACAAATCTATGGAATTTGTCGGTGAAGGTGTTAAGAGCCTTTCTATGGATGATCGTTTTACCATTGCTAATATGGCAATTGAAGCAGGTGCTAAAAACGGTATTTTCCCTGTTGATGAATTAGCCAAGGCTTACATGGATGAGCACTCCACAAAACAATATACGGTTTATGAAGCAGATGAGGACGCTATTTATGATGAAGTATATACCATTGATTTAAATTCACTTCGTCCTACGATTGCATTTCCACATTTACCGGAAAACACAAAGACAATTGATGAAATCACAGAAGATATTAAAATCGATCAGGTTGTTATCGGTTCTTGTACAAACGGACGTATTGACGATTTGAGATGCGCGGCAAAGGTATTAAAAGATAAAAAAGTAGCATCCGGAATTCGCTGTATTATTATTCCGGCAACGCAGGCCATTTATCTGCAGGCAATGGAAGAAGGGCTTTTAAAAACCTTTATTGAAGCCGGTGCTGTTGTTTCTACACCGACCTGCGGTCCATGCTTAGGCGGATATATGGGTATTTTAGCAGCCGGTGAGAGATGTGTTGCCACAACTAACCGTAATTTTGTCGGACGTATGGGTCATGTCGATTCGGAGATATATCTGGCTTCTCCTGCAGTTGCAGCAGCAAGTGCAGTTGCAGGGAAGATTTCATGCCCATGTCGTTTATAAAATTGAGAGTAACAAACAGTGGCTATTGATATTAATAGGTCGAGGAAAGAAATATTTGATCACGTAGATATAGCTTGATAAGAAAAAGATAAGGAGATTGTCATGGAAAACGCAAAAGGTATTGTTTTTAAATATGGTGATAATGTGGATACGGATGTTATTATTCCGGCAAGATATTTGAATTCTTCCGATCCGGCAGAGCTTGCAACACACTGCATGGAAGATATTGATAAGGAGTTTGTAAAAAAAGTAAAAATAGGTGATATCATGGTTGCAACCAAAAACTTTGGATGTGGTTCTTCCCGTGAACATGCACCAATTGCCATTAAAGCATCCGGTATCAGCTGTGTGATTGCAGATACATTTGCACGAATTTTTTACCGTAACGCCATCAACATTGGATTGCCGATTATCGAATGTGCAGATGCTGCCAATGAGATTGAAGCAGGAGATGAAGTGGAAGTTGATTTTGATTCCGGAAAGATTTACGATCTGACAAAAGGTACAGAATATCAGGGTCAGGCTTTTCCACCATTTATGCAGAAAATCATTGATGCAGAAGGTCTTGTAAATTATATCAATGCCAAATAAAGATTTTTGAAGGATACAAGTTGTCCTTGCAAAATAGTATTATGCACTTAATTAATGCCGGATTTCGTTGTGCGGACATCTCTTCATTCGTGGGGCGTGTCTCACTTCAAAATCCGGCATTTTTCTTCCATATTTATGTGGTGTGTTTTTATCTTCCATATTCATATGGTTTGTTGACGGGAAATATAGGTTGGCAGTAGTATAATATATAATTATTATTGATGAGGAATAGAACATGAAAAAACGAACAAAAATGATACTGATAGGAATCGTTGCTGTCTTATTGGTTGGCACATATATTTTTATTAAAAATCATATTAAAATTACTTCCAATGGTATTTCCATATCAATGAGTGGTTCAGACGGTCCGACAGCAGTTTTTATTGCCGGTAAATTACCGAAAGGAGAAAAGAATATGACATATACATCGATTACGATGGAAGAAGCAAAAGATATTTTTCAAAATAGTGGTGACTATATTATTCTGGATGTCAGAAGAGCTGATGAATTTTCCGAGGGGCACATACCGGGAGCAATCAATTATGCAAATGAGGATATTTTACAAGATAAACCTGAAGTACTGCCGGATTTAGAACAGACCATATATGTCTATTGTCGAAGTGGCAGAAGAAGTAAAGAAGCAGCAGATAAGCTTGTTCAAATGGGATATACCAATATTATTGAAATCGGTGGTATCCTTGACTGGAATGGAGAACTGGAAAAATAGTAAACATGATATGAAAAAATCATATTAAAAGTAACACACACACAACGCAAACTAAATTCAAACAAAACACAAACATGCGTTCACATTTTGCGCTTGCTATGATATAATAACGTTATGAAAAAAGAAAACAGACATCTTATCAGTTTTTTACTCTTTATCTTTATATGCATGATTTTCGTTGTTTATCTCTTTTTTTTCAAAAGTGATGACGGAGCTTTTTGTGAAGTTAATGTGCAGGGAGAGATTGTTGCCAGACTACCTCTTTTTGAGGATTGTGTGAAGCGGGTTGATACTCCCGGTGGCTATAATATGATTACGGTCAAAGAGGGGTGTGTATCTGTTACGGAAGCTGATTGCGGGAATCAAATCTGTGTACAGACCGGACAGATTCATAAAAACGGTCAGATTATTACCTGCCTGCCGCATGGACTGATTATCAAAATTGTATCAGGTCAGGATAAGGAGGTTGATGCCATTGCCTACTGATAAGATTGCGAAAATGGGACTTTTCATCTGTCTTGGCATGATTTTTTCTTATGTAGAAACATTGGTCGTATTAGTTCCTACGATTCCCGGGATAAAAATCGGTTTGTCGAATGCATTGGTTGTTTTATTGCTCTATTCCTATGGCATTACATATTGTATTCTGTTTCAACTCTGCCGTATTTTGCTTAGTTCCCTTTTGTTTGGAAATTTGTTTGGATGTCTTTTTTCATTGGCCGGTGCGGGAATTAGTCTGCTTATAATGTATCTGCTCAAAAAGGTGAAGTGGATTGATGTCCCCGGAAACAGTATGTTCGGTGGGATTTTTCATAATATTGCACAACTTTTTGTCGCATATGCTTTAGTGCAAAATACAACTGTATTTTATTATTTCCCGGTATTGTTATTTAGTGGTGCACTTACCGGATATGCAATCGGATGGATTGGTGAATTTATTTTGAAACGGAGATTGTTATGATTGCTTATATTATTGGTGAAATAACGGATATTTCAGAGGATTCTGTTGTAATTGAAACAAACGGAATGGGATTTAATGTTTTTGTTGCCTCAGGTTATCAATACAGCATAGGACAAAATGTAAAGATTTATACCTATACCAATGTAAAGGAAGATGCCTTTTCTTTATTCGGTTTTGAAGATAAAGAACAGCTTGTATTGTTTAAAATGCTTTTGACGGTAAATGGAATCGGACCCAAAGGTGCTCTTGCAATTTTATCCTGTATGAGTACAACAGATCTTCGTTTTGCAATTTATCATGAGGATGCCGGCGCGATTGCTAAGGCAAACGGCATTGGTAAAAAGACGGCAGAGCGTGTGATTTTGGATTTGAAGGATAAGATTAAATTATCAGACAGCCCTGATATGCCGTCTGCTTTATTAAAGGGAAATGATGTAGCATTAACCGGTTTTGATGAACAAAGGAGGGATGCTATTGAAGCATTAACTGCACTTGGTTATAGTTCCGGTGAAGCCGTAAAGGCAGTTTCCAAGGTTGAAATGACGGATGGAATGACTGCAGATGCCATTTTAAAACAATCATTAAAATATCTATTTTAAAGGAATGAATTATGCCACAAAGAATTATTGAGACTTCTGTTTTGGAAGAAGATAAGAAAATAGAATCAACGCTTCGTCCGCAGTTCATGGATGACTACATTGGTCAAAGTAAAGCAAAAGAAACATTGAAAATTTTTATTGAAGCTGCAAAGCAAAGAGAAGATGCACTGGATCATATATTATTTTATGGGCCGCCCGGTCTTGGTAAGACGACTCTTGCCGGTGTCATAGCCAATGAAATGGATGCACATCTGAAAGTGACCAGTGGACCGGCAATTGAAAAGCCGGGAGATATGGCTGCTATTTTAAGCGGTCTTTCAGACGGAGATGTCCTGTTTGTGGATGAAATTCATCGATTAAACAAACAGGTTGAAGAAGTATTGTATCCTGCAATGGAGGATTATTGTATTGATATTATGATTGGAAAAGGTCCGACTGCAAAATCCATTCGTCTGGATCTACCCAAATTTACACTAATTGGCGCAACAACCAGAGCGGGATTACTGTCTGCTCCGCTCAGAGATCGTTTTGGTGTTATCAATCGTCTGGAGTTTTACAGTATTGAGGAGCTTGTAGCCATCATTACGCGTTCGGCTTCCGTTTTTGATATTCAGATTGAAGCAAACGGTGCCGTGGAAATGGCAAGAAGGAGCAGAGGCACTCCTCGAATTGCCAACCGTTTATTAAAACGAGTAAGGGATTTTGCTCAGGTTCGTTATGATGGTGTGATAACAGAACGTGTTGCAAAAGAAGCATTGGATATGCTCGATGTGGATAAGCTTGGATTGGATCATGTTGACAGGAATCTTCTGCTTACCATGATTGATAAATTTGGCGGTGGACCGGTAGGACTTGATACATTAGCTGCAGCTACCGGAGAGGATGCAGGCACGATAGAAGATGTAAATGAGCCTTATCTGATTAAAAATGGTTTGATTAACCGGACACCCAGAGGTCGGGTAGTTACCAAAAATGCCTATCTTCATTTTGGGCTGGATTTGCCGGAGCATCTTATTTGACTATTTTTTCTAAATATTTTTGCTGAATATTTCAGGAAAATTTCAGGAAAAATATCGAAAAACGGTTGTTTTCTCATAATATTCTGATATAATATATCTTGTATGTGGCCCGTGGCTTCATGGGCATATATTGTGTTGATAGATATTTTGTGTTATATCAGGGAGAAAATGATATGTCAATTAAGACAGAAACAGAAGTGGTTATCGGCGGAAAATCTTATACATTAAGTGGCAGCGAAAGTGCGGAATATTTGCAGCGTGTTGCCTTTTATATTAATAATAAACTGTCAGAATACAATAAAATCGAAAGTTTTCGAAAACAATCCTCTGAGTTTCGCAATATTTTGCTGGAATTAAATATTGCAGATGATCTTTTTAAAGCAAAACAGAAAATTGTAGATTTGGAAGAAGAATTAGAGCGTAAGGAAAAGGAATTATACGACTTAAAGCATGAGCTGATTTCTTCACAAATCAAATTAGATAATGCAGAAAAAAGCGTTAAGTCCCTGCAATCTGAGGTAAACGACAATACCAAAAAGATTGTTCGTTTAGAGGCGCAGATTAAAGGCGCAAACGCTTAATTGATAGTGGTTTTTATGGGTTGTTGTGTTGGTGCGACAACCTTTTTCTATGAAAAACAGGAGAATGTCATTGAATAAACCGGAATTATTGGCGCCCGCAGGAGATATGGCGTGTTTTATGGCAGCAATCAATGCAGGTGCTGATGCAATATATTTAGGCGGAGAAGAATATGGTGCAAGAGCTTATGCCTCCAATTTTTCAAAAGAAGAATTGTGTGAGGCTGTTTCTTATGCGCATTTATTCGGAGTTAAAGTTTATCTGACGGTTAACACTTTGGTAAAGGAAAGGGAGTTTGACCATCTTGTTTCTTTTATAAAACCATTTTATGAACATGGTCTGGATGGAGTCATTGTGCAGGATCTTGGTGTCCTGTTACAACTCAAAGAAAGCTTTCCCGGTTTGGAACTGCATGCCAGCACCCAAATGGGAATTTCCGGTTCTTATGGAGCAAAGCTGTTAAAGGATTTTGGAGTATGCCGGGTTGTACCTGCCAGAGAATTATCTTTAGATGAAATATGTGATATAAAGCAACGTGTCGGTATTGATATTGAAAGTTTTATTCACGGTGCGATGTGTTATTGTTATTCCGGTCACTGTTTATACAGCAGTTTTCTCGGAGGCAGAAGTGGAAACAGAGGTCGTTGCGCAGGTCCTTGCAGACTTCCTTTTGAAGTATTTGGAAAAAAAGATGTTTATCCTTTGAGTTTAAAAGATATGTGTACGGTTTCTATACTTGTGCAATTGCTCGATTCCGGCATTGATTCTTTTAAAATAGAAGGGCGAATGAAAAATCCGTACTATGTTGCGGGTGTTACATCCATATATCGGAAATATATTGATTTATACATGGAAAATACAGATTCAAATGGTACTGTCCGGATATCTGAAAAGGATATGGAGTTGTTGAAAAAACTCTATCTTCGAGTTGATTTACAAGAAGGATATTATCATAGACACAATGGCAGAGAAATGATAACGATAAAAAAGCCCGGTTATCATTCTGCTGATGAGAAAGAATTCCTTTCCATCAAAGAAAAATATTTGGATTGTGACAAAAAGATAAAATTATTTGCAAAGATACGTTTAAAAATCGGAGAAAAGCTTTTTATCACAATATGGGATGAAAAAGGGAATACAACCTCTTTGTGCATGGAAGAAATTGTTTTGGCTGCCCAAAAACGTCCGGTATTAAAAGAGGATGTCTTAAAACAATTAAACAAGACGGGAAATACTCCGTTTTATTTTGAAACCATTTCTGTTATAATGGATGATAACGTTTTTGTTTCTTTGAAAGCGCTGGGTGAAATCAGGAGAGATGTTCTTAGTCTGTTTTGGAAACAACTGGTGGATATTTCGAATCCGCGTATGCAGATGCAAAGCATTCAGGATAAAAATACTCATGATGAAAGTACTCATGACGAATGGATATCCCAAGAGATTGCAATATCGGATATAAATGATGAGACTGTTCATCACAAAAAGCTTTCTTCCCGATACAGGGTTTATTGTCAGAGCATGCAGCAATTGTTGTTTTTGCTTCAGATATTACCACAATATCCGCAGATTGCTGCAATTGAGGTCAATGCTTTTTTGTTACAGGAATTGTCGGATGCTTTGATTGAGAAATTGAAAGAAGCCAAGACTTATGAAATCGACTATTATCTTGTCTTTCCTCCGGTGTTCAGGCAAAAAGCGGCCGACTGGTTTTTGCCGTATCGGGATCTGATGGCAACAGATTTATTTTATGGATTTTTTTGTAACAGTCTTGATACGCTTTCTTTTTTGTTAGAATGCAGGTTGCCGGATGAGAAAGTTATCGTGGCTGACTATGGCTTGTATGTGTTTAATCAAAAAGCAATAGAGTTTCTTTCTCAATATGGAATATCCGGGATGGTTGTACCATATGAATTAACATATTATGAATGGTTGGATATTCAGAAAAAGGAAGCGGATAAATCGGCTTATCCTTTTTGCTCAGAATACTTAGTATATGGTTATCTTCCGTTTATGAGGACTGCCAATTGTATTAAAAAAACATTTGGTAAATGTAACCATAAAAATGAAGTGATTACCATTAAGGACAGGACTCAAAAGAATATTTCTGTTTTCAATCAGTGTGAAGTATGTGAAAATACAATTTATAACAGTATTCCGCTTTCTTTGCATGGTGAAACCGATAAAATAGAAACGGATTATTTGAGAATTTCATTCACAATGGAAGATGAAAATCAAATGGCTCAGGTTTTGGATTTATTTATGAAGAAACAAAAAGATGCTTTGTATGAGTATACAAAAGGGCATTTTAAGAAAGGAATCGAGTAATCATGGCATTGGTTATTTCGGACATGTCAAAATATGTCATTGCCGTATTTATGGCAATTTATACATTTGAGGCGTTTACCGCTTTTAACGGAAAAGATGAGGAAAAAAAAGAAGGCATCTATACCAGACAGGTAATTTGTATGTTTTTAGTTCACTTTGTCTCCTTTGCAGCCATATGTTTGGAAACAAGTGATTTATCTTACATCATTTTTTATGGCTTTCAGCAGATTTTATTGTTTGCAACCATTGCCATATACCGTGTTTTATATAAGGATGTCAGTAAACTTCTGTTAAACAATATGTGTATGTTATTGTCAATCGGCTTTGTGGTTCTTACCCGTTTGGATTATGATAAAGCATTAAAACAATTTCGGATTGTTGCAATTTCTCTGGTACTCTGCATTGTTATTCCTTATCTTATGAAAAAGTTCCGTTTTCTGGATCGTTTCTCATGGTTGTATGCTTTGATTGGTATAGCAGCATTGGGAATTGTACTTTGTCTTGGTTCCTTGACGCATGGATCGAAGATTTCCTATACAATTGCCGGATATACATTTCAACCGTCAGAATTTGTAAAAATCATATTTGTGTTCTTTGTTGCCGCCATGCTTGCAAAATCCAAAAGTTTTCTGCAGATTGTGATTACTTCATGTGTTGCGGCGGCGCATGTTATTATTTTGGTTGCATCCAAAGACTTAGGTAGTGCATTAATCTTTTTTGTCGTCTATGTTGCCATGGTTTTTGTTGCGACACACAATTATTTTTATCTGATTGTAGGTTCTTTGTGTGGATGCGGTGCCGGTATAATAGCATACAAATTGTTTACACATGTTCAAGTACGTGTGCAGGCCTGGAGAGACCCCTGGTCATATATTGACGGAAAAGGTTATCAGATTACGCAATCTTTGTTTGCTATCGGAACCGGTGGCTGGTTTGGCATGGGGTTGTACCAGGGAGATCCGACGGCAATTCCATATGTGGAGGCTGACTTTATTTTTTCTGCCATAGCGGAAGAGATGGGAGTTATTTTCAGCATCTGTTTGGTTTTAGTCTGCTTAAGTTGTTTTATTGGTTTTATTAATATTGCCATGCGCCTGAAAAACGAGTTCTATCGTAATGTGGCAGTGGGATTGGCTGTTACCTACATTTTTCAAATCTTTTTAACGATTGGCGGAGGAACAAAGTTTATTCCTCTTACCGGTGTTACACTGCCGCTGGTCAGTTATGGTGGAAGCAGTGTGTTGACGACGATTATCATGTTTTGCATAATTCAGGGATTGTATTGTATACGTGCAGAGGAAGGAGGACGTCATGTCAGGGTCGAAGAGGACGATTAGAGAATTCGAAGATGATGAATTATATGATGAAGAACCGCTTCCCAAAAAGAAAAAAAGAAAGAAGCAGATAAATAAAAAAGATAAATATCGCAATCGGGAACTTTGGGTAGTTACTTATATCTTTATCTTTTTGATGCTTACCGTCATTGGAAATGAGATTCGTTTTGTCTATACGGACAGTGAAACCGTAATTAACAATTCTTATAATCCGAGACAGGAAATTCTTGCTCAGAAAAATGTACGTGGTTCTATTCTTGCTGATGATAAAACGGTATTGGCTCAAACCGTGCGTGCAAAAGACGGCACGGAAAAAAGAGTGTATCCCTACTCCAATCTGTTTGCTCATGTTGTGGGATTTTCTACGAAAGGTAAAACCGGAATCGAATATCTTGGTAATATGAACATGCTTACGTCTAATGCGTCTTTAGGTGAAAAAATACAAAAAGAAATTTCAGCAGAGAAAACAATTGGTGATAATGTTGTTACGACTTTAAATGTAGAGTTACAAAAAGTTGCTTATGAAGCACTTGGTGTTTATGATGGTGCTATTATTGTTTCGGAACCGTCTACCGGTAAGATATTGGCAATGGTTTCGAAGCCTGATTTTGATCCCAACAACATTGTAGAAATGTGGGATGGGCTTGTGAATGACGATTCCAGTAGTGTATTGTTAAATCGGGCAACACAGGGGTTGTATCCGCCCGGTTCGACGTTTAAAATAATTACTTCTTTGGCTTATTACAGACAAAATGGAGGAAATGTTTCCAATTATCATTATAATTGTAATGGATCATTTACCTATAACGGTGACCGTATCAATTGCTATCATGGTTCTAATCATGGAAGCGTTGATTTTGCAACGAGCTTTGCTAAATCGTGCAATTCTTCCTATGCCAATATCGGTTTGTCTTTAGATTTAGGTGAGTTGGAAAGTACATGTAATGATCTTTTGTTTAATGAAGATCTGGATTTGAAATTTTTAACCGGACAAAGCAAATATGTGCTTGGCACCAATGCCGGATCCTATGATGTTATGCAGACATCCATCGGACAGGGAAAAACACAGATTACACCGTTACAACTTAATATGATAACATGTGCCATAGCCAATAAGGGAACTGTCAAAACACCTTATCTGATTGATCGGATTGAAAGTTATAATGGTACAAATGTAAAAACCTATTCTTCGGAAGATTATAAAACGATAATGACGGAAGATGAGGCAGAATTCTTAAAAGAGATGATGACCGGTGTTGTGGAAAGAGGTACTGCAACGAAGTTAAAAGGTCTTTCTTATACTGCTGCAGGTAAAACCGGTTCTGCAGAGTATAATGCAGTAAAGACGGACAGTCACGCATGGTTTACCGGATTTGCTCCGGTAGAAAATCCGCGTGTCTGCGTTACCATTATTGTGGAAGGTGCCGGCTCAGGGGGTGAATATGCCGTTCCGATGGCAAAACGTATTTTTGATACATATTTTCAGATTAAAGGCCTCAATTAAAAAAAAATTGAAATACGAATTTCAACTATCTTTTTTAGAAATTGTATAGTAAAATAGTCTTAATATAGTTAAGGAGGGTTATGGCATGTTTGATCAGATTTTTGGAAACTATTTGGTACAAGCAGGCAAATTATCTCAGGAAAAGCTGGATGCAGTCATTGAATATGAGAGTTCTGTCAGAGTAAAACTGGGTACAATTGCTGTTGCCGAAAAGTTAATGACCGATAAACAGGCTGAAGAGGTTAATCAATTACAGGCAGTTATGGACAAGCGCTTTGGTGATATTGCCGTTGAAAAGGGGTATTTGACGGATGATCAGGTGGGTCAATTGCTGAAAAAACAGGGAAATGCTTACATGATTTTTGTTCAGACTTTGATTGATCAGGAAATCATGACAATGGAAGATATTGAGAATTCATTAAAAGAATATCAGGATACGCAAGGATTTACAGATTCTGATATGAGTGATCTTGTAAGTGGTGATATTGAGCGGATTGTTAAATTATTCCTTCCTGCAAACACGGAATTACATGATCGCCTTTGTGGTATCGCTATTCGTACCCTGATTCGTCTTGTTAATTCGGGTTCGTATGTTTCCAAAGCTTTTTTAGTAGATCAGATTGTGGCAGACAATTTTGCTATGCAGGCAATGGAAGGAGATCATTACCTGATATCCGGTTTTGCAGGTTGCTCAGACAGTCTTTTGGCGATTGCAAATCCTTTTGCCGGTGAGGAGTTTGATGCTGTGGATTTAGATGCATTGGACGCTGTTGGTGAATTTACAAACTGTATTAATGGTCTTTTTGCATCAGAATTAAGTAAGGAAGGTGTCGATATTGATATGCTTCCCCCGGAATTCTATGATCATCCGGTTACGATTTCCGGTAATCAATTTTGTGTATTCCCGATTACAATCGGATATAATGTAATTAATTTTATTCTGAGTATCGATTCAGAATTGAAAATTGCTTAAGGAGGAACGAAAAGTGGCAAAAATATTAATTGTGGACGATTCTCGGACATCCAGAAAAGTACTTAGAGGTATTTTAGAAGAAGGCGGCCATGAAGTTGTTGATGAGGCTGTCAACGGACAGGAAGGTGTGCAGAAGTTTCAGGCTTGCAAACCGGATATTGTTACTATGGATATTACCATGCCGGTTTTAGATGGAATGGAAGCATTAAAGATGATTAAAGCTTTAAAACCGGATATGAAAGTGGTTATGGTTACTGCAGCCGGACAGAAAAGTAAAATGATCGATTGTATCAAATTGGGAGCCAATGAATTTTTGACAAAACCTTTTGATAAAGAAGAAATTGTTTCAGTTATCAATAAGCTTTCGTAATTACCGGATGATGAATATATTTTAAGATTCGCCCGACAGGAGGAATTGCATATGATCGAAGCAACGAGCTGTGGCGGCGTGGTTATTTTCAGAGGTAAAGTATTACTTCTTTATAAAAGCTATAAAAATAAGTATGACGGATGGGTTCTTCCGAAAGGAACGGTGGAATTTGGTGAAACACATGAAGAAACCGCTTTGCGTGAAGTTTTAGAAGAAACCGGTTCGAAAGCTACCATTATTAAGTATATCAATAAGAGCGAATATACCTTTCGTGTACCGGAAGACATGGTATCAAAGGATGTCCATTGGTTTTTAATGATGGCTGACAGTTATTACAGTAAACCACAACGTGAAGAACATTTTGTCGACTCTGGATTTTATAAATTTCATGAGGCTTATCATTTGCTAAAGTTTAGTAATGAAAAACAAATTTTAGAGCAGGCATATGCCGAGTATTTAGAATTAAAAAAGGCTAACTTGTGGGGACACAAATATTTATAAGAATATTTCCGTTACTACAAGG
Organism: Lachnospiraceae bacterium; assembly: GCA_017387565.1. Classification (GTDB taxonomy): domain Bacteria; phylum Bacillota; class Clostridia; order Lachnospirales; family Lachnospiraceae; genus UBA2882. The sequence continues at coordinate 138,716 of JAFOEY010000006.1, read as the reverse complement.
AAGGCTTTGGCCTTCCTTATTTTATTCCTATAGTGAAGCCTGCAAAAGCCAAATAATCAGGTATTAATATGCATATTTATAAAAGTATGTTTTGCGATGATGTTTGTCAGGGTAAACGCAAAAAAATTATACGTAAAATTAAATATCATGCCGGACTGACATCGACTTATGTCATTGCATTGGCAAATGGAAATGATTATTTTGATCTGATTCCCGGATATGTTTTAAAACAAAAAGCATATCCAATAAAAGATTTGCATATCATTGGACTTGCAGATGGATATGATAGTGCCGTTATATTGGTGATAAAGATGATTGGGGTATTTTTTGAAAAATACGGTACGTACCAATTTAAAGATTTTCTGATGCAGGAAAAAGAGATGAATTTTACCGGATATAACAGGAAATAATATTTATGGGTGTTTTGTTTTTAATACTAAAAATAATAGGAATAGTCCTTTTGGGATTGTTGGCTTTGCTTTTATTGGCATTACTCATAATTCTGTTTGTACCATTTCGATATCGTATTCATGCAAGTTATTATGATACGGCAGATATTCAGGCAACGGTCAGTTGGCTTCTTCATGCCATATCCGTCAGCCTGTGTATTTCAAAAGATGATAAAAAATGCCGGATAAAAGTTTTTGGGATCTGTATTTTAGATTTGTTTCATCCGAAACCACGGAAAGAAAAAAAGCGTAAGAAGAAATCTGATACCAAAAAGGATGAGACCAAGCATTCAAAACAATTAGAACGAACCGAACAATCAAAAAAAATGTCGGAATCTGTCACACAGTATGATGATTCGACCTTGTCAGAAGATGATACACCAAAAGATGCCGGAATTTTTGAAAAAATTATTTCTTCTTTCATAAGAATTAAAGAAGCTGTTTTGTCTTTACAAAGAAAAATCCGGACTGTCCGTGAAAAACAGATTGATTTACAAGAGCAGGGCAGAAAATGGATAACTGTTTTAAAAAGAAAAAGGACAAAAAACGCACTCAGTAAATGTAAAGATATTCTGATAAAAATGCTGCAGACCATTCTTCCCAGAAAATGGAGTGCTTATGTTCATTTTGGTATGGATGATCCGGCGACTACGGCACAGATTTTGGGTTATTACTGGATGTTTATCGGTATTTTGGCAAATCACGTCACCTGTCTTCCTGATTTTGAAAATAAAGTTATGGAAGGCGAATTAAAAGCAAAAGGTCATATTTGTATGATTACATTTGTTTTGATTGGATTAAAAGTACTTTTTGATCCGGATTTGATATATTTGAGGAAAATAAAAGCAGAAGTGGATTCTTTATAAAATAAAACGGAGGAAACGCTATGAATGAAAATAATTTTGGAAATGTAATTACATCTCTTATGAAAGGTATGGAAACGTTTTTGTCAACAAAGACGGTTGTTGGTGAGCCTACACAGGTTGGAGATACCATTATCCTTCCTTTGGTGGATGTAACATTCGGTGTGGGAGCAGGCGCAAATGCCAATGATGCAAAAAATGCCGGAGGCGGAGGTATGTCCGGAAAGATGATGCCCAGCGCTGTTTTAGTGATTCGAAATGGACAGACAAAACTGGTAAACATCAAAAATCAGGATATGGTTACTAAAATTATTGATTTAATTCCGGATCTTGTGGATAAATTTACAGCATCAAAAGAAGATATTCCGGTCAGTGATGATGAAGCGGTCGATTTGGCATTCCCGGATGATACAACCGATACTTCAACTGTATTCTGATTATCAAACATGCACATTCGCCAATTAATGCATATTTGTACAAGTGAATTCGTAAATTATTGCATATTTGTGCAAGCACGTTCATAAATTATCATAAATTATACTTTTGACACTTAAATCATATAATAATATAAATAGCATAAGTCTGGTTCGGTATGTGTGAAAAAAATAATTGGATATAGTTGTTTTATGATTGCGGTTGGCATGTTTATTATGTTGTTTTTAGAACATCATTTTATAGCGGTAATTTTTATCGCAATACTATTATTGGTTGGTTATAATCTATTTTGCGGATAACCGGAGTGATTATGGATAAAGACAAAGAATGGTTGTTTTCGGAAAATATCAGATTGCGAAAATGGTCTGATGAACTCGAGCACAAGGAGAAAGTCCTTCAGGAAGAGAAGAAAAATTTTGAACAGCAGAAAAAAGCTTTGGAAATAGGGTTTAAAAAGCTTGCGGCCGATAAAGAGACGTTCATGGCTGAGATGAAAAAAGAAAAAGCCAAAATTAACGCCATGCGTTATGAAGCAGAATGCGAAAAAGAATGTGAAAAAGAAAAATCTTTTCATCACCGGAATAAGCTTAGTGGGTTTACGGGCCCCGGATTTTTTAGCGGAGTTACGGGTATAAATTCATTGAGAAAGAGATATAAAGAATTGATGAAGATTTATCATCCGGACAATAAGTACGGAGATTCATTTACTGTTGCGTGCATTAATAAAGAATATGAGATTATGAAAGAAAAACTATCGACAAAATAAATAAGCCGATAGTTTTCTTGTTCAAGAAATATTCTTGAAATACAAATCTTAATATAGAATAAATCCCTTTTCGGATTTGTGTTTGTGAAAAAGATGTGCTGTAAGTGCGATATATGTTTTTTTTGACCTTAGATGCAGACTTTTATCTCTGCCATCGTTTCTCACATAGTTCGCAATCTTTGCGGGATGGCAGTCACTCTTACAAAGATATACAATTTTTGTTTTGGTGACTGGCTATGTCCCCAAAGTTGCGAATAATAAAATGTGAGAAACGTGGCAGAGCGTCTGCATAATCAGTCTACAAAATCCATATATCGCACTTTCGGCACATTTATAGTGGGAATACAAATCCGAAAAGGGTTTAGAATAATAAAAAAAGGACCGTACTAATACGATCCTTTCATTTTTAAATCTAAACTTTGAAATTAAGCTCTTTCAACTAATCCGGATTTTAAACAAGATGTGCAAACATGCATAGTCTTTGTTGCACCTTTGACTTTACATTTTACATTTCTGATGTTTGCATTCCAAATACGATTAGATCTTCTATGAGAATGGCTGACGTTATTTCCAAAATGAGCGCCTTTACCACAGATATCACATTTTGCCATAATTGCACCTCCTAACAAAAATTGACTCACAACAAACATATACTAGCAGATTTATAATTAATTTGCAACAAAAAAATGATTTTTTTTTAATTATTGAAAATATAGGCAACATGTTTATTTTTATTCCATGAATTATATATTCCATTTTTTTATAAAAGTTGTTATAATAACTATATTATGACTTTAAGGAGGTATTTGGCATGAAGAGTACCATGAATACACATCTTGGTAATATTTCCATCGATAGTGAAGTTATTGCTAATTATGCAGGAACGGTAGCCAATGAATGTTTCGGTGTTGTCGGAATGGCTAACGTAAATGTAAAAGATGGATTGGTAAAACTTTTAAAGCAGGAAAGTTTATCAACCGGTATTTCTGTTGTTATCAAGAATTCCGGGATCAGCATTGATTTTCATTTAATTGTTGCCTATGGTGTTAATATTCTTGCCGTATCAGATAATTTAATGAGCACTGTTAAATATAAAGTTGAGGAATTTACAGGTTTAAAAGTAGAAAAAGTCAACATCTTTGTGGAAGGTGTTCGAGTAATCGATTAATAGGAGGATATAACTGTGGCTGCGAATACAATTGATAACAGTTTACTTTGCAAAATGTTTTTAGCTGGTGCAAAGAATCTGGAAGCCAACAAAGAATATATTAATGAATTAAATGTTTTCCCTGTTCCGGATGGAGATACGGGAACGAATATGACCATGACGATCATGTCAGCAGCAAAAGAAGTGGCTGGGCTTGATGATGCAACGGAGATGAAAGTTATTGCCAAGGCAATTTCTTCCGGTTCTTTACGTGGAGCAAGAGGAAATTCCGGTGTTATTCTTTCTCAGTTATGCAGAGGTTTTGCCAAAGTTATTGGTGAAGTAGAAGTAATTGATAAAGAAATTCTTGCAAGAGCTTGTGAAAAAGCTGTTGAAAGTGCTTACAAAGCAGTTATGAAGCCAAAAGAAGGTACGATTTTGACCGTGGCAAAAGGCGTATGTGAAAAGGTGGTTGAGCTTTCCGCAGATCCCGAAATTGATATGGATACCCTGATTGACATGGCAATTTCATACGCAAAAGAGGTTCTTGATAAAACACCGGAAATGTTACCTGTTTTAAAACAGGCAGGAGTTGTTGATTCCGGCGGATATGGTCTGGTTACATTTCTTGCAGGTGCACAGAAGGCATTTCGTGGAGAAGAAATTGATTTTACTATTCAGCCGACTGCTTCAGGTGAAAGTCCTCGTGTTGACAGCATGTCTGTAGATACTTCGGATATTAAATTTGGCTATTGTACAGAATTTATTATCATGCTTGATAAAGTATTCAGTGCCAAAATGGAAAAAGATTTTAAAGCATTTTTGGAATCAATCGGTGATTCGATTGTGGTTGTTGCAGATGAAGAGCTTGTTAAAGTTCATGTCCATACCAACGATCCCGGTCTTGCCATCCAGAGAGCTTTGACTTATGGTCCGCTTTCCAATATGAAAATTGATAATATGCGCTTAGAGCATCAGGAAAAGCTTTTTAAAGAACAGGAAAAAGCAGAAGCAATCAGCAGTGAAGTTGCTATGGAGCATAAAGAAGTTGGATTTATCTCTGTTTCTGTCGGTGAAGGTGTCAATGCCATATTTAAAGATTTAGGTGTTGATCGCATTATTGAAGGCGGACAGACGATGAATCCCAGTACAGATGATATTATCAATGCGATTGACAAAGTGAATGCGGATACGGTATTTGTTTTACCGAACAATAAAAATATTATCATGGCTGCAAATCAGGCACAGGCAATGGTAGAAGACAAAAAAGTGATTGTCATTCCGACCAAAAATATTCCGCAGGGAATTACAGCCATTATCAGTTATGTGCCCGAAATGAGCGCTGAAGAAAATGAAGAAAACATGAATTCAGAAATCGAAAATGTACAGACCGGACAGGTGACATATGCAGTCCGTGATACAGAGATTGATGGTATGGTGATTCATGAAAATGACATCATGGGAATTGGTGATCATAAAATGCTTGCTGTCGGAACCGAAGTAAATGCTACTACGGTTGAAATGATTGATAAAATGATTGAGGAATCCGATGCAGAGCTCATTAGTATTTATTATGGCGCTGATGTGACGAAAGAGGCTGCAGAAGCTTTGGCAGACCTTGTCAGCGAATCACATGGTGATTGTGATGTGGAACTGCAGTATGGCGGGCAGCCTGTTTACTACTATATTGTTTCTGCTGAATAACAGAGAATAATTGTTTGTATAATGAATTGTTTTGTTTAGAGCGTTAAAATGATGATGGATTTTCAAACAAGTATAAAAGAACTTAAGGGCATCGGAGATAAAAACGGTGCCCTTTTTCATAAACTGAATATTGATACGCTAAAGGATCTGATAACATATTATCCACGTGCCTATGAATCCTATCCGGCTTTGTCTTTTGCAACACATTGCGATACTGAAAAAAAATCAGCTGTTTATGCAACGATAAAATCAGAACCGGCCCTTGTGAGCGTGAAACGCTATCAAATTGTCCATTTTATTGCAATGGATGAAAATGGTGGTCGTTTTTTGGTGCGTATTTTTAACATGCCTTATATGAAAAAAACGCTACATGCCGGTCAGAACTTTGTTTTTTACGGAAAATTCTCTGCCGGGAAGGATCAACTGACAATGGATCAGCCCAGATTGTTTAAAAAAGAGGATTATGAATCCATGCAGAAGGGATATTTCCCCATTTATCAGTGCACAAAAGGTCTGTCTAATGATACTATCAGCAAATATATCAAACAGGCTTATGCAATTCTGGAGAATCAGATTATCGATTCTTTTCCAAAAGAACTGATGAAAAGAAGAGGCTTTCCGGTATATCGTGATATGATTCGGATTATGCATAATCCCGATTCCATGGAAGAAGTCTATTGGGCAAAAAAACGACTGGCTTATGAAGAGTTTTTCTTTTTTCTGCTTTCCTCCAAACAAAACGAGAGCCATCAGGTGTATCAAACCCATATCAATTGTTTTAAAAGATATCAGGAAACGGATCAGTTGATTGAAAGTCTTCCTTTTCAACTGACCGATTCCCAAAAAAAGGTGTGGGATGAAATACAGTCGGATTTATATAGTGGTGTTGTTTGTAATCGTTTGGTTCAGGGAGATGTCGGATGCGGAAAAACCATGATTGCAATCTTAGCATTATATTGTTGTGTGCTCAATCATAAACAGGGTGCACTCATGGCACCGACGGAGGTACTTGCCGTTCAGCATTATCAATCAATTCAGGAAATGTGCCAAAAGTACAATCTGCCATTTCAGATTGCTTTATTAACCGGAAGTGTGAAAGCAAAAGAGAAAAAGCAGATTTATGAAGAAATCTCAAATGGAACCGTGAATCTGGTAATCGGTACCCATGCACTTTTAGAAGATGCAGTCAGATTTCATAATCTCGGACTTGTCGTTACGGATGAACAGCATCGGTTTGGAGTAAGGCAACGCGCCGTTTTAAATGCGAAGGGAAAAGATGTGCATACCATTGTTATGTCTGCAACTCCAATTCCACGTTCATTGGCAATGATACTGTATGGCGGATTGTCTGTTTCGACAATACCGGAGCTTCCCGCCGAGCGCATTCCTATTAAAAATGCTGTGGTGGATATCGGATATCGGAAAAGTGCTTATCATTTTATGCAGCAACAGATTCGGGAAGGGCGTCAGATTTATATCATTTGTCCGATGGTGGAAGCCGGAATATCAGAAAATCTGGAAAATGTAGAAGAGTATGCAGAAAAGATTAAGCCATATTTTGAACCCAATGTACGAATTGCCATTCTGCATGGAAAAATGAAAGGTGCGAATAAAAATCAGATTCTGAATGCCTTTGTGGGACATGAAATTGATATTCTGGTTTCAACAACGGTTGTAGAGGTTGGAATCAATGTCCCGAATGCAACGGTAATGATGATAGAAAATGCCGATCGCTTTGGCCTGGCAACGCTTCATCAGTTAAGAGGTCGTGTCGGAAGAGGAAACTGCCAGTCTTATTGTATTTTTGTGGATTCATCTTCCAATGATAAGAGCCGGAAGCGTCTTGAAATATTGGGAAAGACAAATGATGGCTTTGAAATTGCCAATGCCGATTTGAAAATGCGAGGTCCCGGTGAACTATCCGGTACCCTGCAAAGCGGAGATGCGGGTTTTGTTTATGCGGATCTTTATGATGATGCAGATATGTTGTATTTGGCAAACGAAGATGTTTCCAATCTGATGTCAGAAAATCCCTTATTGGAGGGCGAAGAACTTTCCAACCTGAGAAAGCGATGGAATGAAGTTACCGAAAGCGGATACCTGAAAACCATATAAATTGATTTATCCAAGTGCAAGCGCATTTGTGACAGAATACTATTTTTTATGGTCAAATGAAATGATACCAGCGTCAAAATATAAGAAAATAGCCCGATTAGGACGGATTTCAAATGTTTTAGATATTATTGGAAACTAAAAATGAAAACGATAAGACCACAAGATTTGGTATTTTTATTTGAAAATTATTCAAATTATGGTATATTATAAAGGTGTGTATGTTTACATGCCTTTTTTTCATGTGCATAAATGTGCAAATATACATATACAACAAGAATGATTATCATTTTGCTTACTATTTACAGGGAGGAACACTTACTATGGCAAAGTCCACAGATTATGGTGCTTCGAGTATAAAGGTTTTAGAAGGTTTAGAGGCGGTCAGAGTCCGTCCCGGAATGTATATCGGAAGTGTATCAACAAAGGGATTAAACCATCTGATTTATGAAATTGTCGATAATTCGGTCGATGAACATTTAGCGGGTTTTTGTACTGTCATTAAAGTTTATCTGGAAAAGGACGGTTCTGCGACGATTATTGATAATGGTCGTGGTATACCGGTTGAGATGCATGAAAAAGGAATCAGTGCGGAACGTGTTGTTTTTACGACTCTGCATGCCGGCGGTAAATTTGATGATTCTGCTTATAAAACAAGTGGTGGTCTGCATGGTGTCGGTTCTTCGGTAGTAAACGCATTGTCCAATTATATGACGGTTCGTATTTCGCGTAACGGTCATATCTATGAAGATAAATACGAAAAGGGTGTTCCGGTGCAGGAACTGGTTGACGGTTTGTTACCGGTTATCGGAAAAACAAAGGAAACCGGTACGACGATTAATTTCCTGCCGGATGATACTATTTTTGATAAAACTTACTTTAAGGCGGAGGATGTCAAGAGCAGACTCCATGAAACAGCCTATTTAAATCCGAATTTGACGATTGAATTTGAGGATCGCAGAGGAGATGAGACCGATTATGCCGTATTTCATGAACCGGAAGGTCTGGTTGGTTTTGTAAAAGCCATGAATGGTTCTAAAGAGGCGGTCTGTGATGTTGTTTATTTTAAATCAGAATTGGAAAATATTGAAGTCGAATGTGCTTTTCAGTATGTAAATGAATTCCATGAAAACGTTTTAGGCTTTTGTAATAATATTTACAATGCGGAAGGCGGCACACATATTACGGGCTTTAAAACGGCATTTACCAATGTCATCAATAATTATGCCCGTGAATTAAATATTTTGAAAGAAAAAGATCAGAATTTTACCGGTGCCGATGTTCGTAACGGAATGACGGCGGTCATTTCCATCAAACATCCGGATCCCCGCTTTGAAGGTCAGACCAAGACGAAACTGGACAATCAGGATGCATCGAAAGTAGTCAGTAAAATCACATCCGATGAAGTTGTCCGCTATTTTGACCGTAATCTGGATAATTTAAAAGCGGTTATCAGTTGTGCCGAAAAATCTGCCAAAATCCGCAAATCGGAAGAGAAAGCAAAAACCAACATGCTTTCCAAGCAGAAATATTCTTTTGATTCCAATGGAAAACTTGCCAATTGTGAATCCAGAGACCCTAAATTGTGTGAAATTTTTATTGTCGAAGGTGATTCGGCCGGCGGTTCAGCAAAGACGGCCAGAAATCGTAAATATCAGGCAATTCTGCCAATTCGCGGTAAAATATTGAATGTGGAAAAAGCCAGTATCGACAAGGTGTTGGCCAATGCAGAAATAAAGACCATGATTAATGCATTTGGATGTGGTTTTTCGGAAGGATACGGAAATGATTTTGATATCACGAAGCTTCGTTATGACAAAATCATCATTATGGCGGATGCCGATGTGGATGGTGCCCATATTTCCACATTGCTTCTGACATTATTTTATCGGTTCATGCCGGAGTTAATCAGTTCCGGACATGTCTATATCGCCATGCCGCCGTTATATAAAGCCATGCCTGCAAAAGGGCAGGAAGAGTATCTTTATGATGATAAGGCATTGGAAAAATACCGTAAGACGCATAAGGGTTCTTTTACCTTGCAACGATATAAAGGTCTTGGTGAAATGGATGCAGAACAGCTATGGGAAACCACGTTGAATCCGGAGACAAGGAAATTAAAACTGGTGGAAATCGATGATAATTTCCAGGCGGACAGGATTACGGAAATGTTAATGGGAACAGAGGTTCCGCCGCGTAAAAAATATATCTACGACCATGCAAAGGATGCGTTATTGGATATCTGATAACCTCTTTGGGAAACGATGATGTTTTCTATATTATTTAGAAAGAGAAAGATAAAATTATGAGTGAATCAATTATCAGAACAGAATATTCCGAGGTAATGGAACAATCCTATATTGATTATGCGATGAGCGTTATTATTGCACGTGCGCTTCCGGATGTCAGAGACGGTTTAAAACCGGTACAGCGCAGGACTTTATATGATATGCATGAACTCCGCATTAAATATGATGGTCCCTATCGTAAATGTGCCCGTATCGTCGGTGATACCATGGGTAAATATCATCCTCACGGTGACAGCTCCATTTATGATGCGCTTGTTGTTCTGGCTCAGGATTTTAAAAAGGGAATTCCGCTTGTTGACGGACATGGTAATTTTGGCTCCATAGAGGGCGATTCGGCCGCTGCCATGCGTTATACGGAAGCAAGACTGGCTCAGATTACACAGGAAGCATATCTTGCCGATCTGGACAAAGATGTTGTGGATTTTGTCCCCAATTTTGATGAAACGGAACAGGAACCGTCTGTTTTGCCGGTTAAAGTACCCAATATTCTGATTAATGGTGCCGAAGGTATTGCCGTTGGTATGGCAACGAGTATACCGACTCACAATTTATCTGAAGTTATTGATGGTTTAAAAGCTTACATGCAGGACCCGACTCTGACTACGAGACAATTGATGAAATATGTAAAAGGTCCGGATTTTCCGACCGGCGGAATTGTATGTAATCAGGATGAACTGCTTTCCATATATGAAACCGGTAACGGTAAAATCAAGGTCCGTGGTAAAGTAGATGTGGAAAAAGGAAAAGGCGGTCATGTCAATATTGTTATTTCTGAAATCCCTTATACGATGATCGGAACCGGAATTTCCAAATTTTTGATGGATGTTGCCGCTTTGGCAGAAACAAAGAAAACAAATGATATTGTTGATATTTCAAATCAGTCCGGTAAAGAGGGGATTCGGATTGTAATTGAATGCAAACGCGATACAGATACCGAGCAGTTTATCAATATGCTCTATAAAAAGACCAAGCTGGAAGATACCTTTGGTGTCAATATGTTAGCGGTTGCTAACGGAAGACCGGAGACATTGAGCCTGCAACAAATCTTTAAACACTGTGCAGACTTTCAATTTGAAGTTGCTACGAGAAAATACCAGACCCTTCTTGCAAAAGAACAGGAAAAGAGAGAGATTCAGGAAGGGCTGATCAAGGCATGCAATCTGATTGATTTGATTATTGAAATCTTACGTGGTTCAAAAGACCGTGCCATGGCTAAGGAATGTCTGGTAAATGGTGTGACAGACGGAATAAAATTTAAATCCAAAGAATCCAAAGTAATGGCAGCACAGTTAATGTTTACCGAAAAACAGGCAAATGCCATCTTAGAAATGCGTCTGTACCGCCTGATTGGCCTGGAAATCAACGCTTTAATCAAAGAGCATGAGGATACTATGGCAAATATCTATAAATATGAGGATATTTTGTCAAGTCATTCTTCTATGATTCAGGTTTTAATCCAGGAACTGGATGAGTATAAAAAGAAATTTGGCAAAAAGAGAAAAACACAGATTACGAATGCCGAAGAAGCGGTATATGTAGAAAAAGAACAGGAAGAAATGGACTTATATGTTCTGATGGATCGTTTTGGATATGTTCGCTGTATCGATGAAGCTACCTATGAACGCAATAAAGAAACAGCCGAATCAGAAAACCGCTTTGTCATAAAATGTAAAAACACCGGAAAAATCTGTGTATTTACAGCGGAAGGTCAGATGCATACCGCCAAGGTAAAGGACATACCGATGGGTAAATTCCGTGATAAGGGTGTTGTGGTTGACAATATCAGTAATTTTGACACGGGAAAAGAGCGTATTGTTTTTGTATGTTCTCAAAGCGATGTCAATTTATACCGGATGTTGTTTGTGACAAAGTTATCCATGTGTAAAGTGGTTGACGGTGGTGAGTTCGATGTGGCAAAACGTACCGTTGCAGCAACAAAGCTGATGGATGATGATGAAGTTGTCAGCATTGTGCCTTTGATTTGTCAGAGAAATATCGTGTTACAATCCAAAGAGGGATATTTCTTAAAATTTGTCATAGAAGAAATTCCGGAGAAAAAGAAAAATGCAATCGGTGTACGTGGAATGAAACTGGGGGCATCCGATTATATTGAAAATGTATATTATACACAAAATGCCATTGAGCAAAACATAGAATATAAAGAAAAAACGCTGGAACTTAATAAAATGAAAGTTGGAAAGCGGGATTCGAAGGGGATTAAAGTTCGTGTATAGTCGTAGAAGGTAATAACGGAGAATATTTCTGAGATAAATATTACGGAGTAAAATAACGGGATACATAACGGAAATAAAAGTGAAAATATAAAGAAAAATATTAAGGAAAATATGACGGAGATAAAAAATGAGAGTAATTGCCGGAACGGCCAGAAGTCTGAAGCTTGTTACTCCTGAAGGAACAGATACCAGACCGACTACTGACCGGATTAAGGAAACATTGTTTAATATGCTGCAGTTTGACCTTCAGGATGCAACTTTTCTGGATTTATTTGCCGGAAGCGGTGCAATTGGGATAGAGGCATTAAGCAGGGGGGCAAGTCATGCGTGTTTTGTGGATTCTTCTACGAAAGCAGAAGAATGCATTAAAAGCAATCTGACGCATACGAAGCTTATTGATAAGGCAAGTATATATAAACAGGATGTGTTTGTTGCCTTATCCAGAATGGAATATCAGAAAAAATTTGATTTTGTTTTTATGGATCCGCCTTATCATAAGGAATTGGAACAACGTGTTTTGGAGTATCTGGGAACTTCATCAGTTATAGATGCAGATACAACAATTATTTTTGAGGCTGCACTGGATACAGATTTATCTTTTCTTGACAGACTGCCTTATGAAGTTATAAAAATAAAACAATATAAAACCAATATGCATGTTTTTGTTAGAAGGAGTCATTAAAATGAAGAGTGCAATTTATCCGGGGAGCTTTGATCCTGTTACGTACGGTCATTTAGATGTTATTAAGAGAGCCGCTAATATCTTTGATGAATTAACGGTCTGTGTCTCACATAATGTCATGAAGTCATCATTGTTTTCTGTCGAAGAACGTGTTAAAATGCTAGAAGAAGCGACAAAAGATTTGCCGAATGTCCAGATTGATTCATTTAGTGGTCTGACGATTGATTATGCTAAGAAAAAAAATGTTCATGTAGTCATCCGGGGCTTAAGGGCTATTACCGATTTCGAATATGAATTGCAGATTGCACAGACAAATCATAAGCTTTCAGGCGGTGAACTGGATACCATGTTTTTGACAACTGCATTGGAATATGCATATTTGAGTTCTTCATCCGTAAAAGAGATTGCATATTTTCATGGTGATGTTTCACCATGTGTACCTGATTTTGTAGCAAAAGAAATATATAAAAAGTATCACGATAATAAATAGAGTGTATTAAAGGAGATCGTTTATGAGCAGTAAAATGATGACCAGCAAAATTGAGCAGTTAATTGATGAAATTGAAGATTATATTGACAGTTGTAAGCCTACATTATTGAATAGCAATAATATTATTGTAAATAAAGAAGAAATTGATGAATTATTAAGAGAGCTGCGTATGACAACCCCTGAGGAAATCAAACGGTGTCAGAAGATTATCAGCAATCAGGAAGCAATCTTAGAGGATGCCAAGAAAAAGGCAACCGGTCTTATTAATGATGCAACTGCCAAAACAAGTGAACTGGTTAATCAGGAAGCGGTTACACAGCAGGCATATGATCAGGCAGAGGAAATCGTTGCTCTGGCTACTAAGCAGGCGCAGGAAATTGTGGATGCAGCAACTAATGAAGCAAATCAGGTAAGAGCTGCTGCCATCCAGTATACGGATGGTCTGCTTGGTAATGTGGAAAAAATCATCAGCACATCTCTTGAAATCAATACTGCAAAATATGAGAGTCTGATTACTTCTCTGAATGATTGCTATAGTATTGTTACTGCGAATCGTGCGGAATTATATCCTGCAGAACCGATTGATACTTCTGTTTTTGATGAAGAATCATAAGTTTTCGTTATGATAGAATCATTCATGATACCAATGGGTGTTACGCACTTAGCGCTCTTACAATCCGGGTTTTACATTTGTATTAATTGTTCTTGATAAATATGAATAACAGAATACATGTTATGCTGCATAGGATCATCTTATGCAGCATATATTTTTTCCTGGAAAACGGACAATCACTGATTAAATGAAATGTTTGCAGATGGCAGGACAATCCGTTAAAGGCTAATGCTGCATGTGCTGTTATAAAAGAAAATGTTTCGGAAAGATTTAGGGATTTTAATGAAAGAATACCTCCGGATATTTCTAAAACACAATAAAAAAAGGTTTCCAGTCTTTTTGTAGAATCCGGTGTTATAAGGAATGAAAGATGATTGATAAAAACCGTAACGGCAGACATCAGCATATTACAAAGAATCATATATCCGCCTAGCAATCCAATCTGGCTTAAGCTTTTTATAATATTGGAATTTGTATATGTAATCAGATCTTTTATAGAAATTCCCATTTTGCTTTTTTTATTATTACGAATGTCATTTTGGCTGCAGAAATCTTCATTTTTATAAATGCTGTGGCGTAGAAACAAACCGTATAATAAAGGTAAACCATATAAAACGAATAGTCCCGAAAGCATAAGTTTTTGGGAATAAATGTTATTGCAGATAAAAGAAAAGAAGTATGCAGGACCAAAATTGTTGCAAAAACATAAAAGATATTCTGCTTCTTTTTGTGAGATATTTCCTTCTTTATATTCCATTGCGGCAATTTTTGCACCCATTGGAAACCCGCATAAAAAGCCCATAAACAGGGTGTAGATTCCGGCATCAGAAATTTGAAAAAGAGGACGGATAACTAATTTAAATGGTTTAATGATATACCCATCCAGTTTTAAATCAATCATCAGTCCTGATAAAATCATAAACGGCAGTAAGGCCGGAAGCATATGCTGATACCAGATGTTCAGCCCGGTAAATGCATAGTATTTTGTATCCTGTGCATGAATGAGCAAAATCAAAAAAAGAATTGTAAACATGGATGCAAATACTAAGTTTTTTATAAAATATTTCATAAAAAAGCCCACGAACTTTCAAAATAGTATATACTTAATTGTATGATGTAAGTGTCAAAAGTATAATTTGCGAATGTTTTAGGATTGTGAGAATATAAAGTGTGTAGCAATCCGTTGGTATCATGGGGCAAAATAACTTTTGAATGCAACATCATATTGTACTTGTATAAATAAAAAATTAGTGATTAGGATTTACGTGTAAAATATGCGTTTAGATAAATATTTGTCCGATTGTGGCATTGATACAAGAAGTAAATGCAAAAAATATATCAGACAGGGCAGGGTTTTGGTAAATGATGTTCTCATCACGGATGAGGCATTTCATGTCCGGGAAGAGGATACGGTTGTTTTTGATCAAAAACCTATCAAGTTACAAAGACAACTTTATCTTATGTTTCATAAACCGGCGGGTTGCGTATGTGCTTTGTCGGATTCCGTGCACAAGACGGTCTTAGATTATTTTCCGTCTGATATAAAAAAGCGTCTGTTGATTGTAGGTCGATTGGATAAAGATACGGAAGGTCTTTTATTTTTGACCGATGACGGAGCATTTGTTCATCATCTGATGGCTCCTAAAAAACATGTTGAAAAATCCTATTATTTTTGTGCACGCGGTTATCTTTGTGATGAGGCTTGCGATATGGTGGCTTCCGGTATGGATATCGGAGACGAAACGCCTACGAAGCCTGCTACATTAAAAATACTGAAGACAGAAAATAATCAGGTACAGGGAATTATATCTATTTCTGAAGGAAGATATCATCAGGTTAAACGCATGATTAAAGTCCTGGGAGGAGAGGTTACATATCTTAGGCGTATTTCCATCGGAAAAATACGTCTGGATGATAACTTGCCTGCCGGGGAGTTTCGAGAGCTTACGGATAAAGAATTAGAATTATTAAATTATCATCAAAGAGAGAAATAAAATGCCTTTTTTACCTATGACATTAGAGGAATGTCACAAGCGGAATATCAAACAATTGGATTTTGTTTATATCATAGGGGATGCATATGTGGACCATCCGTCTTTCGGACATGCCATTATTTCCAGAGTTTTAGAGTCTTTTGGCTATACGGTCGGAATTATCTCCCAGCCTGACTGGAAGAATCCGGACAGCATTAAAGTCCTTGGAAAACCGCGCCTTGCGTTTTTGATTACGGCCGGTAATATGGATTCGATGGTGAATCATTATTATGTAAGTAAAAAAAGAAGGACGACGGATGCATATACTCCCGGAGGAGCGTGTAACAAACGCCCCGATCATGCTGCGGTAGTTTATAGTAATCTGGTCCGCAGTCAGTATAAAGATACACCGATCATTTTAGGTGGGATTGAAGCGAGTCTTCGCAGGATGGCGCATTACGATTACTGGTCTGATTCGTTGAAACGTTCCATTTTACTTGATAGCGGTGCAGATCTGATTTCTTATGGAATGGGCGAAAAATCTATTGTGGAGATTGCAGATGCCCTTAATAGCGGCATGGATGTAAAAGATCTGACATTTATCCGCGGAACCGTATATAAGGCACGTAATACGGAGCATGTATGCGACGGGGTATTTCTTCCTTCTTTTATGGACATGCAGAAAGATAAGAAGCAGTATGCACAATCTTTTGCAGTCCAATATGAAAATACAGATCCATATTCCGGAAAAACATTGATTGAATCATATGAACATGATGTTTATGTGATACAAAATCCGCCGTCATATCCATTGAGTGAAATGGAGATGGATGATATTTATAATCTTCCATATATGAGGCGTTCACATCCGTCTTACGATGCTTTAGGCGGAGTTCCTGCCACAAAAGAAATACAGTTTTCCTTAATCAGTAATCGCGGCTGTTTCGGAGGATGTAATTTTTGTGCGCTGACCTTTCATCAGGGAAGAATTGTGCAGACAAGAAGCCATGAATCGATTATCAAAGAGGCAATCGATATGACAGAGAATCCGGAATTTAAAGGATATATTCACGATGTCGGCGGACCGACTGCTAATTTCAGGGCTCCTTCCTGTGAAAAACAATTGCAGTACGGAGTTTGTAAAAACAAGCAATGTCTGTTTCCAAAGCCCTGTCCCAATTTAAAAGCCGATCACAGTGATTATGTTTCATTACTTCGTAAGCTTCGAAAGCTTCCGAAAGTGAAAAAAGTTTTTATCCGTTCCGGAATTCGCTTTGATTATCTTCTCTGTGACAAAGATGATACTTTCTTCCATGAATTGCTACAATATCATGTCAGTGGTCAGTTAAAGGTTGCTCCCGAGCATATTTCCGACGCGGTGCTTTGTCGTATGGGTAAACCTGAAAATGCTGTTTATGAGCGCTTTATGAAAAAATATGAGGATTACAATGAAAAGATTGGAAAAAAACAGTATCTGGTTCCATATCTGATGTCCTCACATCCCGGTTCTACACTAAAAGAAGCCATAGAACTTGCGGAATATATCAGGGATCTCGGATATATGCCTCAGCAGGTTCAGGATTTTTATCCGACGCCATCGACCATGTCAACGGTGATGTATTATACCGGTATTGATCCACGGGATATGAAACCGGTTTATGTTGTGAAAAATCCACATGAAAAAGCAATGCAGAGAGCACTGATACAATATAAAAATCCGGAAAATTATGAACTGGTAAAAGAAGCTTTATTAAAAATGCACCGGGAAGATTTAATCGGATTTGGACCTAAATGCCTGATTCCACCAAGGAAAATGGAAAAGAAGGGCAAAGCTCCAAATCACGGTCGCAAGAATGACAGGGGCGATAAAACCGGAAACAGTGATAAAAGCAATAATAGTAATAGCAACAAAAATAGCATTATTAATAGCAAAAATAACAGTAAAGCAGAAAATACTAGGACAAATAAAATAAATAGTAAAAAAAACAGCAATACAGTCAATCGAAAAAAGCGAAAATAAAAACAATATAAGAAAAAGAAACAATAAAAGCAACAATAAAAGAAATAACAAAAGAAATAGAAATAAACAATTAAAGTCAATAGGAGAAAGTCATTATGAAAAAAGTGCAAAAAGGAGATTTTGACTATTATAATTATAAGAAAAAAATGGTTGTGTTTCTTACCGTTCTTTATTTTGCATTAGCCATAGGACTTTATGTCATCGGATATGTAACGACAGGCAGCAATAAAAATCTTTTAACCATTGTTGCTGTACTTGGCATGCTTCCGGCAAGTAAAAGTGCGGTTTCCATGGTTATGTATTTGCGATATCACGGCTGTAATACCGAAGATTATGAGATGTTAAAGGAAAAAGTCGATTCGTTTGTCCATGCATATGGTCTGGTATTTACAACATACAAAAAGAATTTTGAAGCTTGTGCATGTATCGTAAAAAATGGTTATGTTTACGCATGTATTTCCAATCATCCAAATGATGCGGATGAATTAAAAAAACATATATCCGACATGATCCGTCAAAACGGCTTAAAGGGAACTGCCGGTGTCTTTACAAATAAAGATGAGTATTTAAAACGATTAGCGGATTTAGAAAAAAAGGATGATGAAGACAGAGCAAATGATGAAGCGTTATTAACTCTGATGCTTCAACTGTCATTGTAATTATGAAAGAACTGATTATAAACCGGAATGAAGCCGGACAGCGTTTTGATAAATATCTGGGCAAAGTATTATCTAATGCATCCATGGGATTTATTTATAAAATGCTTCGAAAAAAGAATTTTACATTGAATGGAAAAAAGGCCGACGGAAAAGAGATATTAAAACAGGGTGATTGTGTGAAGCTGTTTTTGTCGGATGATACTTTTGCAAAGTTTTGCAGCATGGGATCTGGTCAGAATGATAACGCAGAAAAAAACTATCCAACCCTGGTAAAGAGCGGGTTATCTTCGCTGTCCCTATCCATTATCTATGAAGACGATGATATTCTGATTTTTAACAAACCGGCAGGAATGCTTTCACAAAAGGCTCGCCCGGAGGATGTTTCCTTAAATGAATATCTGATTGGTTATATGTTAACGGAACACATGATAAATCCCGAAGATTTATCAACTTTTAAACCATCTATTGCCAATCGGATTGACCGTAATACAACAGGAGCTGTTTTGTGTGGGAAATCACTTGCCGGACTGCAATTTCTTTCCGAAATACTGAAAGAAAGAACCTTGCATAAGTTTTATCGGACCATCGTTTTGGGGAAAATTGCTGAGCCGTTGTTCTTAGACGGTTATTTAAAGAAAAATGAAAAAACAAATAAGGTCTCGATATCACATGAAAAAAGCGATGACGGAGATTATATTAAAACAAAAATCGAGCCTTTGGAGTATTTTTCTTATCAGGGGAAAGAGTATACGGAAGTCAGGGTAGAGCTGATTACCGGAAAGACACATCAGATCCGTGCGCATCTTGCAAACATCGGACATCCATTAATAGGTGATACGAAATACGGAAACAGAGCTGACTCTAATCCGTTTCCAATTAGACATCATTTATTACACTCTTTTGAAATATGTTTTCCGGCTGCCTGTCAGATCCGGCATGAGAATTTTTTGTATCTGGCAGACAAGCGGTTTTATGCTGAGTTATCAGAGGATTATGAAAAAATAGTAAGGTTGTTAAAAGATGGGAACATGGAATAGCCGTGGACTTCGTGGTTCCGCGTTGGAAGAATTGATTAATCGGACAAATGAGAAATACAGGGAAAAAGGTCTTGCCCTAATTCAAAAGGTTCCGACACCGATTACACCGATTAAAATCGATAAAGAGACCAGACATATTACACTAGCCTATTTTGACCAGAAATCGACGGTTGATTATATTGGAGCAGTACAGGGAATTCCCATCTGCTTTGATGCAAAAGAATGTGCTTCCGATACCTTTCAACTGCAGAATATTCATCCGCATCAGGTGGCTTTTATGTCGGATTTTGAAAAACAAGATGGAATTGCCTTTTTCCTGATTCATTTTACACATCGGGATATGTTGTATTATCTGCCGTTCCGTCATCTGCAGGTTTTCTGGGAAAGAGCGCAAAACGGTGGCAGAAAAAGCTTTCGTTTGGATGAATTGGATTTATCTTATGAACTGAATCATAAAGCGGGACTTTTTGTTCCCTATCTGGACACACTGCAAAAAGACTTAAACGAACGGGAAGTATTGGATAACGATGCAGATTCGGCAGAGTAAGCAACTTCTAAGTGAAACTAAGTAGGTAATTTTGAAAAAAGTGTAGGCGTTTTGGAAAAAAAGAGCAAATAGCTTTTGGGAAAAAGATAGGCAGATTTTGGAAAATAAAAAGATAGGTAGATTTTGGAAAATGATTGACAAATCATGTGGATTTCATTATACTAAAAAACGCGTCAGCATATTAGCGAATTAGCACTTTAATTTGCGAAAGCATAGAGCAAATGAGGAAGGATTAAATTTTTTTATGAAAAAAGTGGTACATACGCCGGAAGGTGTAAGAGATATTTATGGAAATGAATGTCAGAGAAAACATTTTTTGCAGGATAAAATACATGAAAATATTTTGCGTTTTGGCTATCAGGATATTGAAACACCGACGTTTGAATTTTTTGATGTTTTCGGCAAGGAAATTGGTACAACAGCCAGTAAGGAATTATATAAATTTTTCGATAAAGAAGGCAATACGTTAGTATTGAGACCGGATTTTACGCCTTCCATCGGAAGATGTGCAGCGAAGTATTTTATGGAAGAATCTCTTCCGGTCAGATTGACGTATCTTGGCAATACCTTTACCAACACGTCCAATCTGCAGGGAAAGTTAAAAGAAACCACCCAGATGGGTGTAGAATTAATTGGAGATGATTCCGTTATGGCAGATGCGGAAATGATTCACATTGCCGTTTCTTCCTTAAAAGCTGCCGGTTTGTCTGACTTTCAGATCAGTATCGGTGAAATCGGATTTTTTAAAGGCATTTGCAGGGAATTGCAATTGGATGAAGATACGGAAGCACAATTAAGAGAAAATATTTCCAATAAAAACTATTTTGGTGCGGAAGAATTGCTTTCCGATAAAAATCTGTCCCAAAAACAGGTTGATTCCATTTTAAAAATCACGGAATTATTCGGTTCTGTAGAAATATTATCAGAAGCTAAAGAACTGGTTCATAATGCCCAGAGTAAATGTGCGATTGACCGCCTGATGCGTCTTTATGAACTATTGCAGGTTTACCATGATGAAAAGTATATTTCCTTTGATTTGGGACTGGTCAGCAAATATCATTATTATACCGGTATTATTTTTAAAGGCTATACTTATGGAACAGGTGATGCCATTGTTACGGGTGGACGTTATGATGCTTTGTTGTCTTACTTTGGTAAAAATTCCGCATCCATCGGTTTTGTCATTAACGTAGATGGTCTGATGCAGGCTATGGCATCACGTAAGCTTTTGCCTGATATTAATCCTTTGATGACGTTGATTACCTACGAAAAGGGATGTGAAAGTGATGCAATCCGTTATGCAGGAGAGTTGAGAAGTCTTTCTAAAAACTGTGAGTTACTGCAACTGGATGCAGAACATGATGATACTTATTTTGTGGAATATGCAAAGAAAAGACCCAATACATCCGTAGTGAAATTATCCACGAAAGGGATAAAAGAGCTATATAAGGCTTAGGAGAATGATTATGAGCGAAGATATGAGATATTTGACTTTTGCGCTAGGCAAAGGAAGACTGGCAAATAAAACACTTGCTTTGTTGGAGCAGATCGGTATTTATTGTGATGAAATGAAAGATAAGGATACAAGAAAATTAATCTTTGTGAATGAGGAATTAAAATTAAAGTTTTTCTTATCCAAAGGTCCGGATGTGCCAACTTACGTAGAATATGGAGCTGCCGATATCGGTGTAGTCGGAAAAGACACCTTATTGGAAGAAGGCAGAAGGGCATATGAGGTATTGGATTTGGGCTTTGGGAAATGCCGTATGTGCGTCTGTGGTCCGGAAAGTGCAAGAGAATTACTACAGCACCATGAAATGATTCGTGTAGCAAGTAAATATCCGAAAATTGCGAAGGATTATTTTTATAATAAAAAACATCAGACCGTTGATATCATTAAATTAAACGGTTCCGTTGAGCTTGGTCCGATTGTGGGATTATCCGATGTCATTGTTGATATTGTGGAAACCGGTTCGACATTAAAAGAAAACGGGCTTGTGGTTTTAGAGGAGATTTGTCCACTATCTGCCCGTATGATTGTCAATCAGGTCAGCATGAAAATGGAATCGGAACGTATCAAGGATATTATTCATCGTTTAAAAGAACAACTGTGATAAATCATTTTGTATCTGAGAAACTTTGTATATTCTACTCACAGACTGTATGACAACGTCAGCACTTAATGAGCAATTTATTGCGAATTTAGTACTGCTACGTTGTCATACAAGTGAGAACGCGTCTGTGATAGAATATGCAAATTTCTCAGATACAAAAATAGAAAGATAATTAATGAGGTAATATATATGGAAAGAACAGCAAGTATCAAACGCACAACAAAAGAAACCGATATCTCCCTTTCCTTGAATTTGGATGGTACGGGAGATTTTGAGATTTCTACGGGAATCGGATTTTTTGATCATATGTTATCCGGTTTTGCAAAGCATGGATATTTTGATCTGGACTTAAAAGCAAAGGGTGATTTGGAAGTGGACGGTCACCATACAGTGGAAGACTGCGGAATTGTTTTAGGAAATGCCATTGCAAAAGCGGTTGGTGATAAAAAAGGAATTAACCGCTATGGATATTTTGTGCTTCCCATGGATGAAGCTCTTGTGATTTGTGCGGTTGACTTATGTGGAAGACCTTATTACTCTTCTGATGTTGTATTCCGGGGAGAAAAGATGGGAGATCTGGACACCCAGTTAATCAAAGAATTTTTCTACTCCGTCTCATATGCGGCAGGCATGAATTTGCATTTTAAATTTTTGTTTGGTGCGAATGACCATCATATTTGTGAGGCCATGTTTAAGGCTTTTGGAAAGGCTCTGGATATGGCTGTTGCATTGGAACCCCGTTGTAAGGATGTGCCCAGTACCAAAGGTGCGTTAGAATAAGGAATAAATGATATGGAACAAAAAATCAAAGTAAAAACAGAACCTGGAATTGGTAAATTTCAGCCGATTATGCCTTTTTCGGAACTAAAAAAAGGTGCCGACGGGCTGGTATGTGTCGTCGTACAGGATGATGAAACCAATCAGGTGCTTATGGTAGCCTATATGAATGAAGAGGCTTATAACATGACCTGTGAAACCGGACGTATGACGTATTATAGCAGAAGCCGGAATGAATTGTGGGTAAAAGGCATGACAAGCGGTCATTTTCAATATATCCGGAGTATCATGATTGATTGTGATAACGATACGATTTTGGCAAGGGTAAAACAAATCGGTGCTGCCTGTCATACCGGTAATTTTTCATGCTTTTACCGCAGTCTGGTTGTAGAATAATAGTTTTTTGGAAAATTCATTCTCATATCATCCTCATATTTTCAACCTGTCTGAATATGTTTGTATTAAAGAAACAGCATAGCCTGTTTGTGATGTATCAAAGGATTGTATGGTTGGAGGGAATGGAAATCATGAATGATGCAAAAGCAGCAGAAAACCGGACTGAAAAAATTCATCGGTTAAAGCAATTTGAAAAAAATAATAAGGTGCATATGAACGCACTGTCGGATATTATGGGATATGGAAAGTATTCCGAACATGATATTTTTGAACATCGTAATAACAATATGTTTTCGGAAGAAAACTTGTATTCGGAAGATGCAGAATATATGAAAAGAAAGAATCAGACGAGAGATGAAAAGTATGGATTGAAAGCTCGTCTGATTTTTTGTGTTTTTTTATTTGCTGCGGTTTTACTGGACCGATATGTTTTTTTTCAATTGCCGCAAAGCTTTTATCAGACATTTGATAAAGAAATACAAATTGATTATTCTGTGTCTGTAATTGATTTTATAAAGGATATACCGTATACTTTAGATTATGAGAAAACTGGCATTAAATGATGAAATATTATTAACAATTGAAAAACCGGCGCGTTACATCGGCGGCGAAGTCAACTCCGTTATGAAGGAGAACAAGGAAGAGTTGATTCGTTTTGTAATGTGTTTTCCGGATGTTTATGAAATCGGAATGTCACATTTGGGCATTCAGATTTTATATGATTTATTAAATTCCTATGAAGATGTGTGGTGTGAGCGTGTTTATTCACCCTGGATGGATCTGGATGCAATCATGAGAAAGGAACAGATTCCTTTATTTGCGTTGGAAAGTCAGGATCCTGTTTCGGATTTTGATTTTATCGGTATCACACTTCAATATGAGATGTGTTACACCAATATCCTGCAGGTTTTGGATTTATCAAATATTCCAATTTTTGCAAAGGAAAGAACCAATGAGCATCCGATTGTCATCGGTGGCGGTCCCTGCGCATACAATCCGGAACCGATTGCGGCATTTTTTGACCTGTTTTATATTGGCGAAGGAGAGACACAGTACCGCGCATTATTGGATTTATACAAAAACTGTCAAAAAGACGGATATGACAGGATGGATTTTCTGCATAAGGCTGCACAAATCCCCGGAATCTATTGTCCGATGCTCTATGATGTAACCTATCATGCTGATGGCACGATAAAAGTGTTTTATCCTCTTTATGATGATATCCCAAAGACTATTATGAAAGAACTGGTAACGGATGTGAATCAGGTTCCTTATCCCAAGAAACCGGTCGTTCCTTTTATCAAAGTGACGCAGGATCGTGTTGTTTTGGAAATTCAGCGTGGATGTATCCGTGGGTGCAGATTTTGCCAGGCAGGTCAGCTCTATCGTCCGGTTCGTGAACGCTCTCTGGACTTCTTAAAAGAGTATGCCATAGATATGCTTGACAATACCGGACATGAAGAAATATCCCTAAGTTCGCTAAGTTCCAGCGATTATTCCCATCTTCCGGCATTCATGGATTTTCTGATCGAAAAATGTAAGGACAAGCATGTAAATATTTCACTTCCTTCTTTGCGGATTGATGCCTTTTCCTTAGATGTCATGAGCAAGGTGCAGGATGTGAAAAAAAGCAGTCTGACATTTGCTCCGGAAGCCGGAACACAGCGTATGCGAAATGTCATCAACAAAGGATTGACCGAAGAAGTCATTCTTAATGGTGCAAGATTGGCGTTTGAAGGCGGATGGAATAAGGTGAAATTGTATTTTATGCTTGGTCTGCCGACGGAAACCATTGCAGATGTCAAAGGGATAGCTCAGTTAGCAAACGAAGTTGCTAAGGTATATTATGAGACGGTTCCGAAAGAAAAGCGTAACGGTAAGGTTCAGATTACCATCAGCACATCCTTTTTTATTCCTAAGCCGTTTACGCCGTTCCAGTGGGCTCCTATGGGATATGAGCAGGAATTTCTGGATAAGGCGCATACACTAAAGGATACGGTTTTAGAGCAATTAAACAAGAAAAGTATTCGTTATATTTATCATGAGGCGGATGTATCGGTATTAGAAGGTGCTTTTGCACGTGGTGACCGCCGGATTAGTGATGTCATCTATAAAGCATACCAAAAAGGTTGTTTTTATGATGCGTGGAGTGAATATTTTAAGAAAGAGCTGTGGGATGAAGCATTTGAGGAATGTGGTCTCAATGTTGATTTCTATACGACAAGAGAAAGGTCTGTAGAGGAAGTTCTCCCATGGGATTTTATCAGTTGTGGCGTCGAGAAGGCTTTCTTTATTAGAGAATGGGAAAGAGCTAAAGCTGAAACCGTGACACCAAATTGCAAGATGCAGTGTCAGGGGTGCGGTGCTGCACGTTTTCAAACGGGAATCTGTTTTGATAAGAAGAAATAATTTTATGTTTATTTATGTGTTTCTGAGAGTTTGGCAAATTCCATCACAGAAGCTTTTGGGTTGGATACCGGCATAATAGCAGACATTGGTATACAGTCTGCGAGTAGAATATACAAAGCTTTTCGGAAACAAAAAAAGCGAGCAGAATTTTACAGAAAGTCAGAGTGTTTTATGAAATACAGAATTAAATTTTCAAAATACAGTTCCATGGTTTTTATCGGTCATCTGGATATGATGCGGTATTTTCAGAAAGCCATTCGCCGCGCGGGGTTGCCGGTTGCTTATTCGACCGGTTTTAGTCCACATCAGATTTTATCCTTTGCCGCGCCGTTGGGAGTTGGATTGTTTAGTAACGGCGAATATGCCGATCTGGAATTTACAACAGAGGTTAAAACGGCAGAATGTAAAAAGCGCCTGCAGGCTGTAATGGTGGAAGGTGTCGATATTCTTTCAGTGAAAGTACTTCCTAAGGATGCCGGAAATGCCATGGCAAGTGTTGCGGCAGCTTCTTATACGATTAAAATCAGAAAAGGACATGAGAGGGAAGGTTTTTCGTTTACGAAAGAATTTGATTGTTTCATGTCACAGGATGAAATTTTGATAGAAAAGGAAACTAAGAAAAGTTCCAAGGTTCTTAACCTGAAAGAGTTTATATTTGATTATAAAGCAGATGCAGATTCAATATATCTTTTAGTTGATGCCAGCAGCAGTGGTAATATTAAACCGGGACTTGTTATGGATGCATACTATCAGTTTTTGCATATGGAACCGGAAGCATTTGAATTTGTCATTACCAGAGAAGAAACCTATACACGTGACCACAATGGTCAACTGATTTCACTTGATGCAGTTGGTGAGGATTTATAAATGGGAGAACAGGTTGTATTTACTAATATCGGAAATACGAGAGGTTTTTTCGCAATTCAGGATAATATGCTCAGACTGGCAGATTTTTGTACGGAAAGTACCATGCTTCCCGGAAAAATATATGTCGGATGTGTGGCAAATACAGTTCGGAATCTGGATGCTTCCTTTGTAGAATATGAAAAAGGAAAACAGGGCTTTTTACCAAATCCCAATAAGCATCAGACACAGGAGATTGTTATCAAAAACGGTATGGTATTACCGGTACAGTTGAAGACGGCTCCTTTAAAAACAAAAGAAGCAATGTTGTCTGCAGAGTTATCGCTTCCCGGAATCTATTGTGTGGTAACCAATACACCCGGTGGCATCCATTTTTCGAAAAAAATCAAAGATGTGCAAAAAAAAGTCATAAAACAGACATTAACCGATGTATGTGACAAAGCATTTTCTTACATCATTCGCTCCAATGTATCTGCTCTTTCGGAAGGAGAACTTGAGTTACTTAAAAATGAACTATGCAAATTATCGGAAGAAATGCATCAAATTGTTTTAAAAGCCAAAAGCAGGACCTGCTTTAGTTGTATCCATGATAAATCAGATTTTGTGATTCGATCTTTGTCAAAAATTGATTTCTTAAAGACAGACAGAATTGTTACCGATTCGGCAGAAGAATATGACTATTTAAAATCCATTCTTCCTTCCTGTGTGTCAGAGGTTTTGGCTTTTTATGATGAAAAACAAAAGCTCCCACTTTCGTTGCTTTATGAAATAAAGTCCCGGCTTCATAGTATGATTTCTAAGAAAATATGGTTAAAATCCGGCGGATATCTTGTTGTGGAACCCACTGAGGCTTTGACGGTAATTGATGTGAATTCCGGTAAAAATATTCAAAAGATGAGTAAGTCAGAGCTTGTCAGAAAAACAAACTTAGAAGCGGCTGAAATTATTCCTTTTCTTCTCTCTGTCAACAATATCAGTGGCATTATTGTGGTTGATTTTATTAATGTGACATCAAAAAAGGACGAAGAAGAGTTTATGATGTTGTTAAAGAATAGACTTTCCTTAGATTGTAACAAAGCCGATGTTATAGATGTTACAAAGCTGGGATTGGTAGAAATTACCAGACAAAAGAAGGATGTTTTACTTTTGTCCAAGATAAAAGAGGCAGAATTATATGAAATTATTGAGAATTGACAAAAAAGACGATGGAAGATATCTCAAAAAATATGAACTGATCTATGAAAATAAAAAGGGTAGAGAAAAGAAATATGAGATTGTGAGCCATCACGAGATTGACAGTCCTGCGGATTTGGGAAATTCAACAAGCGGTATTTCAATGGCCGTGCTAAAAGACGGAAAACTTTTGTTATTAAAAGAATTTCGTATGGGTATCAATAAAGAAATTTATAACTTGTGTGCAGGCATGATTGAGCCCGGAGAAACCATAGAAGATTGTATCCGACGTGAATTATATGAAGAGACCGGGTTGCAGTTGAAACGGATTATTGACATCCTAAATCCGTCTTTTGCTGCTGTGTCTATCTCAGATATCCGGACACAGATTGTTGTATTGGAAGCAGAAGGTAATATTGAGGATCATACGTCGGAAAATGAAAAGATACAGGCAGCCTTTTATACAAAAGAAGAATGCCGACAATTACTGGATACAGCAGAGTTTTCCTCTCGCTGTCAGGTTATGGTATATTTCTTTACAAAAAATGCATTTGAACTGCTTGACAAATCATGAGAATGCATGATATTATACTACGGTATGCCGCATGACGAGGTAAAAGTATGTCTTCTGATATCACCGAAGTCAGCGAGTAATTAGTAGGAGGTGCCTTATGTACGCAATTATTGCAACAGGTGGAAAACAGTACAAAGTTTCCGAAGGTGACATCGTTAAAATTGAAAAATTAGATGTTGAAGATGGCAGTACTGTAACATTTGACCAGGTTCTTGCAGTAAGTGATAACGGCTTAAAGGTTGGTGCTGACGTTGCTTCATCTACAGTTACAGCAACTGTTATGGGTCAGGGTAAAGGTAAAAAAGTTATCGTTTACAAATATAAGAGAAAATCAGGTTATCACAAGAAAAATGGTCATAGACAAGCATACACTCAGGTTAAAATTGAGAAAATTAATGCTTAATTTAAAGGTGGCATAAATGACAGCCATAAAGATTTTTTGCGATAAGTCATCCCATGTTGTGAAAGGATTTGAGGTATCCGGACATGCTGAAAGTGCTGAATACGGAAGCGATATTGTATGTGCATCCGTTTCTGTTTTGGCAGTGAATACCCAAAATGCAATTGAGAAATTTTGTCAGGATTCTTTTGAACAGAAATATGATGAAGAAACCGGTTATATGAAATTTCTGATTAAAGATACTCCATCACATGATGCAAGCCTGCTTTTGGCATCAGCATATTTGGGATTTGAGGGTATCGCAGAAGAGTACGATAATTTTGTTACATTGAGAATCAAGGAGGTGTAATACCTATGTTAAAAATGAACCTTCAATTTTTCGCTCATAAAAAAGGTGTGGGCTCTACAAAGAACGGTAGAGATTCCGAATCTAAGAGATTAGGTGCGAAAAGAGCTGACGGACAGTTCGTTAAAGCCGGAAACATTTTATATAGACAGCGTGGAACCAAAATTCATCCCGGTGTTAATGTAGGAAAAGGCGGAGATGATACATTATTCGCTTTAGTTGATGGCGTATTAAGATTCGAAAGAAAAGGAAGAGACAAAAAACAGGCTTCCGTATATCCGGTAGAAGACTAATTCGATGAAACTGAGAGCTTCAAACCACGCGGTTTGAGGCTCTTTTTATTCTCATAAAATGAATTACAGATACCGAATTCGGAATAAAATGGCATAAATACGGTATTTTATGGTAGTATAAGGTGTTCCGTGGAGTGCAAGAATTGTGTGGCAATGGAGTATTCCATATATATCACAGATTATAATTCGTTTTGATGAGATGCTATAGAGGAGTTTTTTATGTTTGCAGATAGAGCTAAAATCTATGTCAGAAGCGGTAAAGGCGGAGACGGACATGTGTCGTTCCGTCGTGAAAAGTATGTGCCAAACGGCGGTCCTGACGGCGGTGATGGAGGCGATGGAGGCAGTGTAATTGTTGAAATCGATGAAGGATTAAATACGTTGACTGACTTCAGGCACATCAGAAAATACTGTGCAGAGCATGGTGAACAGGGTGGAAAAAGAAATTGCAGAGGAAAAAACGGTAAGGATATTGTCATAAAGGTACCCGAAGGCACCGTTTTAAAAGAAGAAGAAAGCGGTAAGATTATTGCCGATATGTCCGGCGATAACAGAAGGATTGTGCTACTTACCGGCGGAAAAGGCGGAAACGGAAACCAGCACTATGCTACAAGTACCATGCAGGCTCCCAAATATGCCCAACCGGGACAACCTGCAAAAGAATTAAACATTCTGATGGAATTAAAGGTAATCGCAGATGTCGGTCTGGTTGGTTATCCAAATGTCGGAAAATCCACGTTATTAAGCCGTGTAACCAATGCACGTCCCAAGGTTGCAAATTATCATTTTACGACCTTAAATCCCCATCTTGGTGTCGTAGATTTAGAAGGCGGCGGTTTTGTAATTGCCGATATTCCCGGACTGATTGAAGGCGCATCAGAAGGTGTCGGTCTCGGACATGAGTTTTTACGCCATATTGAAAGAACACGTGTCATCATTCATATGGTAGATGCTGCAGGAACAGAAGGCAGAAATCCTATTGAAGATGTTTATACAATCAACAAGGAATTGGAAGCTTATAATGCTGATATTGCACATCGTCCGCAGATCATTGCAGCCAACAAAATTGATGCTATTTATGAGGGTGCAGAGGATCCAATTGCTGCACTGAAGGCTGAATTTGAGCCGAAAGGAATAAAAGTATTCCCCATATCAGGTGTGACCGGACAAGGCTTAAATGAGCTGTTATATGCAGTAAAAGGTATGTTGGATGAGATTGATGAACCACCGATTGTGTTTGAATCGGAAATCAATCCGGATGAAATGTTTATTTCAGGAAATGAGCCTTTTGAAGTATATTACGATGAAGAAGAAAATGAGTACGTGGTAGAAGGACCACGTATTGAAAAGATGCTTGGTTACACGAATCTGGAAAGCGAAAAAGGATTTGCCTTTTTCCAGCGTTTTATGAAAGAAAATGAGATTCTGGACAAGCTGGAAGAATTAAATATCAAAGAAGGCGACACCGTACGGATGTATGGATTAAAGTTTGATTATTATAAATAATTTGATGTAATATTGACACCCTGAACACCGAATACGAAATAAAATAGCGAAAATACAACATTTTATGAGTATGAGGTGTTCATAGATTGCGAGAATTGCGCAAGCAATGGAGCAATCTATTTACATCATATAAGTGTCAAAAGTATAATTTACGAATGTGCTTGCGCAAATTAGCAATGATTTAATTGATATATCGGACATTGAATACCCAATAAAATGTCGTAAGTACGGCACTTTAAGGCAGTATAGAGTGTTCGTGGATTGCGAAAAATGCGCAGTTGTATAGCATGAAATCTCTATGAAATTATAGTAAATGAGGATAAAACTATGACCAGTAAACAAAGAGCATATTTAAAAGGTCTGGCAATGAATATCGAACCGATATTCCAAGTTGGAAAATCCAGTCTGACACCGGAAGTGACTAATGCAGTCAATGAAGCGTTTAACACACATGAATTGATCAAAATTGCAGTTTTAAAAAACTGCCTGGATGATCCGCGTGAGATTGCCGCGGTTCTGGCTGAGCGCACACATTCCGAAGTAGTACAGGTAATCGGAAAGAAAATTGTATTATATAAAGAAAATAAAGATCATAAAAAAATTGAATTACCCAGATAAGGGGAATTAGTATGGCGAAAATCGGTTTAATGGGTGGAACGTTTGATCCGATTCACAATGGTCATCTTTTATTGGCAAAACAGGCTTTGACAGAGTTCGGGCTGGATCGGGTTTTATTTATACCGAATCATATTCCATGGATGAAAAGCGGACGTAAGATTACTGATGATCAGGATCGTGTAGACATGGTTCTTGCAGCAATAGCAAATGAACCACGTTTTGAGATATCTTATATTGAAATGGATGCCGGAGGAAATTCTTATACCTGCAATACGGTACAACAACTCCATGAAGAACATCCGGAACATAGATATTTCTTTATTATGGGTGCTGATTCTCTGTTTTCTATTGAAAAGTGGTACCATCCGGAGATTATTTTTGAGCATGTATGCTTATTAGTTTCGGTGCGCGATGACTGCGATTTACATGCACTTGAAGCAAAAAAAGCAGATTTGGAAGAAATATACCGGGCTAAAATATATCTCATGCATATGGATAAGATTGATATTTCATCGACATGGATTCGGGAACATATTATGGAGCCGGAAGCAGTCGCTGATAAGTTGCCGAAAAACGTGTATAAAATAATACAAAAAAGACAGTTATATATCAATTAGTGCACATTTTGCTTAAACAATTAATACAGTAACATCGGGAGATTATAATTTGGAATCATTAAATACTGATGACGAACTTTATAAAAATATTAGAAAAAGATTAAAAAAGGATTTGGACCGTAAACGATATGTCCATACAAAGGGCGTAGCAGACGTTTCACTTTGCCTGGCTATGTCATATGGTGCCAACATGAAAAAGGCTTATTTGGCAGGATTATTGCATGATAATGCCAAGTGTATTCCTACAGACGAAAAACGTAATCTTTGTAAAAAGTATCAAATCATTTTAAACTCTGCCGAGGAAAAAAATCCGGAATTAATCCATGCAAAACTCGGAGCGTATCGCTTAAAAGACGTTTTTCATATTGACGATGAAGATATTTTTTCGGCCATTGCGTGCCACACAACCGGTAAGCCAAAGATGTCGTTATTGGATAAAATTCTTTATATTGCGGATTATATTGAACCAAACAGACGCCCATTACCAATGCTTGATGAAGTCCGGAAATTGGCATTTCGTAATCCGGATCAAACGATTTTGTTAATTCTGGAGAGTACGCTTTCGTATTTAAAAGATAAAAATGCGGAACTCGATATAAAAACACAGGAAACTTATCATTATTATAAAAAATTATTGTCAAATCAGGAGGAAGTATGAGCAATCAGGAAATAACATCTCTTACTATGGTAAAAGCTGTGATTGAGGCTTTAGAGGACAAAAAAGGAGAAGACATCAGTGTGATTGATATTACCGAAATATCAACACTTGCAGATTATTTTATTATGGTATCCGGTTCCAACCGTAACCAGGTTCAGGCTTTGTGTGATAATGTAGAAGAAAAGCTTGGAAGAATGGGAATTGATAAAAAACAATGTGAAGGATATGAGAGCGGTAACTGGATTTTATTGGATTATCGTGATATTGTAATCCATATTTTTGATAAAGAAAACCGACTTTTCTATGATTTGGAAAGAATTTGGAGAGATGGAAAGAGAATGGATATTACACAGTTATAAAAGTTTGTTCCATGGATAATTGGATATAACTTTTAAATAAAATTTTAACTTATGAGGGAGAAAGACAAGTGAAGAAAAAAATTTTAACGTTAATTATGATTATTGGAATCATGATTTCAATGGTAGCATGCGGAAATTCTGATGATAAGGATTTCCTTTTGGGAACAGTCAACGGTAATGTGTATGAAAACAGTTTTATCGGAATTGGATGTGAACTGGACAAGAACTGGAATTTTTATAATGAAGAACAGATTTTAGAAGTAAATGATATGACAAAAGATATGGTTGGCGAAGATTATAAAAAGTATTTTACGGAAAAAAGCTATTATGTAGATATGATGGCTGTACATTCAAATGGAATGGATACCGTTAATATTAATGTCCAAAAACTTGAGTTAGCACAGTCGATGTTTTCAGAAGATGATTATATTGATTCTGCTGCAAATGATGATTTAAAAGCATCCTTAGAATCAATGGGCATTACCGTAACAGACATGAGTGTGATTGAAGAAAACTTTATGGGTAAAAAGCGTAAAGCTATTTCTATTTCCGGTGATTTTTCCGGACATAAAGTATACGAAAGAGTTTATGCGGTAAAAAAAGGAACCCGTATTGCCGTAATTACCTTTGCACAGTGGGATAATAGTGATTTTAGCACTTTAAAAGACAGTTTTTATGCTGTATCAAAATAAGGGTTTATCATGTACATACTAAAAATTGAGTATAGTTGTTTTTATTAAGAAATCTGTTTTATTAAAATGGATGAATGCTTAATGTTTAAGATAACATATAATTGTCCTAAATTATATTTGAATCATCCGCTATAAAAAGCGCCTGCAGATATGATGTAAGTCTGCAGACGCTTTTTCACATTATATATATCGATATATATGAAAATCAACACAAACGGAACACTCCGAATACTTTGCCTAAAATCGTACAATCATCGACAATGATGGGCTCCATCGTGTCATTTTCAGGCTGTAAGCGGATGTGTCCGTTTTCTTTATAAAATGTCTTGACAGTAGCCGAATCTTCAACCAGAGCCACAACAATATCACCATTTCTGACATTATTGCATTGCTGGACAAAAATCTGATCTCCTTCAAAAATGCCGACATTAATCATGCTTTCACCTTTTACTCTTAAAACAAAGGTATCACCTGTTCCGGAAGGAATGAAATCAGCAGGGATAGGAAAATAGCCTTCTATATTTTGTTGAGCAAAAATGGGCTGACCGGCAGCAACCGTTCCGATAATCGGAATGCTTGATGTCTCGCGACGTACCATCTGAAATCCATCATCGACAATTTCAATAGCGCGAGGTTTGGTAGGATCACGACGAATATAACCGTTTTTTTCTAATGTTTCTAAATGAGAATGCACGGATGATGTCGATTTTAAATTAACAGCTTCACATATTTCCCGTACTGACGGCGGATAACCTTTGGCCAAAATCTCATCTTTCATAAATTCCAGGATTTGTTGTTGTTTGGTAGAAATTTTTCCCTGACTCATATAAAGAACCTCCAGAAATTAAAAATGTAAATTGCAATAAAATTGAATAAAATCAATATCATGTAAACGTATGTATCTTTATTACTATAATTAGTATAACATTGTCAAAAGAAAAAAGCAAACATATATTCCGAAAATTTGTTCGAATTTTACTTGACAAAACAAACAAATGTTCTTATAATTCAAAATATAGAACAAATGTTCACAACTGATGTTCGGTATTGATTGGTTTGCAAAATCAAAAGAGGAGAGATCGATATGAGAAATGAAATTAAAAATGAAATACGAGAGAAAGACAGTATATATGTTAAAAGGATTTCATATAAGAAAAGAAAAAGACAGGAATTGAAGAGAAAATTATTTTTCTCAGTGATGACTGCATTATTTGTTATTGTTTTTACCGGTTCTGTTTTTTCCATGAACGCGAAAGCTAATTCCTCTAAAGGTGCAAGTGATTACAAATATTATGCTAACTACTGCATCGTTCCCGGAGATACCTTGTGGAATATTGCTGAGGCAAATATTGACTATGATCATTACAGTTGTGTGAAAGAATATGCAAAAGAAATCCAGCAGATTAATAAAATCAATGGTGAGCATATCACAAACGGAACCTATATTATGCTGCCTTATTATTCGGATGAATTGAAGTAATAAGTGAACTATTAATTAAACTATTAATAGATTTCTATATGTTTTCCTGAATATTATAATTTCCTAATATGGAAAATTTTCACATTTTTATCACATACTTTTAAAAATGTCTTCAAATTTTTTTATTAAAATATCTTCTAAAATTAGGAGGTATTTTTTTATGCTAAATAATATTTTGTCTACAAAAAAAACTAAAGAGATGGGTGAGAATAAAAAAACAGGAAATATCAATCAGGATAAAAAAAGTATATTATCAAATTTTTTCGTTTTGGTAAATAATCATAAAAAGTTATGCTTTTTTATTATACTCATTTTAATATTAATCATTTTTGTAATATGTTTTTTTAATAAAAGAAATGCTATGAAAAATATTATAAATGAGCGTGCAAATGTTCCATTGACAACTACATTAAGTAAAAGGGACTTAACATCATCTATCAGTGTTACCGGAACCATTGCGAGTGCAGATAAGAGAAGTGTATCCACTTCATTAACAAATACGGAAATCAAAGAAGTCAATGTTTGTGTGGGGGATTATGTCAATGCAGGTGATACCATAATAACGTTTGATAGTTCTGATTTAGAAAAAGAACTGGAAACGGCAGAAAATAGTCTGGAAATCAATTCTTTGAAAAATCAAAAAACACTTAGCGATGCTGCCAAAGCAGTCGAGGATGCCCAGAATAACTATAATAATCAGGCTGCCGGATTACAAGAAGACGTTAATATTGCTTTGAGTAATTATAATACTTTATGCGTAAAAAGGGATTCGGCTTTATCAGAATATCAGACTGCCCAGACTGAAGTACAAACTGCACTAAGTGAATATGATACATTAAAAACACAGGCTGAAACCGAAGGGTGGAGCACAAAAGTAGCAGATGCAAAGACGTTGTTGGATGCTGCGCAGGCAGAATATGATAAAGCAGAAGCAGTAAGTGATGTACAATTAACAAGTGATTTATATGATACGCTGCAACTGGCAAAATCGAACTATGATAATACAGTTTTGCAATATGAAAATCCTTTAACAGTTGCACAAAGTAAAATAGATACAGCAAAACAAAAAGAGAGCCAGGCACTTGCAAGTTATGAAGAGTATTCTAGTCAGGCAGATGCAGCATATGGTGCATATTATGGAAAAATAAATACGCAGACAGAGACAAACGAAAAGAATGCTAAACAGATTGAAGAATCAAAATATAATTATCAGATTACTTCATTGGAGCAAAAAAATAGTAAAATAACGGAAAATGATCAGGTACAAAACGTAGAAGAAAAACTTGGTGAAGTAGTTGTTACATCTCCAATCAGTGGCGTGATTACGACTATTAATGTGGAAGCCGGAGATCAATATGAGGGTGGAACCTTATTTGTAGTAGAAGATATGGAACATTTTATTGTAGATGCATCCGTTGATAATATGATATTTCGGATATTAGTAAGGATTTAAAAGCCGTAATTAAAACAGATGCAACTGATGATGATGAATTACAAGGAGTTGTATCTTTTGTAGCCCCAACTCCTGATTCGTCAGCAGAATCCAATGCAAATACGGCAAACTCAATGGGCGGAAACACATCTTCTTCAAGCGGATATGAAATACAGATTGTATTGAATGATTATGATGAACGAATTCGAATTGGTATGACAGCAAAAACAAGTATTATTTTGCAATCGGCTGAGGATGTATATGCAGTTGCCTATGATTGTATTCAGACAGATGAGGATGGAAATACATACATTGAAATCATGGATGAGACAGTTCAAAATGATAATCGTTTTAACTTAAACGGTAAGGGAAATGGTAATGATAATAACAATGAAAACACCAAAGATAATACAAAAGATAATACAAAAGATAATACCAAAGAAAATACTAATGAAAACACTAATGAAGTTAACACTACAACAAAAAGGTTATATGTAGAAACCGGTATGGAAAATGATTATTATACAGAAATTATCAGTGATGAATTATACGAAGGAATGAAGATTGTAGCCACGGCATCATCCGGTGATAATTCAAGTAAAGGTTTTTCTGATGAAATGATGATGCCCGGTGGTGATGGCATGCCCGGCGGTGGTAATAGATCCGGTGGAGGCGGTATGTCCGGTGGTTTTGGCGGTGGAATGCCCGGTGGTGGATTTTAGGAGGATTTAAGCTATGGCAGTCATGTTAGATTTAAAAAATATTCGAAAAAGCTTTTATCTGAATACTCCGAATGAATTGGAAATACTTCATGGATTAAATCTTACAGTTGATAAAGGAGAGTTTTTATCGATTGTCGGTGCATCCGGCTCAGGAAAATCTACATTTATGAATATCATTGGGGTTTTAGACCGACCAACAGATGGTTATTATAATTTAGATGGAGTTGATATTGAAAAAGCGAAAGATTGGGAATTGTCCGGTATAAGAAATAAAAAGATTGGTTTTGTTTTTCAAACCTACAATTTAGTTGCAAGAACCAGTGCTTTAAAAAATGTGAAATTACCTATGCTATACGCAGGTATGAAAAAAAAAGATAGATTGGAGCGCGCTAAAGAATTATTAGATATTGTAGATATGTCAGATCGTATGATGCATAATCCTGATGAATTATCCGGTGGCCAAAAACAACGAGTTGCCATTGCAAGAGCTATGGCAAACAATCCTTCTATCATACTTGCGGATGAACCGACAGGTGCACTGGATTCCAAAACAGGAAGAAAGATTATGGATATTTTTCATAAATTGCATAAGGAGCAGGGAAAAACGATTATTTT
This sequence comes from Lachnospiraceae bacterium, assembly GCA_017387565.1. Classification (GTDB taxonomy): domain Bacteria; phylum Bacillota; class Clostridia; order Lachnospirales; family Lachnospiraceae; genus UBA2882. The sequence continues at coordinate 100,631 of JAFOEY010000006.1, read as the reverse complement.
GATTACTCATTCTCCGGAACTTGCAGAAGAAACAGAACGTATCATTACGTTAAAAGACGGAGAGATTGTCGGAGAAAGGAGAAAGCAATAACTATGTTAATCGGTGAAAATATTCTCCTGGCTCTATCAGGATTGAAATCAAATAAAATGCGGGCTTTTTTAACAATGCTTGGCATTATTATCGGCATTGCTTCTGTAATTGCGATTATGACGGTAGGGAACTCGTTAAATACTTCGGTTACATCTTCCATGCAGGAAATGGGAGCGAATAATTTGACGGTGGGACTTAAGCAAAAGAGTTATTCGGAAGAAGTTACGGAAAGTGGTATGCGTTTCGGAGCCGGATTTCGAAAATCCATGACAAGTGATGACTATATTACAGATGAAATGTTGTCCGCTTATAAAGAAGAGTATCCTGACAATATTGATGCCATTTCCATTAGTGAAAGCATTGGAAGCGGAACAGCAGAAGATGGTAATCTGTCTGCAAATGTGAATATTGTCGGAGTTAATATCGGGTATTTGAGTATCAATGAATTAACTCTGTTATCAGGTAGAAGTTTAACTGATAGAGACCAGGAAGAAGGCAGAAAAGTCGTACTGGTTTCAGAAAAGCTTGTCAAAAATCTTTTTGATGGAGATAATTATAATGCATTAGAATCAGCAATCAATATCAATATAAATGGTAAGTATTATACATATACCATTGTAGGAGTATATGAATATGAAGAGAACTCTATGTTTACATCGGAATCAGATGAAGATGTGACGACAGATGTATATCTTCCTTTAAAGACAGCGAAAGAACAAAATCATTCAGAGGAGGGTTATACACAGTTTACAATTGTTACCACAACGGATACCGATAATGAAACGTTTATGGAACAGACTAAGTATTTTTTTAATGTATATTATGCCAAAAACGAAAACTATGAGGTAAACGTTACCAGTATGGAGAGTATGTTGGAAAGTATGACAGAAATGTTATCGACTATTTCCATTGCGATTTCTATTATTGCAGGCATATCTTTGTTGGTTGGAGGAATAGGTGTTATGAATATCATGCTTGTTTCCATCACAGAAAGAACAAGAGAAATTGGTACACGTAAAGCACTTGGAGCAACAAATGCATCAATTAGATTACAATTTATCACAGAATCTGTTGTAATATGTCTGGTAGGAGGTTTTATAGGTATTGTATTGGGAATTATACTGGGCTCTGCAGCAGTGACTATCTTGGGGTACGATGCCAGTGCATCTGTCCAAAGTATTATATTCTCAGTTGTATTTTCTATGTTAATTGGTGTGACTTTTGGATATTATCCGGCTAATAAGGCAGCTAAAATGAACCCGATTGAAGCGCTGCGATATGAGTAAAGATTAAAAGGCAGAAGAGAATTTGATTCTTTTGCCTTTTGTCTTTAATATTTTATGCTTGAATATCGCATTCAGTATCGACGATTAGGTCTCTTAGCATTTCTAATGCTTTTTCTTTTTCGTCATTTTCGATTGTGTTTTTTATTTGAATTAAATCTCTTAATAGTTTTCTATTGAATGCAACGAATTCTTTGGAGCTTAGATTCATATTTTCATCCATGTCCATATATAGTTCTCCTTTTAATTAATTTAAATGATTGTATCTATTTTTTTAGATATGATATTGCAAAGAAAAGAGGTCTTGCAATATGAAAAACAATGTAGTATTGTAGGTATATGGATTTGGAACTATTCGCAAAAGGACAGTTTAACGAATAGTGCATGTATTATAAAGTACAATTCAAATAATATATATATTGATTGTTGCTATATGCCGAAAAGTTCATCCGAATCCAATATAATTGTAAATGGACCATCATTGATTAAGCTGACCTTCATATCAGCACCAAATATACCTGTTTGTACGTTTGAAACTTTTAACCGGCATTGTTCAATGATATAATTATAAAGATTTTGTGCATGTTCCGGTTTACCTGCGTTTATAAATGACGGTCGATTTCCGTGTTTACAATGTGCATATAAAGTAAATTGTGAAATTAACATTAAATCTCCGGAAACTTGTCCCAAAGACAAATTGGTTTTGCCGTTTTCATCCTTAAAAATTCGTAGATTTAACATTTTTTGTATCATTTTATTGGCAGTTTCTTCATTGTCTTTATTTGATATGCCAATGAACACCACATAACCCTGATTAATTTGTCCAACAACATTCTGGTCAACTGACACAGATGCATTTAATACGTTTTGAATTACAAATTTCATTTAAATAGGTTCCTTTATAATATAAAATATTTATTATCAATGTTGTCTGCAGTTTTATTTAACTAATTTTGTGTTAAATTAATAACAAACACTGTGCTTTTTTATAAGATACCAGCCAATTGAGTTTTCAGTCATCATTGAAATGATTTGTTTTCTTATGATCTGTCGTATTTAATATTCTTTTGAATTTGGTATCTTTATTTACAGCTTTTCTTGAATTGCGCTTCTCTTCTTCTGTTAAGGGAACGAGTGTATTATCTTCTGATACTTTACTAAGATAATGATATTCAAGCGTATTCGTAGGCAGATTTTTCGATAATAAATTGCGATTCACTTTTCGTTTAAAGGCTGCGTAAATGAGAGCAAAAATTGGTACACCGATTGCCATTCCGATGATACCAAAATAAGCGCCAAATAAAGTAATGGAGAAAATAACCCAGAAACTTGACAGACCGGTTGAATCTCCAAGTATTTTAGGACCAAGTATATTACCGTCAAAAGTCTGTAATAAAATAATTAGAATCAAAAATTTAATACCATTAAACGGATTAATTAATAAAATCAATAATATGCTTGGAACTGCACCAATAAAAGGACCAAAAAACGGAATGATATTTGTTATACCGATAATTACACTGATTAATATAGGATAATTTATTTTTAGCAGTTTCATTAAAAAGAAACATAAAAAGCCAATTATTATAGAATCAATGATTTTTCCACTGACATAGGCACCAAAGGTTTTATTTGCATAACGAATATCACTGATAATTTCATTTGCTTTCTTTTTAGAAAAAAAGGCATATATTATTTTTTTGCTTTGTCCGGCAAACTGCTCTTTACTAAAAAGTACATAAACGGAAACAATTAGACCAATAATGAGGTTCCATAAGCCTTTCACAACACTAATTAAGCTTAATGATACTTCTTTTACGATGACATTGACTTGTGGCAATAAACTGTTATTTAACCAGTCATTTAATTCAACATAGTAGGTATCAAGCATATTATTAGCAAATGTTTCAATATCTTTGTTAAGTGATAACGTTGAATCAATCCATTTTTCGAGATTTTTTACATATATCGGAAACTGCAAAACAATGCTTTGAATACTGGATATTATTTCTTTTAATACAATGGAAAAGAAAATGTAAAGTAAATAAATGACAACGAACAAGGTCAATAAAATAGCTAAGCTTCGAATTCTTTTTTTCGGTTTAACATCATTTATATTTAAATTACATTTTTTATAAATTGGAATTAAAAGATAATTTTCAAAAAAGGTACAAATTGGTGTTAATAAGTAAGCTAAAACAAGTCCCGATATTATGGGAGCGCATGTTTTTGCGATTGATGAGAAGAACTGAAAAAATTTAGTTGGATGAAAAAGTACATAATAGAAAACGATAGATAAAGCAATTACACAAAATGCTGTGATGCCCCAGTATAAATATTTTTTATCCCATTGAAATTTCAAAATATTCCATCTCCTTGTTACGACTTATATGAATTATAACATATGAATTTTTAAAATTCTACGAAACATTATGATTTCTTTTTTATATATAATATTTTTCTTTTTCAAAAGACTATTATCATCTTATTAATGTATTGGGAGTATGAAAAAATAGATTATAATAAAAATATATTTCGTGAATCTAACGTCAAATAAAATAATTTCATAAATTTAAGGAGCTAAAAGAAATATGAATTTAAACGAAATGAATTATCATGAACAAGTAAAAATAAATCAGACTAAAAAGCTTCGTGAAGTCATGGAAACATTGCCATCTTTTTGTAAGTCATTTTTTCTTGGTATGGACAATACGATGTCTGCAAGAACAAAACTTGGCTATGCACTTGATTTGCGTATCTTTTTTGAGTTTTTGCACGAAAGTAATCCTACATTAAAAAAACAGGATATCCGTGATTTTAAAATAGAAATATTAGATCAGGTGACGAAAGATGATATTGAAGAATATATGGAATATCTGACTTATTATGAAAAAGACGGTAAGGCCTATTCGAATGATGAACAGGGAAAGGCTCGCAAGATTGCTTCATTAAAAAGTTTTTACAACTATTACTATACCGGAGAAAAAATAAAAAAAAATCCTGCATCTATGATTAAATCGCCCAAGATTCACGAAAAAGAAATCATCCGATTAGATCCCAATGAAGTTGCCATATTATTGGAGGCTGTTGAAAATGGTGATAATTTGACCGAAAACGAATTGCGTTATCATAATAAAACAAAGATAAGAGATCTTGCAATCCTTACACTTCTCTTAGGCACCGGTATTCGTGTTTCAGAATGTGTAGGACTGGATATCCATGATGTTGATTTCGATAATTGCGGTATTAAAATTCAAAGAAAAGGCGGTTATGAAGCGGTTGTATATTTCGGAGATGAAGTCGAAGAAGCGTTACAAGCCTATCTCTTACAGAGAAATGAAATTATTCCGCTTTCCGGACATGAAGATGCGCTCTTTTTATCCATGCAGAATAAAAGAATTACTGTTCGTGCCGTTGAAAAAATGGTAAAAAAATATGCGGAGAAAGTGACATCATTAAAGAAAATTACGCCTCATAAGCTACGTAGTACATATGGAACCAGTTTATATCAGGAAACCGGAGATATTTATCTGGTTGCAGATGTATTAGGTCACAAAGACGTCAATACAACACGAAAGCATTACGCTGCGCAATCTGATTCACGACGAAGAATGGCACGTAATGCTGTCAAGTTACGTTCTGATGCTGATTAAAACATGTCTTTTTTAGCATCATGAGCGAACAAAAATAATGACCGGTTTCAACTGTCTGAAGACGAAGTCTCAGTTTTGAAACCGGTCATTTAATAAGCATTATTTATTTTCATAATCAAAGATAAATTGTTTAATCAGATTAACAGAACCTTCGATACCTAAAATAGAACTGTTGATGGATAAATCATAAGAATCTGCTCTACCCCATTTTTTGGATGAATAATAATTGTAATAACTTTGTCTTTGTTTATCTTTTTTTATCATCATATCTTTGGCCTTTGTTTCACTGAGATTATATTTTTCCATGATACGATTGATTTTACACTTTTCATCACCGTGAATAAAAATATTCAGGCAGTTTTTATATTCGGAAAGCGCATAATCTGCACACCTTCCAACGATAACACAGGGACCTTCATCTGCAATTTTCTTAATTGCATCAAATTGAGCCAAAAAGACCTTCTGACTGATTGGCATATCTACCATAGCAGCAGAATTATAGCCAAAAGAATAGGTGTCCATAACTAAATTGTAGAGAAAACTGTTGGTAGGTCTTTCGTCGTGCATCTGAATCATTTCTTCGCAATAACCACTTTCTTTTGCAGCCCTTGTCAACAGCTCTTTATCATAAAATGGAATTCCTAATTCGTTTGCCAGTTTTGTTCCGATTTCTCTTCCACCGGAACCAAATTGTCTTCCGATTGTAATGACTGTATTCATAAAAATACCTCCATTTCTACATATAAAAAGTTAATGATTTATATCATTTATTATAGCTAAATTCAGAATTTGATGCAAGAAATTAAAAAACGTCATACACAGTATTTTAACCATGCATGACGTTTTAAACTATTATTTTAGCTTTATCACAAGAATAGATTAAGCTGCTTTTTCTTTCTTAGCTTTTGTAAGTGTCTGAATACCTTCAATTACAAGTACAATAGCAAGAACAATAAGTAAAGCGCCTAAAATAACCTGTGCGTATGGACCCCAGTCTGCTCCGCCTGCTGAAATGATACCAATCTGGTTTTTGATAGTAAGTGCTAATGAGCAAATGGTAACGATTACCATGAATCCCATAGGAATTAAGAACATCTTGTTGTTCTTTCCGATGTTTCCTAACCAGGTAGCAACTGCTAATAATCCGATACCTGCAAGTAACTGGTTGGCAGCACCGAATAATCCCCAAATCTTACCATAACCTGTCATACCAAGTAAAATACCAAGTACAACTGTTAAGATTGTTGCAAAATAAGGATTAACCATTACTTTCTTCCAGCCTTCTTTAACATCCTTAGGTGTCTGTCCGGGTTCAAGCCAGAATTCCTGGAACATGAAACGAGCAAGTCTGGTAGCTGTATCGAGTGATGTTAAACAGAATGCAGAATATGTTAATACTAATAATGAGTATAAAATCTGATAGCTTCCGGGAATAACATCATCGATCATGTGTGCAATACCACCACCGAAGATTGCTGTAGCACCTGTTAAAGGAGCATCAGGATTTGTTGCATTCCAATGGAAAGCATATCCGATAGCGCAAAGTGTTAAAATAGCAAGTACACATTCCAATAACATTCCACCGTATGCAATCGGTTTTGCATCAGTTTCTTTATCCAACTGTTTTGAAGTTGTACCGGAAGAAACCAATGAGTGGAAACCGGAAATAGCACCGCAGGCAACAGTTGTAAATAATACAGGGAACAGATACTGGATACCGTTTCCGTTATCAACTGCAAAACCTGAGAATGCATTGAAGTCTGTAAATGAAGGATGTGCAACAACAACACCAAATATAGCAACGATTAACATAGCATAAAGTAAGAATGAACTTAAGTAATCACGAGGCTGCAATAAAATCCATACAGGTGTTACAGATGCAATTGCAATATAAGCACCAACAATCCACATCCATGTTTTGGTAGAAAGATAAATCGGATGGAAATTCATACCGATTGCCATAACTGCAATAATTGCGATGATACCAACGATGGATGCAACCAACATCGGTGCATTACGACGGTATACAAGGTAACCGAATGCAATAGCTACAACGATAAATAATAAAGAAATCATAGCTACAGAAGCAGGTGTTGCTGATTTAGCCATGTCTAACGCACCGCTTTCATCATATACAGCACCGAAAGTTGAAGCAACGATTGAAGCAAATGCTGCAACAACAAGGATTAATGTCAAATATGAGAAAATAAGGAAAAGTCTTTTCGCTCTTTTGCTCATATTTGCGGAAATGATTTCACCGATAGACTGTCCTTTATGACGAACAGATGCAAATAAAGCACCAAAGTCATGAACACCACCGAAGAAAATACCTCCGATCAGGACCCAAAGTGTAACAGGCAACCATCCAAACATAGCTGCACCAATTGGTCCGGTAATAGGACCTGCACCGGCAATAGATGAGAAATGATGTCCCATTAAAACGGGTGCTTTTGCAGGAACATAGTCAACACCATCTTCCATGCTGTGAGCGGGTGTTTCTTTCAGTGTTCCATCACCAACGCCCCATTGTTTGCAAAGCCATCCGCCGTAGAAAATATATCCACAAACGAGAACTGCTATACAAATCAGTAAAAGTACTAATGAATTCATTTTAGTCTCTCCTTCCTCTTTTTTGAATATAGTACCTTTTTCAAAATTTTCACTACACTTCTTCCACTATTGTTGGAATACATCTTATCTCCCTCAACAATTAATAAAGCAGTACGGTAGTCCAACCATCCATGTAATGAAAAATGAAAACTTTTGTAAATATGACACTTTTTTAATGCTTTAATTGCATCATCATCGGCTTTATCCGTAATAAAAACCGGTGTAATAAAGGTGTACATATGTCCGGGACCGACATGCATGCGGCTTTGACCGTCATCAAGCACAATATCCCGATATTCTTCAAATATTTCTTTGGTTAAATGCGGAACATTAATTATGTATAAAAATTCTTCGCTGTCTGCTGACCATAATTCAGCTTTCTGAACCAGGACATATTTCTGTGAATGCTCAAAAAAATCACAGCGAGCTGTGATAAGACCATGCTCTCCTTCGAACACATTTACATTATAATAGGCAGTATAACTGTCAAGTAATCTCTCAATTGCAGAATCGCGCGTATAACTCAAAACGGAATTCTCCTTCATTTTGCATAAATCAACCTTATAAATTATAAACTGTCAAAATGGGAGTTTCAAGTTTTTTTTACCATTTCTTACAATTTTCTTACAATTTTGTGTTACAAGGTGCAAAAAATTATACTTTTATGCGTATCAATCCGTTGGTATCATCGGGCAAAATACTTTTTACCCCGGCATAATCCTATACAAGTATATCAAGCAGATGCAAAAAATATTCCGGTAAAGGCGCTTCAAATTCCATATATTGTTTCGTTGAAGGGTGTATAAATCCTATCGTCATCGCATGAAGACACTGTCCCTGCAGATGAAATTTGGAAGAACGTGCTCCATAAGTGGTATCACCCAATAAAGGATGCCCGATGGATGTCATGTGAACACGAATTTGATGAGTTCTGCCGGTTTCTAATTGACATTCAATGTATGAATAGCCCTGAAACTGTTTTAAAACCCTATAATGCGTAATGGCGTTTTTGCCATTTTTATAATTCACAGCCATTTTCTTCCGGTCTTTTTCGTCTCTGCCAATCGGTGCTTCAATAGTACCTTCCGTCTGATCAAAATTCCCATATACGATGGCACGGTATTTCCTTGTGATGGAATGCTCTTTTAACTGCTCGGCAATACAGTTGTGAGCAGTTTCATTTTTACAGACAATGAGAGAACCGGTGGTATCTTTATCAATTCGATGTACGATACCGGGACGAAAAACACCATTGATACCGGAAAGCTTCCCCTGACAATGAAATAAAAGACCATTGACCAGTGTATGGGAATAATGACCGGCTGACGGATGCACAACCATATCTTTAGGTTTATTAACGATAAGAATATCCTCATCTTCATATAAAATATCCAAAGGAATATCTTCCGGCTTTATTTCAGGTTCCGTACATGGTGGGATACAACAACGGATGATATCGCCCTCTTTTAAACGGTAATTGGCTTTTATTACCTTATCGTTCGCATATGCATTACCATCTTTAATCATTTTCTGGACATAAGAACGTGAAATATTTTCAAAATAATTGGTCAATGCCTTATCAATACGTTCATCTTCATCTTCTATTGAGGCTGTAAACGTGATGATTTCATCGGTCATTTTTATGCATCTCCAGTTTTAAAAATGCCAGGTCCTCTTCTTTTTTCAAAAATAACAAATCAATAAAAAGAAGAATGGTTCCGATGGTAACTAAAATATCTGCAAAATTAAAAATCGGAAAGTCGATAAGGATAAAATAAATGAAGTCAATGACGTAATCATGCATAACACGGTCAATCATATTACCAATGCCACCTGCTGCAATAAAACAGAGAAATACATGCCATATCAGATACTTTTTGGTTAAAGGAAGCTTAAATAAAGCATAAAAAATCGCTGTCAGCATAACAATAGTAATAAACACAAAAAGCAATTTTTTGTTTTGAAGCATACCAAATGCGGCACCACGGTTTTCTAAATATCGAAACTGCAGTATATTGTCTATTAAAATAATCGGATTCTGATCTTTTAAATTGATGACTGCCAGTCTTTTGGTAAACTGATCAATCAGAACCAGAAGACACATAGCTAATATATCAATGGTTATGGCAACATTCTTTTTCATTACGCTTTCATATCCTCTTCTGTAAAATGAATTTCATTTAATGCAGCAAGCATTTCTTCATCAGTAACGGTTGAATCAATAATCCCTTTTCCGACTTTTTTCAGCAAAATAAATTTAATGCTGTGATTATCCGCTTTTTTATCAGAATGTGTTAAGGAAACAATTTGTTCAGGATCAATATCTTCGATGGTAATCGGCAGACAGAAAGGAACAAACATATCTCGAATTTCATAATAATCATCGGACGAAATCAGATCTCTTTTCCATGAAATAAAGGCTGCACATATACATCCCAAAGCAACACATTCACCATGCAGCATTTCGAAATTTTTATATTTCTCAATTGCATGTCCTAATGTATGACCAAAGTTTAAGAGCGCTCTGTCACCTTTTTCAAAAGGATCTTTTTCGACAATGGATTTTTTGATTTCATTGGTGCGAAAAATCATTTCTTCAATAATTTCCGGTTCACGCTGGCATATTTCATAGAAATTATTAATGAGCCACTCATAGAATTTACCGTCTTTAATTAAGGCTGATTTTAATACTTCTGCCATACCGGCAAAATACTGTCTTCCCGGCAAGTCTTTTAAAACAGAAAGATTCATATAAACCAGTTTTGGCATATGGAAGGCTCCAACCATATTTTTATACTGGGAAAAATCCACTCCGGTTTTTCCACCAATACTGCTGTCTACCTGTGCCAGCAATGTGGTCGGAATTTGGATGAAATCAATACCTCTTAAATATGTTGCGGCACAAAATCCGGTTAAATCACCTACGACACCACCACCTAAGGCAATCAAAAAATCCTGACGATTGATTTTATTCTGTATCAAAAATTCATAAGCTTTTTGTACAGTATCCAAGTTTTTGCTTGCCTCGCCTGCTTCAAAAGAAAATGATATCACTTTGGTACAATTGGGAGATAAAATATTCATCAATTCGTTTAAATATAATTTTTCAACATTACTATCCGTAATGATACATATTTTTTTGTCACGGATATTGAATTCCATTTGCTCAAATTCATCAAGTAAACGGGAAAAATCATGTTCATAAACAATATCATAACAAAATTTATTATTTTTATTGACAGCTAATCTCTGGCTCATGAATAAAATCTCCTTTTTTTCGTTAAAAAAGAGTATTGTAAATTAATACAATACTCCTTCTTTTTCAATAATCATCTACATTATAATCCGGGATTTAATCCGGGAACTTCAAAGGATCCGGAAAGAAGTTCCTGAAAATCTCCTGAAATATCAACACTTGGCGGAGTAATAATTAAGATAAAATGCGAAATCTTTTGTAAGTTGCCGCCGATTGCAAAGCAGGAACCTGATGTAAAATCAATAATTCTCTGAGCAATATCAACATCAAGACCTTCTAAATTTAATACCACTGTTCTGTTTTGTAACAATGTCTCTGTAATTTCACGCGCATCGTCAACTGATGTAGGTTTAATCACACATACTTCCATACCGTTTGCACCTGTCTTTCTCACTTGTTTCAGAGGCGTTACCTTGGAAATGGGTTTTGACTTGGGCTTTTCATCCTCAAAGTCATTGTCCGCTTTTACAGAAGCTCTTTTACGCGGCACTTCTTCGATTTCATCCTCTTCATCATCATATCCGTCAAAATCATCATCGTCCATATCATCATCACCAAATTTGATAGATGACAAAAATTTATCCATTACACTCATGTCTTTTCTCCTATTACTTTATTGCTTTATACTATAATCTCTTTCGCCAAAAATTCCGGTTCCTACTCTAACATATGTGGCACCTTCTTCTACAGCGACTTCATAATCTCCTGACATTCCCATAGAAAGAATATCCATAGATATATTATCAATGTTTTTGGTAATTATGTCAACAGATAATTGCTTTAATTGCGCAAAATATTGTCGATTTTGCTCCGAATCCTCTACATATGGTGCAATTGTCATTAAACCTTTGATATGAATGCCGGGTAATTTGGAAATTGCATCAACCAATTCGATGGCTTCTTGTGAAGTTGTACCAAATTTTGTTTCTTCATTTGCTACATTGACCTCAACCAAAATATTAACTTCGACATTTTTTTTAAGAGCTTCTTTACTGATTTCTTCGGCAAGTCTCAGACTGTCAACACTGTGAATCAAAGAAACTTTATCAACGATATATTTTACTTTGTTTCTCTGCAGATGACCAATCATATGCCATTTGATATCTTTTGGAAGGACCTCATATTTATCAACTAGTTCCTGCACTTTATTTTCGCCAAAATCCCTACATCCATGATCATAGATTTCCTGAAGCATAGTCACAGGTTTTGTCTTACTTACTGCAATTAATGTAACATCCTCTGAAGCTCGCCCGGCTTTTTTGCAGGCTTTTTCGATGTTATTTAAAACAACGTCATAATTATTTGTTAGCATATTCTACCTTCTTTCGGCTTATTCATTAATAAAATCATCTTCATTAATACTTTCAGCATCCAGAACAATATAATCATATTCCAGCAAACCGTAATTGGTATTAGACTTTACAATCGAATATTCATCATTGGAATATAGAATAGTAATTTCTTTAAAATCTGCAAATCCCTTATTGATATTGTAAACACCGATTAAGGTCCCAACTTTACTAATAGGATATTTATCCATTGAATCAGGTTTACAAATATTGTCACCGACACGTAAAGAATAAGTATCAACATAGTAATCCGTTTCACTCTCAGAATAAATTGGAATGTCAAGCTTTTCCGTGATAACAGCACCGTTTTCATCAACTGTTTCACGCATAAAATATTCAACATTTCCCTTTTCATCGATAGCAGCGTATTCTTTCGGGATAAGATAAAATTCTTTTTCTACGATAGAACTGTTCGGAATCTTCAAACCGTTTTCATTTTCCAGTATGATTTCAATATCTAAAAGTCGGTCTTTGGCAAAGGAAATCATGGAATTATTTAACTGTAATTCAACCAGGGATTGCACGGCACCACGTTCTAATACATTAACCTTAGCCCAGGAAATATTTTGATTTTTCAAAAACTTTACTTCCACATAGCCTTCTTCTTCTAATTGAGCAATCCGATTTGTTTCCACCAAAACAACAATAGACCATTTTTCAGAATGTATGATTTTATATACCGGATCATTATCTCCAATCAGTTCATTATCATTTAGCTGTGTTTTTGCATCATCGCTAAGCTCTTTTATTTCATCGATTGTAATCGAATCCGGTGTTTTATCCTCATAACCATCAATGTTATATACAACAACACCACTTTGTGGTGCGTAAAAGAAATCAACATTCCCCTTATAATCAGAGCTTTTTAAATTGCTCAGCATATTGTAATTGGTAAGTTTTAATACACTGCCAAGAGCATCATAAGAAAAATCATATGTAACATTAAATTTCTGGTCAGAATAATTATGAGAAAAATCAATGAAATCATTGCGTAATTCTTTTAAATCATTGGCAGAAAGCATTTCGCTTGAAGTCGAATCCTGCATAATGTCAGCCATGTGTCCGGTCTGATCCAAGGAATAAATCAAATCCCCGCAAGCCACATGTTCACCTTCATGTGCAAAATAATTAATATATCCGGAGTTCGTTGCGCTGACAATTTCTTCATCACGTAAAATTAGTCCGGTATAGACATTTGACAGACTTAGAGACCCCTTTTTTACCTCATATCTGTTGACATGTCCTTTTGTAAAAAATAAAACTACACAAATTACAATATAGATAAACATGACTGCAAATATGATGACACCAATATTTATATTTGAAAATCTTCGTCTTTGATTAAGATTGATAAGATTATTATTTTTCTTTTTTTTCTTTTTTTTTGCCAAAATGAACACTCCTGTTTTAGGAATTGAAAATATGTCACAATTAATTTATGGTAGAGATTAATTGATACATTTCATCATATAAAAAGTCTCTTTGTGAACATTTCAATATTACGGAAATATAAGGATTACCGTAAGAATCCTTTGATAAAAGTACAAGACAATTTCCTGCCGCACTAGTTGTACCGGTTTTACCGCCGATTACTACAACTCCACCGGGCACACTATGATTGCCGTTTATAAAATAATTTGTGGACTTGAATGACAATTCTTTTGGTTCGCCAAGTGCGTCATGATAGACACCGGTATATTCATTCGATGAAATAATCTGAATAAATTCATCATATTTAATTGCTTCATTAAAAATCAGATACATATCATATGCCGTAACATAATGAGCATCCTGTGTTAAGCCATGGGGATTCATAAAATGACAATTCGTGGCACCAAGAGCAAGCGCTTCCTGATTCATTAGCTCGACAAACTGATCGACACTACCGGAAATATATTCAGCAATCATTACTGCAGCATCATTACCGGATGCGATCAACAATGCATGAAGAGCCTGATCCAGTGTCATCGTATCACCGGGAGCGATACCAACAAGACTTGCGCCCGATTCCTGAATGGTAACATTAGGCGATGCAGTTAATATGTCATCCAGATTGCCGTATTTTAAAGCAATAATAGCTGTCATAACCTTTGTCAGACTGGCAGGATTTAATTGTTCTGTGCCATTTTTATTATAGAGAACTTCGCGATTGTTTAAATCACATAAAAGAACCGCTTCGGATTGCGATGTATCAACCAATTCATTATTGGATACCGAATCGGTAATAACGCATAAATCCTCAGCAAAAAAAGCAGCACGGTCTCCTTTATCCATACCGTTAAAACGGTATGCGGAAACGGAACTGTTTAAATCATATGCCATACTATATGGCTTTGTTTTTTCACATCCAGTTAATACGGATGAAATTAAAATCGTCATGCACACTAAGATACATGTAAGTTTATTTGTACATTTCACGCCACTCGAGATCTCCTCTGTCAAGTGATTTTATCAATAGTTCTGCAGATGCCAAATTCGTGGCAAGCGGAATGTTGTGCATATCACATAGTTTTACAACATTATTAACATCCGGCTCATGACTTTTGGGCGTAAGCGGATCTCTCAAAAAGATAACTAGATCAATTTGATTATGTTCAATCTGAGCACCAATCTGCTGCTCACCTCCCAAATGACCGGCAAGATATTTATGAATTGTTAAATTTGTTACTTCTTCAATCAATCTGCCGGTTGTACCGGTTGCATATAACTCATTTTTACTTAAAATACCTCGATATGCAATACAAAAATTCTGCATAAGTTTTTTCTTTGCATCATGTGCGATCAATGCAATGTTCATAAAATACCCCTCTCCTAACTGTATTTACGTACTCCCTGTAACCGAATATTTAAAACAAACCCCATTCCAATATATAAACTTAACAAGGAAGTAAGACCATAGCTGACAAATGGTAATGGCAGACCGGTATTTGGCATTAATCCGGTTGCCACAGCAATGTTCATAAAGCTTTGAAAGCCAATAATCGTTGCCATACCAATACATATGACGGCACCTTCTATATCAGGTGCTCTTTTCGCCACTAAAACACATTCAATGGCAATTAACATTGATAAAATAATAACAACACATCCTCCAATAAATCCTAATTCTTCACCTATTACAGCAAAAATAAAGTCTGTCTGTGGTTCGGAAATAAAATTTCCGTTTTTCACCGATGCGATTTCATTGTTATTTAAGCCTTTTCCTGTTAATCTGCCGGAACCGATGGCGATTTTGGAATTGTTTTGCTGGTATCCTTCGGTATTGACATATTCATCCGGATGCAGCCATGCCATAATACGATTTTGCTGATAATCTTTGATAATCTTTTGATCTTCCTGCAAAATCAGTGATAATAATATGACACCAATAGGTATAATTATGGCAAGTGCTCCGAATATAATTTTATAATTCAGCCCACCGGCATACAACAGAATGCAGAAAATAATAATCAGCATGATACTTGTGGACAAGTCCGGCTGCTTATAAATCAGATACCATTGCGGAATGAATAATAATACCATAAAAAGCAGATTTTTAAAAGTATTAAAATGTTCCTTATGTTTCATAATATACTGTGCATAAAATAAAATCAATAAAATTTTGGCAGTCTCGGAAGGCTGAAAACGAACACCGGCAATGGTAATCCAACGCTGGGCATTATTGGAAGAATCACCGATAAAATTAACCAGTAACAATAATCCGAAATTGAAAAAATAAATAATCCAATAGAATCTCAAAAAAATGTGATAATCGAACAAAGATAATACTACCATTAAAAAAACACCGACAATCAATCCCATCATCTGCTTGGACTGAACCTCGGAATTAGCGCTGCCGATTGCTAAAATTCCAATGATGGAAATAGCAATCAGCATGACTACCAATTTGAAATTGTAATCAATTACGCGATATCGTTTAAACACAGTTTCTCTCCTACAGTTTCTTTACCAGAATACATTGATTTTTCGTTTTGAAAACTCCAATTCCAATGTACTGGTATCAATCTGCATATATTTACATAGTACTTTAGCAATTTCTTTTTTTATCATTTCCATAACTTCCGGCGAACAGTCGATTCGATCCGAAATCAAGAGTATTTTTAACCGATCTTTTGCAATCTGGCTGGATTTTTTCTTTTTAAAAGACCACAAATTACGCATAATGAATACCTCCCTGATATTTAGACTTTTTGAAAAATACCATTTAACCGAAACCAGATTGATTTCTCTTTTTCGGGAGAATACAAAGGGATATCTTCGCCGAGTATTCGTTTACATATATTCATGTATGCTTTTCCTGCCGGGGTGTCTGTACAAACTAATGGTTCTCCGTGATTGGTTGAAATTACAATATTTTCGTCATCATAGATAGCGCCGATTAAATGAATGGATAAAATATCAACAACATCATCAATACTCATCATATCACCACGTTTTATCATTTCCGGCCGTAATCTGTTGATAACTAAATCAACCTGTCCCATTTCATAGGCATTTAACAAACCGATGATACGGTCTGCATCCCGGATGGCAGATACCTCCGGAGTTGTTACTACAATCGCTCTGTCTGCGCCTGCTATTGCATTTTTAAAGCCCTGTTCAATTCCTGCGGGACAGTCTAAGATAATGTAATCAAATTGTTCTTTTAATTGTTTTGTCAGCTTTTTCATCTGTTCGGGATTCACTGCATCTTTATCCCTGGTTTGTGCACTTGGCAGCAAACTCAGACCGGGATAACGCTTGTCCTTAATTAGAGCCTGTTTTATTCTGCAGTTTCCTTCAATGACATCAACCAGATTATAAACAATCCGATTTTCCAGTCCTAATACAACATCTAAGTTGCGTAATCCGATATCCGTATCGATTAAAACAACTTTTTTTCCTAAAACGGCAAGTCCCGTTCCAATATTTGCACTTGTTGTGGTTTTACCTACACCACCTTTACCTGATGTGACGACAATTACTTCACTCATAGAAACCTCCGATTTTCATTATCGTCCCCCGGAATTTAATTATAATTATATTCCGGTAATTCTTTGGTAAAGTCCAGTTCCGAAAATGTAAATTTGTCTTTTTTTATGTAGGCAATTTTCGGCTGTTTTCTATTTAATGTAAATTTTTCTTTTTTATCTTTCTGGTATTTTACCTTTCCGATTTTTAAGTTTTCAGGTGAAAATTCCAATGCCGCTATAAAACGGTTATTATCTTCTTTTCGACCTGCAAAAACAGTACCGCAAATTGCACCCAAAACAATTACATTGCCCTTGGCAAATACAGCGGCACCTTTTTGGACATCTCCTAAAACAATGACATTGCCTTCTGTTTCCAAAGAGAAGCCGTCCTTTAAGCTTCCTTTATAAAACTGAAAACAACCGCCTTTAGGTTTTGGGGGCTCTTCGACTGGTTTCTTTTCTATTTCTTCCAGTAATTTGGAAAAATAGATATCTTCATTTTTATTTGTACATACCACACAAATGATGTTTATCTGACTGACTTTGGTTATTACCTCAGTCAGCGCTTCTATTTCTGCATCCTTTAAACTGCGGCCTTCGAAACGAAGTACAATGGATGCATTTTTGAAAAAGGAAGCTGTTTTCTCAAAACTATTTTTGGTATCTTGCAGTATTTTTTCAAAATCAGGTTCATCAGACAGTTTTACGGAAATACCATTTGGAAAGCTTTTAATAACTACATTTCCGTTCATTGCAAACCTCCTAATCTGTATTTGAAATATTAGTGTTGGTATCTGTTGCAGTTCCGTCAATCAGCTCATCAACATTTTCAAGGCGATAATAATATTTGTAAATGTCCTGAGTCAGCTGTGCTGCAAAATCAGAAGCATATCCAAACGCAATACGTGTGGTCACACTGATTTCCGGACTTTCATACGGAGCATAACTTACAAAGAGTGCATGATTTGGACGGCTTTTGTTTTCCTGAGCGGTACCAGTCTTTCCTGCTACACGGATTTTCATGCCTTCATAATAGCTTTTAGATTCTACCACTCTGCGCATGCCGGCATGAATCGCATTCCACGTTGATAAATTAAAAGAAACCGTATTTCGAACCGTTGGATTAAAATCTTCAATTACATTTCCGCTTGAATCGGTTACCTTATCCAACAGACTGAGATTATAACATGTCCCACTGTTTGCCACTGTAGTAACATATCTGGCAAGTCCGACGGTTGTATAGTTGTTGGTACCTTGTCCGATTGCAGAACGGATTGAATCCGTATCGGATACTTGTGGTGCTTCTTCCGTGATTTCAACACCGGATTTATCTGATAAACCAAATTGATCTGCATAATACGCCAGTTTCTGAAGACCTAATTCGGAATTATAAACACCATTTGAAAGACCGAGCCGATAACCCATTTCATAAAAGAAATAGTTACAGGAATGTTCAATGGCACCGGATACCGTAAGTGATCCGTGTGCTGAAGGGTAGATCCAGCATTTTGCAGCCGGCGATATGGTTTCCCAAATACCATGACACGTTACTGTTTCCCCATTTGTTACAACGCCTTCTTCTAAAGATGCGGCGGCTGTTACCATTTTAAAGGTAGAACCGGGAGCCGAAGTCTGCTGGGTCGCATAATCCCATAGGGGACGTGATAAATCCGAATTTAAACGTGCATAATATTCCGAGTTGTTGATACGATTATTGTCATACCCGGGATACGAAACCAGAGCTAAAATCTCTCCGTTATTAACATTGGTAATCACGACGGAACCGGAACAGGGATCTAATGCAAGCTGGGCCGGTGTAATCTCCAGATTGGAAATCTTACCAAGTATAAAGTTGTATGGACTGATGGTTCCGTTTTGAACCGTTGCCCTTTCAGCAGCTGTTCCTGTTAAAATTCCCTGATCATATAACAATAAACAAATGGATTTTCCGGATACAGTATTATCCGCAATCATATATTTATACAACTTTTTATGAAAAGCATTGCTTATTTTTAAGGAATCAAACAATTCATTTTGCATAGCCTGATAAATTTCCTCTGAATCGGAATACTGATTTTCCAATTCAAGCTTGGAAATATCAATCCAGTTCATAGCAATCAGATGTAATAAATACTCTTTTAAACTAATGGATTCGTCCGTGTGCCATGCAATATATATCGGGTCATTTTTATCAATTTCACTCGAGAGAATAATTCCTTTTTCAGAAAGTAAAGAAGTTATGTACAATTGATAAACCTGATATTCTTTTGAAAGCTGATCATATGGCTGAGGATTGTCATTTAACAAGGATTTTAAAGAGTATAAAACCTGCTCCTGTTTTATTTCAAATGTAGCATATATGCTTTTTTCCAAATCGGTAGCATTTTCATTTGAAAAATGTTCGATGTCAATGATACTATTGTTAATCAACGCAAAATACACATCATCAATCGGAATGACAATACTGCTGGCCGATGCATTTTCAGGAGCATTATATTCTTTAATATTACGTATCTTTGAAACCAGGATACCGGCAATTTTTTGTTCCAGTAAGTTATAGACCGCTTTCTGCAAATCTTTATCAATCGTAAGATAAACATCATTTCCGGCACTTGGTTCCATCCGGTTGCTGGTTTCAATAACCTTTCCCATATTATTAACATATACTGTTTCAGAGCCTTTTTTTCCCTGCAAGTATGATTCCATATAGGATTCTACACCGGCTTTTCCGATAATATCAGTTGAAATATAGGAATCATTTTCTTTTGAGAGTTCTTCCAGTTCTGTTTGCGATATCTTACCGGTATAACCGATAACATGAGAAAAATATACACCATCAACATATTTACGGATCGTATCTTCTGCAATGGATACACCATCTAAGCTTGCAGCATTTTCCATAACGACTGCAACCGTCTCGTCTGAAACGTCAGTTGCAACCGTTGTTGCAATGTATTTCTGGAAACTGTTTAAACTCATGGCATAGCGGATGTTGATGATTTTTAATAACATCTCCCTGCTATATCCTTTTCCAACCTGAAATGTACTCTTGTGATTATTAGGTACTGCATATTCACCGATTGCAAATTTACTTTTTCCCGCGAGATAGTTTATAACATCATCCGGCGTTGACGTTTTTTCGGCATAGGTCATGTCATCAACATATTTTTTGCCATAGACATCTGCTAAAAAACGCTGCTGTTGCGATCCACTGACGGCAAATTGATATTCTCCGTTATCACCGATAATAATATTAAAATCCGTGACAATGGAATCTCCGTTTTCTTCAATCATTTCGACTAAAGTACAAATGGTATTATTCAGACGTTCGTTTTTATTACTGCCGGATTCATATACATCTTCGATGGTAACGGAATAGGCAAGTTCATTATATGCAAGTAATTCACCCTTGCGGTCATATATTTTTCCTCTTGTACTGGGAATGTTCCGTTCCTTTTTGATTTTTAGTGTGAATTCATTCAGGTAAGATTCACCATTTACAATCTGAAGATTAAAAATGCGATAGATTAAAACGAAACCTAAAATGCAAAACATCAGAATTAAAATAAAATATCTGGAAGTTATGAAATTAATGATGGAATCTCTGATTTTTCTAAACAATTTCGCTTCTGCTCTTTCTTTCCTCACTTACAAAAAGCTTATCAAATAATGTTCTTGTAAGGAAAAATACAATTGTCAACAAAATGGTATAAACAGTTTCGGGAATAATGATATTTAACAAATAATATGTAAAATGAAATCTGCCACGCAACAAAAAGGTGAGCAGATAATAAATCAATCCGTAAACAAAATCACTGCATCCAACTAACAGTATCTGTAATTTTAATTCATCCTTATAAAACAATCTTTTGAAAAATCCATTGAAATAGCCAATGTACATATATATTAAAGCATGAAAACCAAGAATGGCAGAAAAGAAAATATCAACCAAAAGCCCCGCAAAAAAACCGGTTAAAACTCCGGCTTTTTTACCTTTTATAAAACCGAAGGATGAAACGGTAATTAATAATAGGTTTGGAACAATATTACCAAACGAAATATATCGGCATATGGTATTTTGTAAAATAAAACTGGCAATCACAATGATTGCGGAAAAAATGATGTTTTTCATGGATGTTATTCTTCATTCTCTGTTTTCTGTTTTAAATCCAATATAATCAAAACTTCGTCCATATGTTCAAAATCGACAGCCGGTGTTAAGGTCCCGGAATGTGTCAGATTATTGGAATCCGATTCTATGGAAGTGATATAACCGATTAATAATCCGGGAAGATATTTGTCACTGATATTAGATGTAACGATTTTATCGCCCTCTTTTACTTTTCCTTCCGAATCAATAAGTTTACTGAAACTGATTTTATTCTGATTCATGAGTTCCAGATTACCGGATACTATCATGTTATCGCCTGAGGCTAAAGTCATTCCGCTGACATTGCTGCTGTCATCAATAATAGATGTAACACGAGCCCAGTTTGTACCGACTTCCGTAACAATTCCTACAAGTCCGCTTCCGGACATCACATTCATATCTACTTCAATACCATCATTCTTTCCTTTGTCAACCGTAAAAGAATGAAACCAGTTACCGGAATTTTTGCCAATGACTTTAGCACCGACTTTTTGATATTCTGAATATTCCTGATCCAGTAAATACAGGGATCTTAAATTATTCAATTCATATTTTTCCTGTGTTAGGTTGTTGTTTTCGATGGTTAGTTTATCGATTTGTTCCTGAAGCTCTTTATTTTTTTGCAGCAAATCGCGAATCTGAACCAATTCTTCCGAACGATCAGAAAGATAACTGCCGGCTTCTGATATTCCTTTCTGGAACGGAATAGTAATGTATCCGGAAATATCAGCCAGTGTCCCGGTAAATAAGTCCGTCGTAAAGGTAATTGCCATCAATAACACACATAGCCCTGTTAAAATCAGAAGCAGATATTTACTTTGAATAGTAAAATGATTCCGCCTTCTATTCATTATTTTCCTCCGCTTTGAACATCATACGTATATGCCACAGACTGGAATTTCGGTTCATTTATGACTCGTGACAGACCACAGGCAACGCAGCCAATCGGATCATCGGCGAGATTTACTTTTAGGCCGGTTCCTTTGGCCATGAGTTCATCTAAATGCGATAACTGGCTGGAACCGCCGGTAAGATAAATTCCACGGCGGAAAATGTCTGCACCAAGCTCCGGAGGTGTTTTTTCCAATATTACTTTAACTTGTTCAATAATACTGTTCATGTGTTCATGCAATGCATTGGTAACCAAAGTCGTTGGGATTTCTCTTTCTACAGGCAGTCCGGTAACGATATCTCTGCCGTATACAACTGCATTTTGTTTTTCTTCTTCCAATGATTTTAAAGAAATTTTTACTTTTTCCGCAGTTTTCTGACCAATGAGCAAATTAAATTCCGAACGTACGGCATTACGGATGGCATCATCAAATTTCTGACCACCGATCTTAATCATTTTACTTAAAACGATACCGCCTAAAGACAAAATGGAAATTTCGGTTGTGTGAAAACCGATGTCTACAACCAGTACACCCTGGGAATTTTTGACATCAATATCCATTCCGAGACCATCAGCGACAGCCTTTTTAACAACCATAATATTCCGGGCTTTGATATTGGCATTTTTAATCAGATCATGAAACGCCTTTTTTTCTACTTCCGTCACATCATGAGGAACTGCTATATAATAGTCGGCAGGTTTGATATTTCCGTCTGACAGATCACTGATAAAGCATTTCACCAAAGTCTGCATATTGTTAATATCAGCAATCACACCGTTGTTCAGAGGATAAGATATCTGAATAAATTCCGGTGCTTTTTCATACATTTCAAAAGCAGGATCACCATATGCAAATAAAATATCTTTTCTTTCAATGGCGATCATGTTTTTTGCAGTAAATATTTCTTTATTTCCTTTTGCGTAAATTTTAATATTGTTGGTACCTAAATCAATACCATAAGCACAAGAAGCCATATTCCCGTACTCCTTTCTTCGGTAAAATCATGTAATGATATTATTTTCCTTAAAACTGTAGTAACAATTATCTCCGATAATGATATGATCCAGTAACGGAATTTCCATAAGAACCGATGCCTGATAGATGCGTTCTGTCACTTCCATATCAGCTTTGCTTGGAGAAGCATTTCCACTTGGATGATTATGCAGTAAAACCAGATAAACCGCTTTGGCATTTAATGCTTCCATAAAAATTTCGCGACTGGAAACAATGGATGCATTCACACTACCGATGCTGATGGTAACATCACGGATCAGATTCATGGAGCCATCCAAAAAAATACAAAGACAGTTTTCTTTTTCTTCGTGCCTTAAGCTTTCCATATAGTAAGTGGCAAAATCCTGTGGCGAGTGAAAAGAAATCTTGTGATTGCGGTTGTTCATAACAATACGTCTGGACAGTTCAGCAATACATTTTAGCTTAATTGCTTTTACTTCTCCGATACCGTTTACCTGCATGATATCCTTTAGTGATAAATGATACAGACCTGACAGACCATAAGGGCCGGCTAAGTCAAGAACCTCTTTAGCCAAAGTTATGGCATCGGCACCCTTTCGTCCGGTTCTTAGTATAACCGCCAGTAATTCTGCATCAGACAAGGCCTGTGCACCGGCATACAAAAAACGGTCATAAGGTTTTTCGGAAATTTTTTCACTATTATTTTGTTTCATAAAAATCCTCACGCATATCTCTCCGCGCAAAGACACATCTTAAATGAAGCGATAAATGATAATCGCAATCATAACACCAATAATACTCCCAATGGTTATATTAATGGTTAAGCCAAACGTCAAAACCATAATCCCCAAATCTAAAACCACGGGAGAAGTCAAACCAAAAGTCTGACCGAAATTTAGGAAGGTATTTGGAAAAAGATGGCCGATAAAACCACCAATTACAATGCCTGCAAGAATTAACAAAAAGCAGGCCCAGCTGTTTTTGCTTTTCATAAAACCTCCTGTTTCTTTTGTGCATTTTTTGTACTTTACAAAAAATATTGTAATAAATTCAGTAAAAACTATATCTTGTGTTTTTACTATTGTATCTTACCACATAAGCAAAATAGTGTATACTTTTTTTCATGTTTTTTTTTCGACTCTTAATTGGGATTAAAGTCGAATAACCTTGGAATTTTTCAGTTCCTGTACGGCTTTCAATATACCGAATTTAGCATGCGGAAATGTCAGTCCACCCTGAAAATATACGGCATATGGCGGTTTAATGGGACCATCTGCCGATAATTCAATGGAACTTCCCGATACAAATGCACCGGCAGCCATAATAACCTGACTGTCGTATCCGGGCATATCCCATGGTTCGGGAACCACAAAACTGTCAACCGGTGCAGCAGCCTGTATTCCTTTACAAAATGCAATAACACCCTCTTTGGAACCGAACGTAACAGCCTGAATGATATCGTGTCGCGATTCTTTTCCGTCAGGTATGACAGAAAAGCCAAAATGTTCCATCATATTGGCCGCAAAAACAGCACCTTTTAGTGCACTGCTTACAACCGTCGGGGCAAGGAAAAGACCTTGGAAAAAGGATGGCAATACACCTAAAGAGGCACCGACTTCTTTGCCCAATCCCGGAGAAGTCAGACGATATGCTGCATTTTCAATACATTCTTTCTTTCCGGCAATATAGCCTCCTATCGGCGCTAAGCCGCCTCCCGGATTTTTTATCAGGGAACCTACAACCATATCTGCACCGACATCACTCGGCTCTATGACTTCCACGAATTCACCATAACAGTTATCCACCATACAGATGATGTCCGGACGGATGCCTTTAATAAATGCAATCAATTGACCGATTTGCTCAACAGATAATGTTTTTCGGGGCTCATATCCTTTGGAACGCTGGATAGTAACGAGCTTGGTTTTTTCATTTATAGCTGCTTTGATTTTGTCATAATCAAAGGAACCATCACTTAACAGATTCACCTGGGAGTATGAAATCCCATATTCTGCCAGACTTCCTTTTGACGGACGGATACCGATAACTTCTTCGAGTGTGTCATAGGGCTTTCCGACCGGTGAAAGAACTTCATCTCCCGGTCTTAAATTGGACATAAGTGCCAAAGCCAGTGCATGTGTACCGCAGGTGATCTGTGGACGCACCAGCGCAGCCTCTGTGTGAAATACATTGGCATATACTTCTTCTAAAGTATCTCTTCCGATGTCATTATAACCATATCCCGTTGTTCCGTATAAACATGCTTCAGATACCTTTGCCTTCTGCATGGCCTGAAGTACTTTCAACTGATTGTACTCGGCTGTTTTATCAATGGAATCGAAACGTTCTTTCAAACGGCTGCAGATCGTTTCTCCCAATAAATAAACATCTTCATCTATTCCAAGATTTTTATATATTTCTTTTGTATCTGTCATATCATTTATTCTCTTTTCTGTTATTACTTTAAAATTCTATGAAACCAGGATTTATTGCTTTAATTTATTGATAATGGAAAGCATATAATCCAAAATCGCCTGATTGTCATAATGAAAATCCTGTTTGTCTATCATGATGACATCTTTTTCGCGTCGAAACCAGGTAAGCTGGCGTTTAGCAAAATGCCTTGTATCTCTTTTGATTAAGTAAATGGCACAATCCAAATCGGTTTTTCCATCCAGATAATCCAGAATTTCTTTATAACCAAGCCCCTGCATTGATACGTTTTCACGTTTTAATCCCATATCTTTTAATTTTTTTACTTCTTCTACCAGACCATTTTGCATCATCTGATCAACACGTAAATCAATGTTATGGTATAATCGACTCCGTTCATCATTTAAAACAAAATAGGAAAAGTCATAAGGAGATTTTTTTTGCCGTTCTTCCATATTATGCTCTGAAATCTTCTGACCGGTTAAATGATGATATTCCAGAGCGCGGATAATGCGTTTCACATTATTGGGATGAATGGAATCGGCAGATTTTTCATCCACTTCTTTTAACATATCATGAAGATACAAAACACCTTTCATTGCGACTGTCTCTTCTAATTGAGCACGATAGCTTTCATCGGCATTGTTTTCGGTAAAGTCAATATCATACAAAACAGACTGAATATAAAAGCCGGTTCCTCCAACCAGAATTGGAATATGACCATTTGCATAGATACTTTCCATTGCTTCTTTTGCATATTTTTGAAATAAGAACACATTAAAATCTTCACGGGGATCCAAAATATCAATCAAATGATGTGGAACACCTTCCATCTCATCCGGTCTGATTTTAGCAGAACCGATATCCATATGCTTATATACCTGCATAGAATCCGCGCTGATTATTTCGCCGCCTATTTCTTTTGCCAATGCAATGGATAGTGCGGTTTTTCCAACTGCAGTCGGTCCTGTTAATATAATCAGTTTATTCATGTTACTTTCCTTTAAAAAATACAAATTTAATAAAGATACCACGGATTGATCTGTTTTTTATGGTATCATACGATTCTTTTAAATTTCTTTTCCAGTTCCTGCCGGCTCATGGAAAACATGGTTGGTCTTCCGTGAGGACAATGATAAGGGTTATCCAATGCAAACAACTGCTTTAATAATGCTTTTGCTTCTTCATAAGACATTTTCTGATTTCCTTTTACCGATGCCTTACATGACATGGAAGCGATTTTTAATAATATGACATCGGGTGTTCCGCGTACCGGTGTGTCAATTAATTCATCAAGTACTGTTAAAAACAAATCTTTTGCATTGTTCCCGTATAAATCCATTGGTATGCCTCTGATGGACAGTTCGTCTCCACCGAATGGTTCAATCTCAAAACCCAGTTCGGAAAAATAAGATTGATAATTTTGATATGCATTCATTTCAAGCGAACTGAGAGATACAATGATTGGAGGCATCAGTAATTGTGTTGTATTTTTCTTTTGTTTTAAGTTATCTACAAAGGATTCATAGTTAACCTTTTCATGTGCGGCATGCTGATCAACAAAATATATAGAATCTTCAAATTCTACAATCCAATAGGTATCAAAAACCTGACCGATAATCTTTAAACCGGTCAGACGGTTGTTATCATCATCTTCCAGGGCAGTTGAAAAAAGCTCCATCTGCTCGACTTTTTTTATAATTGGTTTCGTATCCTGTTTAATGATATTTTCACCGGTTTTATAGGGTTTTAAAAGAAATGTCCGGCTTTGTTTTGCATTTCCCAGTATTTTATTCATCTGATAATCCGCTGTTTCACGGACTAAATTAGTCGGTTGCGTTTCCCTTTGGATTCGTTTTTCTTCAAAAGGTTCCGGTGCCCGTTCCTTTTCTTTCTGCAAAAAGGAATTTTCTTTAGTTTCGCTCTCTTTGGAAGGATTCTCCTCCTGATATTCACGAATTAAAACCGTCTCATTAAGAGCGTTCTTGACAGTTTCTTTTACAAATTCACAAAAGGGAACCGGGTCCATAATCCGGATTTCCATTTTTGTAGGATGGACATTGACATCAATATCTTCTCCATTCACAGTAAAATGAAGAATGGCAAAAGGATATTTATGCTGCATCAAAAAAGTTTTATATCCTTCTTCGACTGCCGAAGATATAATTTTACTTTTAATATATCTTCCGTTTACAAAGAAAGTCTCATAATTGCGGTTTGCCCTCCCCAATATGGTTTTTCCGATAAATCCCTCTATTTGAATTCCATTCTGACAGGCTTGTACCGGAATAATATGATTGGCAACATCTTTTCCGTATATCCGGTATATCACATCTGACAGATTTCCGTTTCCGGATGTAAAAAAGCGGGTTTGTCCGTTCTGAATAAAGGAAATTGCAATCTCAGGATGGGATAAAGCAATATGCTGCATTAATTCAAAGACATAGGAGCCTTCTGTTGTTGATGTGTGTAAAAACTTCTTACGGACAGGTGTATTATAGAACAGATTTCGAACCAGAATTGTGGTTCCGTCCGGAGCACCTATTTCTTCCATGTCTTCCATGGTACCACCATTACAACATACTTTAATTCCCAGAAAATCCTCTCTTTTTTTTGTAATCATTTCCACTTGGGATACAGCACTGATACTCGATAAGGCTTCACCGCGAAAACCCAGACTGGAAATGGCATTTAAATCCTCTGCATTGGTAATTTTACTGGTTGCATGACGCATAAAGGCAGGTTCTAAATCTTCTTTTGCAATTCCGCATCCGTTATCCGTTACACGAATAAGAGAAATCCCACCTTCTTTGATTTCAACGGCAATTTTATCCGCACCGGCATCAATGGCGTTTTCCACCAGTTCTTTTACAACACTTGCAGGTTTTTCCACCACTTCTCCGGCTGCTATTTTATCAATTGTTTCACTGTCCAGTACATGAATAATTCCGGCCATTTTTTCTCCTTACATATGCCAACGGTTTTTTCGTAAATTCTGTAATCGATACAAGGTATTTAATGCATCCAGGGGTGTCAGATTGGAAATATCAAGTTCATCCAGTTCTTTTAAAATATCTTCATCCTTTACAGTATCAAAAAGAGAAATTTGATCTAAGTCAACCTGATCATAGTGTTTTACCTTTTTGGGCTCACTTTTTGCATCAACTGCAATATTTTGGACACGTTCGGTGATATCATTGTCCATCAACTGCTCTACAATGATTTTGGCACGGTCAATCACCATATCCGGGACACCTGCCAGTTTTGCCACCTGAATACCATAACTTTTATCGGCGCCGCCTTTTAAGATCTTTCTGAGAAATACAATATCGTCGCCTTGTTCTTTGACGGCAATATAATAATTATTGACATTGTTCATCTTGCCTTCTAATTCAGTCAGTTCATGATAATGCGTTGCAAATAAGGTTTTGGCTCCAAGCAGTTTTTTATTGCTGATATGCTCAATAACCGCCCATGCGATGGCAAGACCATCAAATGTGGAGGTTCCCCTTCCGATTTCATCTAAAATCAAAAGGCTGTCCGATGTGGCATTACGTAAAATATTAGCCACTTCATTCATTTCAACCATAAAGGTGGACTGTCCGCTTGCTAAATCATCTGAGGCTCCGACACGAGTGAAAATTCGGTCTACAAGACCAATGTCCGCCTGGTCGGCCGGGACAAAGCTACCAATCTGTGCCATCAAAACAATTAATGCCGTCTGTCTCATATAGGTGGATTTACCCGCCATATTCGGTCCGGTTATGATAGAAATCAGATTTTTATTGTTATCCAGATAAGTATCATTGGATACAAACATGTCATGTTCAATCATCTTTTCCACAACCGGATGTCTGCCGTTTTTAATCTTTATCGTTCCCTTGGTATTTAACTTCGGTCTCACATAATGATTACGTTCGGCAACAAAGGATAAGGATGTAAAAACATCCAGTGCAGCAACGGCTTTTGCTGTTTTTTGTATCCGGTCCATGTTGTCGGCAATATGCTCTCTGATTTCACAAAACAAATCGTATTCAATACCGCAAAGCTTGTCCTCTGCATTTAAAATGGTATCTTCCAGTTCTTTTAATTTCGGCATCATATAACGCTCGCCACCGGTTAAAGTCTGTTTTCGAATCCAGTCATCCGGAACCAGCTCTTTGTATGAATTGCTTACTTCAAAATAATAACCGAACACTTTATTATATCCGATTTTTAAATTCTTGATTCCGGTTCGCTCTTTTTCCTGTAATTCCAATTCTGCCAGCCAGTTTTTACCCTCGGTTTTAGCATTGCGGAAATGATCTACGTCTTCATGAAATCCGGTTTTAATGATGCCACCTTCTCTTATGGAGATTGGAGGCTCCTCCTCAATTGCCTGTTCAATAAGACCGCAGATATCTTCCAAAGGATCTATATCATCATAGATATTTTGCAATAAACTGCTATCTTTAAAATCTTCTAAAACCGTACGTATAGAAGGTAACATTTCCAATGATTTTGAAAAAGCAATTAAATCCCTTGGATTTGCTGATTTATAGCTGACTTTTCCAAGTAAACGCTCCAGATCATAGATGGGATTTAAGTATTCTCTGATTTCTTCCCTTCCGATGGCATTCATACAAAAGGCATCTACGGCATCTAAACGTTTTGTAATCTCCTCTTTATCAATTAAAGGCTGTTCTATGTAACTTCTTAATGTGCGGGCACCCATAGCGGTTTTGGTTTTATCTAAAATCCATAACAGGGAACCTCTTTTTTGTTTTTCACGTAATGTTTCACATAACTCCAGATTTCTTCTTGTCGAACTGTCCAACAACATATATTTGCTGGTAATATATGGATTGATATGAGTAATATGACTTAAGGTCGTTTTTTGTGTTTCATACAGATAATTTAATACTGCCCCCGCAGCAATCGTACCCATAGGGAAAGAATCCATCCCTAAAGAGGTCATGGTCTGAACATGGAAATGCTTTTTGATCCGGTTTTGACAGGTTTCATCATCAAAATACCAGGAATCAAGCTGATATACCGTAATTCCCAGTCTGGCACGCAAATCTTCCAAATCAAAACCGCTTACCATAAAAGCATCATTACAAATGATTTCGGCAGGAGAAAATTTGATAATTTCGTCAAACAAATTTTTGGAATTATCAACCTGGGTTGCGAAGAAATCTCCGGTCGTAACATCAATCACAGAAACCCCAATACTATCCGAATAAGCAATGCACATCAGATAATTATTCTTTGTTTCTTCCAGGGACTGCATATTCAGATTGGTACCCGGTGTAACAATCCTGACAACTTCCCGTTTTACAATACCTTTTGCAAGCTTGGGATCTTCTACCTGTTCACAGATGGCAACCTTATACCCCTTGCTGACTAATTTGGTCAAATATCCATCAACTGCATGGTAAGGTATTCCGCACATCGGTGCCCGTTCTTCCAATCCACAGCTTTTGCCTGTTAAGGTTATTTCCAATGCTTTGGATGCTTTTAATGCATCATCAAAAAACATTTCATAAAAATCACCGAGACGATAAAATAAAATGCAATCTTCGTATTGCTTTTTCGTCTCCATATATTGTTGCATCATTGGCGTAAGATCTGCCATTTTTATGTCTTGCATGCCTTTTTACTCTCTTCTTGATTAAACTAAGGTACTAATTTTTAGCACTCACATCATTTCATTTCGCCTAAATAATAAAATCCCTTGCATTCCTTTAAATAAACCGGAACTATTTTCCCGATTAAATCCGGACAGCCCTTAAAATGAACTATCATGTTGTTGGATAATCTTCCGGTTACAAGTGAAGAATCGTGCTCGTTGATACCTTCCACTAAAGCATCAAGTGTCTGATGCTCATAACGGGTTGCCTGCTCTCTGGCCGTTTGCTGTACAACAGCAAGCAATTCATCAAAATTACGAGTCACCTCTTCCTGCGGAACCTGATTTTCCATGGCTGCAGCCGGTGTTCCGGTTCGTTTTGAGTACTGGAAGGTAAACGCATTATCAAACTTTACGGTTTTAATTACATCAATGGTTTCTAAAACATCCTCATGGGTTTCACCCGGGAATCCGACAATGATATCTGTGGTAATGGCAATATCAGGAATTTCGCGTCTGATTTTTAACGCCAGTTCAATAAATTGTTCTTTGGTATAACACCGGTTCATTGCTTTTAAAATACGATTAGAGCCGGCCTGTAAAGGCAGATGCAGATGTTTGCAAATCTTTTCGGAGTTTTTCATCACTTCAATGAGCTCATCCGATAAATCCTTGGGGTGCGATGTCATAAAACGAATTCTTTTCAGACCTTCAATTTTCTCAATACGACGAAGCAATTCTGCAAATGAAATCGGATTTTCAAGCTTTTTACCGTAGGAATTCACATTTTGACCCAAAAGCATGATTTCAACAACACCATCTGCTACGAGTCCTTCAATTTCGGAAATGATTTCCTCCGGTTTGCGGCTTCTCTCGCGTCCTCTGACATAAGGAACAATACAATAAGAACAAAAATTGTTACAGCCAAACATGATATTGATGCCGGATTTAAAATGAAATTTTCTTTCAACCGGCAGATCTTCCACAATCTGGTCGGTGTCTTTCCAGATATCGATAATCATTTCATCTGATTCATACATACGAACCAGTAATTCGGCAAATTTAAATATATTGTGTGTTCCGAAAATCAGATCGACAAACCGATAACTTGACCTGATCTTATCCAAAACGGTATTTTCCTGCATCATACATCCACAAAGACATATTTTCATAAGGGGGTTTTTCTTTTTATAACCGTTTAATACACCTAAACGGCCATAGACACGCTGATTAGCGTTATCTCTGACGGTACAGGTATTATAAATGACTAAATCTGCATTTTCATCTTCTATTTCAACGAATCCGACTGCTTTTAAAATACCGGATAATTTTTCCGAATCACGGGCATTCATTTGACAACCGAAGGTTTGAACACAGCAGGTTAAAGGTGCCCCTTTTTCCTGTGTTTTTTGTGCAATGATTAATTTTGCTTTTTCGATATATTGATATTGAAGTGTTGCTTCTTCATTCATTCTTTTCAATTTTCCTTTCAAATAATTACGGGCGTATCTGTCCATCGCCTAAAATGCGGTATTGATAGGATGTCAGTTCCGGTAATCCCATCGGACCACGTGCATGCAGTTTCTGCGTGCTGATACCAATTTCAGCACCAAAGCCGAATTCAAAACCGTCTGTAAACCGGGTGGATGCATTTACATATACACATGCCGCATCAATACCTGCCAAAAATTTATCAGCAGCTTCTTTATTTTCGGTAATAATGGCTTCCGAATGTTTTGTATTGTTGGCATTGATATGACAAATGGCTTCTTCTACGCTGGATACTGTTTTGACGGAAATAATATAATCCAGATATTCCGTTGCAAAATCTTCTGTGGTAGCAGGTTTGTATTCCGCAAAAAACAGACCGGCCTGTTCATCCGCACGAATTTCCACATCTTTTTGTTTTAAGGCTTTTTCCAGAAGCGGAAGAAACTCTTTTTCGATATCTTTGTGTACAACCAGAGATTCACAGGCATTGCATACACCAATCCGCTGTGTTTTAGCATTGATAATAATCGGAATCGCCTTATTAAAATCAGCATCCTTATCGACATAAATATGACAGTTTCCGCTTCCCGTTTCAATAACAGGGATGGTGCTGTTTTGTACAACACTGCGAATAAGACCTGCACTTCCGCGGGGAATCAAAACATCCACATATTGATTTAACTGCATAAATTTTTTGGTTGTTTCACGGTTGGTATCTTCAATTAACTGAATGGCGTTTTCATCACAATTCATATCCTTTAATGCATTTCGGATTACTGTTGTAATGGCAATGTTGGAATGAATGGCATCGGAACCGCCTTTTAAAATGACGGCATTTCCGGATTTAAAACACAATCCGAATGCATCTGCAGTCACATTGGGACGAGATTCATAAATAATACCGATAACGCCTAACGGAACACGAACTTTGTTTACAATCAGTCCGTTCGGTCTCGTATTGGTAGAAAGTACCTCTCCAATCGGATCAGGAAGTGAAACAATCTGTTCCAATCCTTCCGCCATTGCATAAACACGTTCTTTGCTAAGCCTCAATCTGTCAATTAGGCCTTGATGCATTCCGTTTGCAACAGCCTGATTGATATCTTTTTGATTTTCGCTAAGAATATCATCACAATGTTCTCGTAAACATTGTGCAATATATGTCAAACTTTTATTTTTTACTTCAGTACTTAATACCTGCATTTTATATTTTGCAGATACTGCATTTTGTCCAAGTATTTCTAAATTTGTCATAATACTTTGTTTCTCCTCTTAGATTTTTATACCGCAATCATATGATGTTGGGGTCAAAAGGTATATTTATGAAATAGACTATAAAACTAATCGGTAATAACGTCATCAATCAGAATATCATGTTGTTCATGAGGCACCTGTTCAATCACCTGAAAAGAATATGCAACCGCGGTTTTCGCACATTCAATACCTGTCTGTGAAAAATATCTGTCATAATATCCTCCGCCATAGCCCAATCGGTGGCCGGCTGCATCAAATGCCAGCCCGGGAAGAATCATAAGAGTATTCTTTCTTGAAGGCGATGAGAGCATGTTACAGAAGACTTCAGGTAAGCTGACACAGGTTTTGGACGGCTCTAAAATACCATGAAAACCACATTCACAATCCTCAAAAGAATGGATTTCATAAAATTCCATGTCTTTTCCACTAACTCGTGGAACAAATACATGCTTTCCGGCATTTAATGCATGTGTAATGATTTGACCCGTCATGACTTCTTTTTGATAATGCATATAAATCAAAAGATATTCTGCTCTCTGATAAGAATCTGTGTTTAGCAGATGATATGTAATTTGTTCACTTCTCTTTGCACACTCTTTTACAGATAATTGATTGCGCAAGCTTAACATTTTATTTCTCAGAATTTTTTTGTCCAAATTTTTCTCCTAAATTGGTGATACTACCATCTTTTTCCTGAATATTGATATTGTTCAACTGTCCTCGCAAATTTGCTTTGACAGCATTTACATAATTACGTCTTAACTCTGCCTGTTCCTTTTTTTCTTCTTCCGTAAGCCCTTCATTTTGGGATTTATGGTATAATTCATTAATTCTGTCAATTTTTAAATCAGCCATTATCATTACCTTTTATATTTTGTGTTTTATATTTTATCTTTTTTATTTTATCTTCTTTAATCGTATCTTTTTCGTTTTATCTTCTTTATTGTATCTTTTTCATTCTATCTTCTTTACTTATTCACTATATTAATAAGTGCAAAAATGAATACTTCGTGATGTTTATTTCACATTATTATGAATACATTTTAATGCCCCATGTTTTCTACATAATCAGCCAGATAGAAGTTATCATCTTTATGCGCTTTAAAAAAAGTACCATATTCTCTTCCATCCATAATCCGGTGTATAATACGCATATCATCCGAGTTGGCAATAATCATATCCGCGCCTGCAACTGTGGCAATTTTTGCCGCCTGCAATTTGGTGTTCATTCCACCGGTTCCGACATCACTACCGGTACTTTTTTTACCCATCTGCATCAAATCATCGGTTAATTCATCCACAACACTGATAAATTTTGCATCCTTATTCCGGTTTGGATCATCGGTATATAAGCCGTCAACATCGGATAACAGAATTAATAAATCTGCATCAATTAAGGCAGCAACAATTGCCGAAAGCGTATCATTATCACCAAATTTAATTTCATAGGTAGCAACGGTATCATTTTCGTTTACAATCGGTACAACACCTAATTTTAAAAGTTCTGAAAAGGTGTTGTGGGCATTAAAACGGTTAAGCGGATCGACAATGGTATTTTTCGTCATCAGTATCTGTGCACAGACATGATTGTATTCGGAAAATATTTTCTGATAGGTCATCATTAAACGTGCCTGACCGATTGCGGCACAAGCCTGTTTTACAGCA
Source organism: Lachnospiraceae bacterium (assembly GCA_017387565.1). Lineage (GTDB taxonomy): Bacteria > Bacillota > Clostridia > Lachnospirales > Lachnospiraceae > UBA2882. Next base: position 64,965 of record JAFOEY010000006.1, on the reverse strand, counting down.
ATCGGATCGTCATCCTTTCCCAGATGAACGGCTCTTTTTCCGACTGCAATCGCACCGGATGAAACCAGCACCACTTCTTTTCCCATGTTTCTTAAATTACAGATTTCCCGAACCAGCACTTCCAGTTTAATATAATCTAATCCACCTGTTTCTTTATGTTGTAAAGAAGAAGAACCGACTTTTATGACAATTCTCTTCTTGTCCTTGACACAATCTCTGATATTCATGATTTTCCTCCTAAAGAAGTTATGATCTTTTGTGCAATCTTTAATCCGTCACATGCGGCACTGGTAATTCCGCCCGCATAGCCTGCGCCTTCTCCACATGGATATAGTCCCTTGATGTCAGTGGACTGACAGCTTGTATCTCTGTGTATGCGTACCGGTGACGAAGTACGGGGTTCCACACCGGTCACTAATACATTGTCTGCATCAAATCCATGAATTTTCCGCCCAAAAGATTGCATGCCATCCATAAAAGCCTGTTCAATTTCTGTCTGATAAATTCCCCTGAGATTACCGAAAGCGTATTGCCCCTTTATTTTGGGTTGAATGTCATCAAAACAGAAGCTTATCTGATTTAACTTATAATCCGAATACTTTTGAACCGGGATTTTTCCTGAACAAACCGCATAAGCACGTCTTTCAATTTCTTCCTGAAAATCCACACCGGAAAGTGGTGAATTTCCGGGATAATCACTTGGTGTAACGGAAACGATAATGGCACTGTTGGCATTGAGACTTCCTCTGTCACTATAACTCATTCCATTCACACACAGATGCTTTTCTTTGCTGGATGCATTTACAACGTAACCTCCCGGACACATACAAAAACTATAAACGCTTCGGCCGTTTGTTGCCTGCGCGGTTAATTTATAGGATGCAGCCGGAAAATGACCGACATTTTCTTTGCCATACTGCGCTTCGTCAATCATATTCTGCGAATGCTGTACACGATAGCCTACTGCAAAAGATTTGGCCTCCATTGGGACTTCTTTTTCATATAAAAGCCGAAATGTATCTCTTGCACTATGTCCGATTGCTAAGACAATTTGATTGGTCTCATAATAATCTTTGTTATTTATAATAATGCCTTTCACAAATCTGTGATATTCAAAATCATGATCCGTTTCAAGATCTGTGATATTGTCTGTATCATTTTGTCTGTCAGAATTGCTTTCTTTAAAAACAAAGTCCGTGACCTGAGATGAAAAATGAATTTCTCCACCCATCTTTTCAATGGACAAACGCAAATTTTTCACGATATTTACCAGGCAATCTGTTCCGATGTGAGGTTTCTGTTCATAGAGAATACTTTCTTTTGCTCCCATGGCTACAAACAGACGCAGGACTTCTTTTTGATAACCAAAGGGATCCTTGTTTAGCGTATTGAGCTTCCCATCGGAAAAAGTTCCTGCTCCTCCTTCTCCAAATTGCACATTAGAGGAAGGATTTAGAATACCGGTCTCCCAAAAAGTTTTCACATCCTCCATCCTGTCTTCTACCGCTTTTCCACGTTCAAAAACCAAAGGCTTTAAGCCGGCTTTTGCCAAATAATAGGCACAAAACAAACCTGCCGGTCCGGCACCGATAACAATCGGGCGAAGCGCAGGAACATAGCCGTGAAGCGATGGTAAAAGAAAAGGTGTTTCCTGATATGTTGTTAAATCAGGGTTAGTTTTAATCTTTTTTAACAACACTTCCTCTGAGGAACATTCAAATGCAACACAAAGACTATAAAACAAATCCGGTTTCTTTCTGGCATCCAATGATTCACGCAGTATTTTAACATCCGCAATCGAATGAGCGGGAATATGTAATTTTTCAGATAAAGCTTTTATGATATCTTCTTTTTGATATCCGGGCTTACATTTTAACTGATTATATTTAAACATAAATAATTTATCCTACTATTATCATGCTAATCTGCGGCTTTTTCTCCGGCAATCATACCGCTTAAAAAAGCCCAGTGAAGATTGTAACCGCCACAATCTCCTGTTATATTTAATAATTCTCCGGTAACAAAAACGGAAGGGTATCTTTTTAATTCAAAATTATGGTTAAGCTCAGATAACTCTAATCCACCGCCCGTAACCTGACAAAAGTCAAAGCCCTTCAGTTCCTTAATTGGAAAATCAAGGTTTTTCATATCATGTGCTAACTGTTTTATGGTTGATTTCTTGATTTCTTTACCTGTTTTATTTGAAAGGCTATATTGGCTCGAAAAAAACTGGATCCATTTTTTATGCAGAAAGCCACTCAGGGCCTCTTCAAATGAAAAGGAATGGTAATCGTTTAACTGCCTGTCTAACTGCAAAAAGAGTTTTTCTTCTTCCTCATACGGAAACAAATCAATCCTTGCTGTTAAATCAGTAAGGCGTGCATGATTATGCTTCAAAAGATATGGATATATTTTGGAGCTAACCTGGAAAACCGGAATTCCTGAAATCCCATAATCCGTAAATTGAATTTGCCCTTGATCGCCTGCTATCACAGAGTGCTTGGAATCAAGGATTGAAACACCAGCCTGATTTCTCATTCCGGATAGAATTTTACAACCTTTGTGATTGCATATAAGCGATGTCAGAGCCGGATATGGCTCCACATACTGTAAATGCATATGTCTTAATATATCAAAGCCGGAACCGTCAGAACCTGTTTTGGGATAAGACTTTCCTCCGCAGGCAACAATAACCGAATCTGCAAAAAATGTTTGTTTATTGGATATAATACAAATGCGTTTATCTTTTTTGCTTAAGGAAGATACATGCTGGTTTGTCAAAATTTCAACATGAAGTTTTTGTAGTTCACGTAATAATACACTGACAACACTAGCCGAAGCCTCCGTTTCGGGATAAACATAGCTATCCCGTAAAACAGTCGTCCGAAGACCTATGGAATGGAAAAAAGATATCACTTGTTGTGGTGAATATGCATTCAGAGCATGATTGATAAAATCCTTATCCTCTTGATTAGTAGTAACATAATTGGATAAACCTAATCTTAAATTGGTTAAATTGCATTTACCGTTTCCTGTCAGTAATAATTTTTTACCGATTTTATCCTGATGTTCTAAAATGGAAACGGTCGCTCCATGGCGTGCAGCAATGATTGCAGCTACAATACCGGAGGCGCCACCACCAATAACCAGTACTCTCTTTTTCATACAATTTTCCTCTTCGCATAGATATTTAAATTATACAACTAACTCGAATAAGACTCAAGGAAATTGTAGAGTTCAGCTTCGTCTTTTATATATTTTTTATCCATGATTTCCTGTGTAACCTGTTCCGGCAAATCATGGATGGAAATATTGGTAACCAGATAGACATGCTTCATATCACTTTGATAAACATACACTACATCATCATAAGCAATTAAATAAAATCCTTCATTCCCCTCTTCTTCTGATCTGTCTGAAGTGTCTCTAGCATAATTCTCGCTGTTTTCATCTATGTCACCGTTTTCATCTATATCACCGTTTTCATCATTGTTTTCATTTATATCATCGTTTTCATCGGAATAATTCCTTGCTTCTATATCATTTTCATAATTTTGATAATCTTTTTTATTTTTATCTAAATTATACTGACGAATAACCACAATCCGTTCCGGCGAAAAAGTTGATAACTGAATATGACAAATGCCTTTTACTCTTTCGGAAAGCACCGGGGCCTGTTCTTCATGTTTTAATATGTCTACTAATTGTTCTCTGGTTTTATCAATGTATTGATCCGGTATTTTTTCCAGAAGAGTATCGTAACTGTCATTGTTTAGATTTTGTTCAATCATAATATATTCCGTATCACAGGTTGTACGTGCCTGAGACTGTGTCACTGTAATTAAATTGTTACTGTCATTCTCATTTTGAACAAATTCTTTATTTCGGCTATTATAAAAATGACTTGTAATTGCCCATGTAAGAAAGCTGGACAACATAATAAAAGCACAAAAAATGCTGATACGATAAAATAGTTTCATAAAAATGACTCCTTTTTATCAGTATCAGCAGTTTTCTTTTAAATATACAGTTTATTCATAAGTTCCGGTTATTTTTCCAAGTAATAATAAAAGCTTCTTTTGCGGCAAATCGTTTAATTCATGCTCTTTGACAGAACCGGATAGAACCAGAACTAAAGATTGTACCAGACAGGCAAGTAAAAAAGCTATCATCACACTAAGTAAGATGCCGATATTATTTTTCAAAAATAAGGTTAAAAAATACACACCGGCGAAGGCAATAAATGCAATGAGCGGAAAACCAATATGTCTTAAAAGTTGCTTTTTGTAAACAAAATACTTATGTAAAAATAAAAAGTCAGTAAGACAAATCAATGCAAACCCAATGGTAAGTGCAATAATGGGATCACTCGCATTGATGGAATCTTTTATAACAAAATTGAAATATACAAATATACCTACAAGACCGATTAATGTACTGAATAAATGTAATTGTCCTTTTTCGAATCCCTGTAAGAAAGATTGAAAAAGTTGTGATAATGCTAAAAAAGTAATCATAAACAGAAGCCAAAATGATATATCAGGAATAGACTTTCCAATTATTTTTTCTGTTATATCTGCAGTACAGAATGCAACTGTAGCAATTATAGGCAAAATAAAGCAGATAAACTGTTTTACACTTGCAAGCAGTCGCATGCCACCGTGATACCGGTCCTGTTTTGCCATTGATTTTTTCAGTGCATCTTCAGAATGCACCGCCAAAAGTCTGGAAAAATAAAGCGGAATGAAAAAATGAAGGATAATCTGTATAAACTGAATTGCAAAATAATTCACAGGGTGCAATAAATCCAAATATTCAACCGATTCATTTTTGAAACATGTAAAAAATACAGTCAATATAAAAGGACATAACAATATGACATATTTTATAATCGGATAGCCCAGAGATATAATAAATGAACGAAGTTGTTCAGATACTTTTTCGCTATTTTTTCCATAGGCTTCAATAGTACCATTTTTTATACTGTCACAAAAAGATTTGTGTAACAAAAGAAGCCATACAGAGCTAATCAGGCAGCCAAAAATAATACCAACCGACATGCCTGCTCCATAAAAAGCATTGATAATATATGGATTATGCAGTAATGCACTATTTATATAGCCGCCTTTTCCTAAAAGAAAAGAAAACAAAAATCCAAACAACAAAGAGGATATGGTAAAAATGACAATCGCAGATTGTAATGGCATACGAAAGCCCAATCCGATAAATGAGCCGGACATGATACTGTCAAAAAATAAAAAAGGTAAAGAAAGTGCTAAAAACAGAAAAATCAAATTTCCCAGTGAATTTATTTTTAATAAATTACAGAGAAAAACACGGCAAGCGAATAATATAACAGCCATAAGAAAACCAATACAAAAAGCACCAAAAGCAGATACTTTTGCCCATTGCAAGGCATTTCTTGTCTGTCCTTTGGAATGTCTCGATGAAACAGCTTTTTTTGCCGTCGAATAAAGTGACAATGCCATAATGAGAACAGGAATACTACACAGAGTAAAACAGGATATAAAAAGTCCCATTCCAAATAAATCTACAATATTATTCAGATATAAGACGGAAAAGAGCGAACAAATATATATAACAAGTAAAACCAGAATAGTAACCGGATCTTTAAATATAAAATTTTGTTTTATATGTTTTTTTCTTTTGGACATTTTATTCCTCCGTTATAAAAAAGGTACTATCTGGTAATTCCCAGTTCATTCATAATTTGATTTTGATGTAAAAACATCAGTTTTTCATCTTCTTCGTTCATATGATCATATCCCAATAGATGAAGCATACTATGAACAATCAAAAAGGTAAATTCTCTTAAAATACTGTGACCATAATCATTTGCCTGAGATAAGATTTTGTCATGACATAATATAATATCGCCTAACATCAATTCATTGGTTTCGGGATTAAAATAACTGTTTTTATCTTCTTGTGCAATTGTAAAATCTGCCGGACGGATATAATCCACAGCAGGAAAAGATAAAACATCCGTAGTTGAATCAATTCCTCTGTGACATAAATTGTATTCTCTCATTTTTTCAGCATCTGTAATTAAAACATTAATCTCAGCATCGTATTGGCATTGTTCATGTTTTAATGTTGTCCTGACAGCCGACTCAATTGTTTTTTCAATATCAAAAGGATATTCGGCATTTATTTCATTTTCAACGTAAAAAGTCATAATATAATTTCTCCTCAACCAATCCTTTTTTTATCCGGGATAATTCACTTAATGTCAAATCACAGTTAGCCAGATCATCACAATCCAGTTTTTTACTAATGATAACATCAATAATCTTTTCAAAATTCAAATTAGAATTAAGATTTTTTTGAAATAAATATGTAATAGAAGAAACCAATGCATCACAGATTTGGACAATGGCCGCTTCTTTTGAAACATATTTGGTATTTTTAATTCCAAATTCCTGCATTGCATTTTGCAATTCTTCCGGGAAATGATATGTTGCGGCTACTGTCAGAGTATTTTGGATACTGTCTTCTCCCTGCAAGAGACCAATTCTGTGATAATATCCTAATGCTTTTGCCAAAGAAGAATTAGCCTTGATCATGCGTGCTGCCTTATCAGACAGATAAGCAGTATGAACAGCGTGATAATACGCGTCCTCGTTTATATATTTTAAACTAATAAGAAGTTCATGATCCGGATCACTTATGGAAGAATAAAAGATATCATTTTTACAAATGAAATAATCATTTAAAATTTTCATTAAAATTATCAACAAGAAAAATGATACAAAGATTCTGATTGCAGAATACAAAATAAAATCTCCGGCCATACAATTGTTTGCATCAGACAGATAAACAATAAAATAAAGTGCAAAATCCGTAATCAGATAACTATATAAAGCACCGGTATAACGAAACTCTTTATTTAACGAAGAAAATAAAATGCTGCCAAGCGCACCGGCTAGAAGCAAAACTACAAATTCTTCCATAGACCATGCAAAAAAGAAATTACACAAACACAGATAAGATACATACATCAGAAAACCAAAAAACGAATTGGAAAAGACAACAAGAAAAACAGCCAGAAATCCAAAAGGAAATGCATAAAACGGAATAACTGCATGCAAAAAACAAAGGGACAGACCTACAAAATAAAGAAGCAGAATTCTTTTTTCATGTCCCTGATTCCATTTAAAAAATAATAGATATTTCCGGCTAAAATAAAATCCGATACATATAATAAAAATAATTAAAATTAAAAGTATAATATATTTAATGATTGCTGCTATATTCATCATTTCTTTCGTGTATTACGATTCCTTTGACTGAAATTTTTTTGTCTTGTTTCATAATCTTCATATGCTTTTACAATTTTCTGAACAAGAGGATGTCTTACAACATCTTTACTGGTTAAATTGCAAAATGCAATGCCATCAACACCCGATAATACCTTTACGGCAACATCAAGACCTGATTTTGTACCGACAGTCAGATCTTTCTGGGAACTGTCTCCTGTAATTACGACTTTTGAACCAAAACCAATACGTGTTAAAAACATTTTCATTTGCGATTCAGTTGTATTCTGAGCCTCATCCAGAATAATATATGCATTATCTAAGGTTCGACCTCTCATATATGCTAAAGGTGCTACTTCTATTAAACCTTTTTCCATATTTTTCTGAAAACTCTCAGCTCCCATAATCTGATAAAGTGCATCATATAAAGGCCTAAGATAGGGATCTATTTTACTCTGTAAATCTCCCGGTAAAAAACCAAGTTTTTCACCGGCTTCTATAGCAGGTCTTGTCAGAATGATACGTCCGACTTCGTTATTTTTAAAAGCTGTAATCGCCATTGCCATCGCTAAAAAGGTTTTACCAGTACCTGCAGGGCCCAGTCCAAAGACAATCATATTATCTTTCATTGCCCTAACGTATTTTTTTTGCCCAATTGTTTTAGGCATAACTGGCTTATTACTGATTGTATGGCAAATGAAATCTTCATCCATGGTTAAAAGACCATCATCTTCATTGTCTTTACTCATCATTACCGCATAATTTACACTCTGTTCCTCAATTTCGGTCCCTTTAGAGGATATTTCCAATAATTCCTGTAATAGTCGATATACTTTTTTAACGGATGCTTTTTCTCCGGTAATCTTAAGAGCTCCGTCTCTGTTAATAACCGAAACATGGAATTCATCTTCTACTTTACGAATGTAGGAATCATTTGTCCCAAACAATTTCTGCATGGATCTTTGATCGATGTCTAAAAGCATTGTATAGTCTGTCAAATTTATTCTCCTGATTCTGTGACATTTGAAATAGGCATCATGATTCCGTCTGACTGTCTGACAGTCAGATTAATCAAAACTTCTACCCGATCTTTTTTATAATTTATTTTAACATCTTTTTTTATTATTTGAATACCTTTTTGATTTAAAGTTTTACAAAAATCCAAAAATCTGTCATTAATACGGCACAAAGCCATATCTTTATTTAATATTTCCTCTGTGTTGGTATATTCCATAAAACGTTCATATCCCAAATATATTGGAACATATTGATAAGTTTCAAAAGAAATTATTTTATTTTGGGACATAATATCATACTTTTCATATTCTTCCGGTAATTGAATATGAAATTCATGATCTTTATACGCTAAAATAAGTTTTCTGGATTCTCTTCCGGTATACAATTTGTGATTTACACGAAACAACTGTTCATCCTTGTATTCCAAATTAGATTCAATAACAATATCCCCGTCTGCCTTTGTCTTATGAATGGTTTTTATGGTTTCATCATCATTGTACACAGGAATCAAACCTGAAATCAAAATATCTCCGGATGAAACAATACTTCCGACGCCCACCAATGGTGTACCTGTCCTCGTAACCATTTTTGTTATAACACCGCTTACTGATGCACAAATATCACAACTGCTTTCTGTATTTTTTCCAGCTTCGCTGATAATACCGGAATTTTCTTTTACCGTTAAAACCAAACGTGTACCATTTACCTGAAAAGATGCCCATGTAATATAATCATATTGATTTCTCAGTTGTTTTTCCAGTTCAGATGTATTGATATCATGTATTGGAGTTCCATAAAATATATTTTCATTTTTCAAGAAATCCATATATATATCTTTGGTCAGTGTTCTGTTTCCCGATATCTCAAATGACCATAGAAATCGTGTAGTCAGAAAAAGAGAAAATGCACAGAGTGCAAGACAAAGAAAAAATATCTTTCTTTTACGATATCGATATAATAAAAAAGGCAGTCCCAGTTTTTTTCTGATTACTACCTTCGTTTTTGTTTTTCTTAAAAAATCTTTTATCCGGAATAGGTCGGAAACAAAAATATTAAATTGATAACCTTGCTCATATGGTTCAACTTTCCATATTTTTATGTGGTGGTTATTACACAAATTCAAAAATCGTTCAGGTGAAAATCCATATAAATATACGAAAACATACCCTTTCAAATATCTGAAAAAAGAAAGCATATTAGGACTCCATAAATGAAATTTGATTAATTGTACCGATTACTTTCATTTCATCATTGTTGTAATAATCCACACAAAGCATTCGTCCTTCAATACAGATACGGAGTTCTTTGGCTGAAATCCATATAAATTCATCATTACATTCCAGAATTCCTTTATAATTTTCAATAAATACTTCATGGTTACCATGTAGTGTCAGGATACACTCTCCAAAGACCAGCTCGCGGGGAATTTTCAAACGATCAGTTGCCTGAACCTTGGCTTTTTCTATCAGGTTGATTTTATTATGAAATAATCTGCTCATGATACATCATATGACATTTATTCATAAATAATACCTTTAATGAGCTTGGATAAAGAAGGTTTACTGTCACTGATATGAAACGCATTTTGAAATCTTTCTTTTGCAGCATTCAGTTTTTTTACATCAGATGCATAAAATGTTGCAACAGGTTCATTTCTTTTCACATAATCTCCAACCTTTTTATGGAGATACAGCCCTACAGATAAATCAATTTCACTCTCTTTGGTTTCACGTCCGCCACCTAAAAGAAGAGAACAAATACCGATTTCATCACAATCAATATGAGAAACAAAGCCTTCTTGTTGCGCAAAAACAGATTCTGTTATGTTTCCGTAAACAAAACGGTCCGGTTCATAAACATATCTGGGATCTCCGCCCTGAGCTTTAACAAAACAAGCCAGCTTATCAAGTGCTTCTCCTGATTGGATTTTTTGTAAAAGCATTTCTTTCGCCGCATCCGAATCCGAAGCTTTTTTGCCTGCAACTACCATCTCGGCACCGAGTGTCAAACATAATTCTACGAAATCATCCGGTCCTTTTCCCATCAGAGTATCAATGGCTTCACGAACCTCAATCATATTACCGACAGCATTTCCTAAAGGTTGATCCATATCTGAAATCACAGCACAGGTTTTACGACCGGCTCCATTTCCGATTTTAACCATTTCTTTAGCTAAAGCAAAAGAATCTGCTTCTTTTTTCATAAATGCACCGCTTCCTGTTTTGACATCCAGAACTATGGCATCTGCACCTGATGCCAGTTTTTTGCTCATAATGGAGCTGGCTATTAGTGAAATATTGTCCACCGTTGCCGTAACATCACGTAAAGCATATAGTTTTTTATCAGCCGGAGCAAGATCTTTTGTCTGTCCCATAATTGCAAGTCCGATTTCATTGACCTGCTTTTTAAACTGTTCTGTTGAAATCGATGTAGAAAATCCGGGAAAGCTTTCCAGTTTATCAATTGTTCCACCGGTATGTCCAAGTCCTCTTCCGCTCATTTTAGCTACGGGAATTCCACACGCAGCAACCATTGGAGTCAATGCAAGCGATGTTTTGTCGCCAACTCCACCGGTGCTATGCTTATCTACTTTAATGCCAACAATATCGGACAAATCCAGCATATCACCACTTTCTGCCATAGCCATCGTCAGCTGTAAGGTTTCTTCTTCATTCATTCCTTGAAAAAAAATCGCCATCATCATGGCAGACATCTGATAATCCGGGATAAGTCCGTCAGTATAATGGCTGATCATAAAACGGAGTTCTTCCTTTGTCAAAGTACCACCATTTCTTTTTTTCATAATCAGGTCATACATTCGCATATGAATTGCCTCCTTTTATCAATTTATTCCCATTTCTGATTTGTGTTCCCCCATATATATCTTTTGCATCTCGTATTTCGTTTGCTGGTCTTTCTAAGCGTCATACTCACAAAGTATTATAAAATGATTTTTTATTTATCAATTTTAACTTTATTGGTATTATTCTTCTTATCAACTTCAAGAGTCAGATGAGGAAAGCTCTTGATAAACTGTTTAAATTGGGAAAAACCGTATTTTTTGATAGAAAAATCGGGAATTTGTGTTTTTAAATCATTAGCCAGCATGGAAAGATCTACAACACCGCCTTTAGAACGGATTAAATCATAAATAAAAGCTTCAATATCAATATCCGTTCTCGTTGCATTAGCCAGCAAAATGTTATTATTATTTTTAAATAATTTAATGGATTTTAAACTTTCACAAAATGTAGACAACTTGGAAAAGCCATAATTTCGAACATCAAAATCCGGAAATTTTTTCAAAAGACGGCTGCCAACTTCCCCAATATTGGTCACGGATTTTCCTGAATCCTCATTTTCATCTAATATTTCAACAATTGCATCTTCAATCTGTCTGATAGAACGAACATGTTTTTTCTCTTTTTCATCCTGCTCATTGCCGGATATATTGTTTAAATAAATAAAACGGTCACATGCGCTGACAAATGCATCGGGGGTTTTTGTCTCACCCATGCCAATCACATTTTTTCCTGCTTCACGTAATCTGGAAGCCAGTCTTGTAAAATCACTGTCACTGGTTACTAAACAAAAACCTTCTACATTATTGGAATATAAAATATCCATCGCATCAATAATCATAAAGGAATCCGTTGCATTTTTACCATTTGTATATGCAAACTGCTGCATAGGCTGAATAGAATTGCATAGCAATACATTCTTCCATTTATTACTGTTACTTTTGGTCCAGTCACCGTAAATGCGTTTGATGGTAACAATACCGTATTTGGTCAGTTCATCCAATATTTTTTGAACATATTCGGCTGAAACATTGTCTGAATCAATTAATAATGCAAATCTTTTATCTTCCACCTGAATCTCCTAAAAAACCTAAAAAAATGTTTTATCAATTCTTTTTAATACCATTTCATAATCTTTTCGGTTTAATGGTAATTTTTCCATGATTTCTTCAGCTTTTTCTATTTGCATTTTGTTAATGCACAACGTACATTTGGAATCATATTCACCAAATAACCGGCTGAAAAAAGATGCATCATTCCATTTTTCATAATAAGAAATATGATTCTGTAAGAATGCTCTTTCAATCATCATTTTGACATCCTCATCCCAAACCGAACAAAATTCTATTTCATTATGTATCTTAACATCGGAAAAATCGAAATCCATATGTCTCATCACCTGTATAAAAAGATAAATAAATTATAACATACCAAAACATAAAATAAAAGAAAGACCGTCCTTAAAAATCATCAAATGTTTAATAAATGATTGATTTTAAGGACAGTCTTAATATAATCATTCCATTACCCTCACAATTATATAAGGCAATTTATGTATGTTATGATATTGAATCAAAGAGTTCTGTTGCTTTATCTGCAGGCTTCTTCTTTTTCTTTTTTCAGAATTACCTGAAAATCTTTCATATCTTTTGCAATTTCACCACTTAAGAGCAACATACAGATTAAGTTAGGAATTGCCATCAGTGCATTGGCAATATCGGAAAAGTTCCATACTAAATCCAGTGTCTGTGTAGCACCGACAAAAACAATCAAAGAAAATACAATACGATAAATCATGTTGTACTTATGTGTTTTAAATAAGTATTCCCATGCTTTTTCACCATGATATTCCCAACCTAAGATGGTAGAAAATGCAAACAACGCAATACCGATTGTAACCAGCCATGAACCAATTGGTCCTAAAACAGATTTAAATGCTGCAATAGTAAGTGCAGATCCTTTCACAATTGCTCCTGTTTCATCTGTCATACCTAATACACCGGTACTTGCAATTGCAAGACCCGTAATAGTACATACAACAATGGTATCCCAGAAAGTTCCTGTCATATTAATATAGCCTTGTCTTACATGGTGATCCGTTGTTGCGGCTGCAGCCGTAATAGCAGCAGAACCCATACCTGCTTCATTTGAAAACACACCGCGTGCAACACCAAAACGCATAGCCTGCATCATGGATGCAACAATCGATCCGGCAACACCGCCCTCAACAGCCTGAAGACTGAAAGCACATTTAAAAATCATGGCAAGGCCGGCCGGTACATTCCGGTAATTTAAAATAATAACAATTAATCCGGCAATGACATAAAAAATAGCCATAAAAGGAACAACAACAGATGAAACCTTTGAAATAGTCTGAATACCGCCTACAATAATGACTAATGCCAATACAGTAATAATAATACCGGTAATCCATGTGGGAATATTAAATGTTTCATACATTGCGGAAGAAATGGAATTTCCCTGTGTCATATTACCGATACCAAAAGAAGCGATAACGGCAAAAAATGCAAACAGCCATCCCAAAACTGCACCAAAGTTTTTGTTGGGAAGTGCTTTTTTCATGGTGTACATCGGTCCACCGGACATTTCGCCTTTTTCATTTTTTTCACGATATTTGATAGCAAGCATACATTCACTGAATTTAGAAGTTAAACCGAATGCGGCAGAAATCCACATCCATACCAGTGCACCGGGACCACCACTCACCATTGCGGTTGCAACACCAACAATATTACCAGTTCCGATTGTCGCTGCCAAAGCAGTTGTCAAAGCTGAAAACGGTGAAACATCACCCTCTCCTCTGCTCTGTGTACGAGCCTCTTTACTTAAAGTACTTTTGATTGCATACGGTAAATTTCTCCAGGGTAAAAAGCCGGTTCTGATTGTCAAGAATATTCCTGTACCAACCAAAAGAACAAGCATTACCGGTCCCCAGACGAAATCATCAACTGCAGCTACGATTTCATTTAATCTGTCCATTTTATTATCTCCCTCTCTAATAATTAGAAAAACGGAGACAGCACCATATACTATGTTGTCTCCGTTGACTTCTTTACTATAGTAAAGTGTAAAATCGAATATGTCAAGTAATAATTTTATGGTTTCTTAGATTATTTTCCGCTATGGAAATGTATTGTGTTTTTGGTTATGCTTGCGTTAATGATATTCTCTAAATATTCCGTATAAAATAAATAGTAACGGACGCACACGACGCATAATAGACATCCTGTCTAAATGCGTCTTTTGCGACATCCATGTCGCAAAGTGCTGTTTTTAAACCGGAATATTAAGAGAATATCATTAACTACAGCTAAATAACCAAAAACACAATACATTTCCATAGCTTGAGAATATAGAAAATATAGAATTAGAATATCATACTATATTTAAAACAACTAATGCCGAAATCAATATGTAGAGTTTTGCACTGGACGGTTTAATAACTCTCGTTTAATTTTGGAAATTAAGTGTTTAAGAATATAATTCAAGCCATTTTATTTATGATAAGGCTCATGATTCATAATGCGAAAGGCACGATAAATCTGTTCTGACAATATGACTCGCATTAGCTGATGAGGAAATGTCATATCGGAAAAGCTGATTTTATCATCTGCTTTTTTTAAAACATTTTCGGAAAGACCTAAGGATCCGCCAATTACAAACTGGATATGACTGTTTCCGTTAATCATAAGTTTTTCCAGACGATTGGAAAATTGAACTGAATCAAATTTCTTTCCCTCAATTGCCAGAGCTATCAGATAGCCTTTTTCATCAACAGATTTTAAAATACGTTCTCCTTCTTTGTCTTTGATCTGGTTTTCCAGTTCGAATGACGCATTTTCAGGAGTTTTTTCATCTGCTAATTCAATGATTTGAAATTTACAATATGAAGAGAGGCGTTTTGCATATTCTGCAACCGCCTCCCGATAAAATTTTTCTTTGATTTTCCCAACACTAATGATTGTTATTTTCATACATTTCGCCGTATTTATCGTCAATTATTTTTTCTCGTAAAGCTTCATTCATTTCAGGAAACTTCTGAAGTAAAACACGATTCATATATTCAGTACGTTTAAAATATAATTCTTCCTGTGTATCATTTTGATTACATACAACTTCTTTGGCCAGTTTTTCACCAGTAAGGTATTCCTCAAAAAACTGATTGACGCGCGAAATCATATCATCATCAGCTTCTGCTTCCAAAATAATGGTTTTAATCTGTGCAAATGATGCAATCCCGGAAATAATAAAGACAATAAACATAATGAGCATGACACCCATAAACATATAATTGCTTTTTAAACCTGAAAAACC
The DNA here is from genome assembly GCA_017387565.1 of Lachnospiraceae bacterium. Lineage (GTDB taxonomy): Bacteria > Bacillota > Clostridia > Lachnospirales > Lachnospiraceae > UBA2882. The sequence goes on along the minus strand of JAFOEY010000006.1, from coordinate 49,532 downwards.
GGGAATAATACCCAAATATAATAGTATCAAAGAAACAAGCCCGACTCCTCCAACCAAAGTTAATACAAATCCACTGGATTTATAATCTTCGATTTTTTGTTTTTTATCAACATGGGATGTTTGTTTTCTGATAGATTCGGCGATTTGACGCTGTAACATCATTTGTTCAGATATTGACGGAACAAATCCCAATTCATCATTACTATCTGTGTCGTCATTATCAGTGTCTAAAGGCTTAAAAGTATTATTTAAATCATTATACGAAACAATTTCACTTTCTTCTTCAGGCTCTTCTTTATATTGATCTAAAAACTCATAAGACCTTTCATCATTAACATCAAAAACACGTTTACTTTTCACCTGAGAATCATTGATTTCATCCAAAGAATCTACCAATGGAACTTTACATTCATGACACTCCGTAAAACCTTTTCTGTATTCATTTTTACAAACTGGACAAAATGGCATTGTTTATTTCTCCGTTTTCATCATTTGTTGGAAAGATATTCATGAATGCCTTTTGCGGCAGCTTTTCCGGCACCCATAGCTAAAATAACAGTTGCAGCACCGGTAACAGCATCACCACCGGCATATACTGCATCTTTTGTGGTTTTACCAAATTCTTCATCAGCAACAATACATTTACGATTATTAATTTCAAGACCTTTTGTTGTAGAAGAAATCAAAGGATTTGGTGAAGTACCCAGTGACATGATGACACAATCAACATCCATTACAAATTCTGAACCAGCTACTTCAACAGGACGTCTTCTTCCTGATGCATCAGGCTCACCCAATTCCATTTTTACACACTTAATACCATTAACCCATCCATTTTCATCAGCTAAAATTTCAACAGGATTTGTCAATAAATCGAAGATAATTCCTTCTTCTTTTGCATGATGCACTTCTTCTTTTCTAGCCGGAAGCTCCTCTTCACTTCTTCGATATACAACATGTACTTCTGCACCCAATCGAAGAGCTGTACGTGCAGCATCCATGGCAACATTACCTCCGCCGACAACGGCAACTTTTTTTGCACGCATAATCGGGGTATCAGAATCTTCTTTAAATGCTTTCATCAGATTTGATCTGGTAAGGTATTCGTTTGCAGAAAAAACTCCATTTGCCTGTTCACCGGGAATACCCATAAACTTCGGAAGACCTGCACCGGAACCAATAAATACAGCATCAAAACCTTCCTCTTCAAGTAATTCATCTATCGTTGTGGATTTTCCGATAACAACATTGGTTTCAATCTTAACACCAAGAGCTTTTACATTTTCAATTTCTTTTTTTACAACAGCTTCTTTAGGAAGACGGAATTCCGGAATACCATATACCAAAACACCACCTGCCTCATGCAACGCCTCAAAAATCGTTACATCATATCCAAGTTTAGCGAGATCTCCGGCACATGTTAATCCGGCAGGTCCGGAACCGATAACAGCAACTCTTTTGCCATTTAATTTTTCTGCTCCCTGAGGTTTGATATTATTTTCCCTTGCCCAGTCAGCAACAAAACGCTCTAATTTACCGATAGATATCGGATCACCTTTGATTCCGCGAATACATTTACCTTCGCACTGGCTTTCCTGGGGACATACACGTCCGCAAATTGCAGGAAGTGCACTCGATTCAGAAATAATCTGATAAGCCGCCTCAAAATCACCATTTTTGACCTGTTCAATAAATCCCGGAATATTAATAGCAACAGGACATCCTTTGATACACTGTGCATTTTTACAATTAATACATCTGGAAGCTTCACATTTTGCTTCTTCTGCCTGATATCCCAAACATACTTCATTAAAATTATGAGCTCGTACTTTTGGATCCTGCTCACTTACGGGAATTCTATTTAATACATCCATTATTTGTCACCTCCGCACATTCCGCAACCGCCGTGATGTGTATCACCTTCCTGCTGTTTTAAAAAGGCTCTGCCTTCTGCAGTTTTATAAATAGCCTGACGTTTCATGGCCTGATCAAAGTCAACTAAATGACCATCAAATTCAGGACCGTCAACACAGGCAAACTTCACTTCACCGCCAACTGTCAAACGACATGCACCACACATTCCGGTTCCGTCAACCATAATCGGATTCATGGAAACAATCGTAGGAATATTCAGTTCTTTTGTTGTTAAGCAGACAAATTTCATCATAATCATCGGACCAATGGCAACACAATGGTTATACTGTTTTCCCTCTTCTTTTACCAAGTCGGTAAGCGTTTTGGTAACCATACCGCTTCTTCCATAAGAACCATCATCTGTTGTAACATACAGATTACCGGCAACTGCTTTCATCTCTTCTTCGTAAATCAGAAGATCTTTTGTTTTTGCACCAATTATAACATCAGCATTTATACCATGTTCATGCAACCATTTAACCTGTGGATATACAGGCGCGGTTCCCAATCCACCTGCTACAAATATAATACTTTTCTTTTTTAATTCTGCAATATCTTCATAACATAAATCCGATGCCTTTCCTAAAGGTCCCACAAAATCATGAAAATAATCTCCCGCTTTTAATGATTTCATCATCGATGTACCGGCACCAATTGTCTGAACAACAATGGTAATGGTCCCTTTCTCTCTATCATAATCACTGATTGTTAAAGGGATTCTTTCTGAATCTTCATTTGTTCGAACAATAACAAACTGTCCGGGCAGGCAGGACTTTGCTACTCTTTTTGCTTCCACTTCAAAAAGGTAAATGTTTGTTGTTAATTCTCTCGCATCTACAATTTTGTACATTTTTATCCTCCTAGTTGATAAGCAAACTGCTTAAAATAACACTATCTTGTCAATAATAACGAAAAAAAACAAAAAACGCAATACATAACCATTAAAAATCCATGAATGATATATTACCGTCAGACGATAAGGACGCTCTGTAAATTGAAGCATCTAAAACATTAAAAGCAAAGATATCTCCTGTTTTCATCATGGAACCTGTATCATTTTGCAAATATTCATAAATCAGATAATAGACCTGTCCATCCTTTGTTATGGCATTGTCGATGGCATATACTTTTTGCTCTCCCGCGGCACTGAAATCCGATAATTTACCTTGCGCTGCAAGATTTTGCTTAAGTATAAAAACAGCCTGTTCCGTATCGTAATTTGTTTCCGGAACACAGTTATAATGACAGGTTATTACTTCACTTTCATTTCCTTCCGAATCAATCATCAGAAACTTAAAGGTGCTGTTTCCAAGCGGCATTGGAAAAGCATCTGTGTAAATATTACTATCCAAATCAGGAATTGATCCATCTGTCGTATAATATACAATATATTCCTCATCCGGCACATCAACACTTATCATCTCTGGCATTTGATAGGTACCGGACTCCGCAGATACACAGGGAACTATTTCCAAATCAGATTGTATATTATATTTTTTTATTACAATGTCACTACTGATACCATACTCATTTATATAAACGGATGAAACAAGATATTCCCCGGATAATAGTTTAATCGGAGCTGTATATCTGGTCGAATATTTGCTTGGAGCAGTACCATCTAAAGTATAATAAATGTCACCATTTCCAACAGAAAACAGCTTTAACGAAATGGAAGAATTGTATTCTCCTTCCGGCTCACTATACTCCGGAAATGATGCCATATATTGTGAGTACTTTTGCCTGATTGCCGGAACAGTACATTTTTCAAGAAATTTACTCAATTTTAAATATTCTTCTTTATTTATGTATTCCGAAATAAGACACTCAAGAGCTTCTTCGTTTTCGGAATCATATGCAAGAATTTGCTTTGCTGCGATTAATGCCTGATCTGTCATATCCTGCTGTAAATAAATATGAAGTTTTAATAGCATTAACTCAACATTATCAGGCTCTTTTGCCAGACAATAATCGGTCTGATAAACTGCTTCTTCCATCTGATGCATCTCAAATGCCGAAATAGCCTTTTTATAATGATAGTCATAAGAATTTTCTGTATATAAATAAAATGTAATAGAAAAAACAACAACCAGAATAACAAGCGATAAAATTGAAAAAATAAAAAAATTCAAATGTTTTATAATTCGTGGTTCATTTGGAAATTTATTGACTCCATTATTTGATGTTTTAGCGCTATCAGAAGTATCAGCTGTATTAACTTTTGTATGATTTTTATCTGAAGATTCCTTCCCCAGATCATTCATGATATTATTCATTGATTCAGCAACGCTCTCTTCAATTTCAGGTTCATATACAGGAACCAGAAGGCGTTCTTTTCCACAATGCTCACAAAAGACCTGTTCAGGAAGCATTTCTCCACCACAATGTGGACATGTCATACGGTATCTCCTATATGTTTAATATCATAATTAGTGGATTATTGCTGTAACAAAACACTGTCGACACAGTTTTTCATCAACATGGCAATCGTCATCGGACCAACACCACCGGGAACAGGAGTAATTGCTGATGCGATTTTTTCGACTGATTCAAAATCAACATCTCCGCATAATTTGTTATCTTCATTTCTGTGAATACCTACATCGATAACAACAGCACCTTCTTTCACATAAGAAGAATCAATATATTTCGGTTTACCAATTGCAACAATTAAAATGTCTGCCTGTTTTGTAATCTCTTTGATATTCTTTGTTTTAGAATGTGTAACGGTAACTGTTGCATTTTCACGTAACATAAGCAAAGCCATAGGTTTACCGACAATATTACTTCTACCGATTACCACACAATGTTTGCCGGATATATCAACATTTGTGCGTTTCAATAATTCAATAATACCTGCCGGTGTACAGGATACGAACCCCGGTTGTCCGATACATAAGGAACCCACACTCTGTGGATGAAAACCGTCAACATCCTTTTTAGGACTGATTGCATTAATAATTGTTTTTTCATCAATATGCTTAGGAACCGGTAATTGTACCAATATACCATTAACTTCTTTCTTTTGATTTAACTCCTCAATCAATGCAAGCAATTCTTCCTGTGTAGTCTCTTCCGGTAATTCATAAGAAAGAGAATCAATTCCTATGTATGCGCATGCTTTCTTTTTGTTATTGACATAAACCGAACTGGCAGGATCATTTCCAACCTGAATAACAGCAAGGCAGATAGAAATTCCCTGCTTTTTATATTCGGCCACTTTTTCTTTACACTCATCTTTAATAATTGTTGATATAGTTTTTCCATCAATTAATTCTGCCATCGTAATACTCCTTTAACGATTAAATATAATGATGTGAGTGTCAAAGACTCATGATTTCACTCACTGATGTATATGAATTGCAGCTTTTAGAAAAGACCGGTGATGACCCCATCTTTATTAACATCAATACCAAATGCAGCCGGTTTTTTGGGTAATCCGGGCATGGTCATGACCGCACCGGTTAATACAACAACAAAACCTGCTCCCGCTGATACATATACTTCCCGCACGGATATTTCAAAATTCTCCGGTTTGCCAAGCTTTGAGGGATCATCAGAAAGCGAATACTGTGTCTTTGCCATGCAAACAGGAAGATTTCCAAAGCCAAGATCCGTTAATTTCTGCAATTGTTTTAATGCAGCAGGACTAAACTGAACACCATCGGCTCCATAGATTTCCTTTGCAACGGTTTCAATTTTATCTTTTAAAGGCATTTCATCCGGATACAATAATTTGAAATGACTTTCCTTTTTCTCTAAGGTTTCCAACACTTTTTGCGCAAGCTCAACTCCGCCTTCGCCACCTTTTTCCCAAACAGTTGAAAGGGCGAATTCACAATTGCGTTCTTCGCAGAATGACCGAACATAAGAAATCTCATCTTCTGTATCTGTAATAAAGGAATTCAGAGTAACAACAACAGGCACGCCATATTTCTGAAGATTTTCAATATGTTTTTCCAGATTTACAATACCTTTTTTCAGTGCATCCAGATTTTCGGAATTTAAATCCTGTTTGGCAACACCGCCATTATATTTAAGAGCCCGAATGGTAGCGACCAAAACAACAGCATCCGGTTTTAAACCTGCAAGTCTGCACTTGATATCAAAGAACTTTTCCGCACCTAAATCGGCACCAAAACCGGCTTCGGTAATACAATAATCTGCAATAGAAAGTGCCGCATTAGTTGCTCTTACACTATTACATCCGTGTGCAATATTTGCAAAAGGACCACCATGGACAAGTGCCGGTGTATGCTCTAATGTCTGAATCATATTGGGTAAAATGGCATCTTTTAATAATGCCGCCATGGAACCGACTGCATTCAGATCCTTGGCAGTTACAGGATTGCCATCCATATCATACGCAACAATGATTTTGGAAAGTTTATCTTTTAAATCATTCATATCATTAGCAAGGCATAAAATTGCCATGATTTCAGATGCAACCGTAATGACAAAATGATCCTCTCTGGTAAATCCGTCTCCTTTTGCCCCCAGACCTACAACGATATTTCTCAAAACTCTGTCATTCATATCAAGACAACGTTTCCATACAATTTGTCTGGTATCAATTCTTAATTCATTTCCCTGTTGGATGTGGTTATCCAACAATGCAGCAAGCAAATTATTGGCAGATGTGATTGCATGAAAGTCACCGGTAAAATGCAAATTTAAATCTTCCATAGGAACAACCTGCGCATAACCACCACCGGCAGCTCCGCCCTTAATACCAAAACAAGGACCTAAAGACGGCTCACGCAAAGCTATCACTGCCTTTTTTCCAAGTTTACCAAAAGCCTGACCCAGCCCGACACTGGTTGTTGTTTTTCCTTCGCCTGCAGGTGTAGGATTAATCGCAGTAACAAGAATTAATTTTCCTTTTTTGTTATTCTTTACAGAATCCAGATATTTATCACTTAATTTGGCTTTATATTTTCCGTATAATTCCAGATCATCAGCAGAAATATCCAGTTTCTTTGCAATTTCAGTTATCGGGAGCATAACGGCTTCCTGTGCAATTTCGATGTCAGTTTTCATGATTTTTCCTCCAACAGTTGATTAAATTCTTCTTTTGTCATTAATACTCTTCGGGGCTTGGTTCCTTCTTCGGGACCCACAACACCGACTTCTTCCAATTGATCCATAATCCGTGCCGCTCTGTTAAATCCAATCTTAAAGACACGCTGCAACATTCCGATAGATGCTTTTTCTTTATCAATAATAAAGTTACCGGCATCTGCAAAATACTGATCCCTGTCTGATGCTGAATCGGTAAATCCTCCACCGGACATGGAATTTGACGTGATACTTGATATTATTTCTTCTATGTCAGGGGCATATGTATTTCCAAGTGACTGCGCTTTTATGAAATCAACAACCTCTGAAACCTCCTGATCGGAAACAAAAGCCCCCTGAACCCTTTCAGGTTTGGTTTTACCCTGAGGATAAAATAACATATCACCTTTTCCAAGAAGCTTTTCCGCTCCTACCATATCTAAAATCGTTCGAGAATCGACGCCGGACGATACGGCAAAAGCAATTCGGCTCGGCATATTCGCTTTAATCAGACCGGTGATGACATCAACAGAAGGTCTCTGCGTCGCAATCACAAGATGAATTCCACAGGCCCTTGCAAGCTGCGCCAGACGGCAGATGGATTCTTCTACTTCATTGGATGCCACCATCATCAAATCAGCCAACTCATCGACAATAATCAAAATCTGAGGTAATTGCTCCGGAATGGGTTGTCCGTTATTTTCTGTCATTTCACTGACTTTTTTGTTATAACCCTTCAAATCCCTGACATTCAGGTCGGCAAATTTGCGATATCTGTCTTCCATCTCCGCAACACCCCAGTGCAATGCAGCGGCGGCTTTTTTAGGGTCGGTAACAACCGGAATCATCAAATGCGGAATTCCGTTGTAGACACTCAGTTCCACGACCTTAGGATCAATCAGAATCAGTTTGACATCATCCGGTGAAGCCTTATATAAAATACTCATAATAATGGTATTAATACAGACACTCTTTCCGGAACCGGTTGCCCCTGCAATCAGTAAATGCGGCATTTTCGACAAATCAGTCACAATAATATTTCCGCCAATATCTTTACCAACTGCAAATGATATTTTGGATTCTGCTTTTTTAAATTCCGGTGAATCAATGAGATCTCGGAATGCAACAGCTGTATTTTCCGAATTTGGTACTTCAATACCTACAGCAGCCTTACCCGGAATGGGAGCTTCTATACGAATATCTGTTGCTGCCAGATTTAATTTGATATCATCTGCTAAATTTACAATTTTTGAAACCTTAACACCAACCTCGGGCTGCAGTTCATATCGGGTAACTGCCGGTCCCTGACTGATATCCGTAACTGTCACATCAACACCAAACGTATGTAATGTTTCCTGCAATCTGAGCGCTGTTTCACGTAAAGACTGTCCGTTATCTGTGTTGGATTTTTTCTTTCCGGGTGTCAGTTTATCGATTGGCGGAAATTTGTATTTTTCTTTTAATTTAACAGGTTGTGGCTCAACCGTAATGGCAGGAGTATCGTTTGTTTCCTTCGTTTCTTTTTTATCAACAGACGAAACGTAAGGTTTTGAGACAACATTTTTTTCCGGTTGTGGTGTCGATGTCAAAACCGTCGGATTCTTTTCCGGCATTTTTTGATCAACTGGTTGTCTAACCGTTTTTTTCTGACCAATCTCCATTCCAAGTTCCCGTTTTTCAACATCATTAACCTGAGTATCATCAATTCCTCTGATTTTAATTTTGGATAAAGCCTCCATTGCCTGTTTCTTGGAATTTGACTCGGATATAATTTCTTTGGATAAATCAGATACATCAACAGAATCATTGCAAACGGAATCTTTCACCGGTTTTACATTTAAAGATGAGGATGATGCAATACCGGAAACTTTTTTATTCATGCGAAGATCCTTACCGGATTTATCTTCTAAATTGTCAGCTTCCTTTCTTTTCTCTTTTTGCAGCATCCGTTCTTCACTGCGTTCTTTCGCAAGCATCCGTTTTCGATCCATGTCATCCTTAACATAATCAGCCAACATCATACTTCCGTTTTTGATTTTATTGCGGAAGCTTCGCTCGGTCAAAAGAACCAGACAAATTAAAATCAGTACAATTAAAACAATCACGGTACCGACCATTCCTAAGAGCTGATACATACCATTTCCTAAGAATCCACCAATGATACCGCCACCTTTTAAATTATCAGAAGAAAAAAGATAAAAATCCTTAAGCGTAGTCCCGATATTCTGAATACCACCAAGAAGTGTAAAAAAAACACACATCATACAAAAAAGGACAAAACCGGAAATCAGTTTTATGTCTGCCACATGATTCCCCATATTGGCAATCCAGAAACAGATTCCAAAAAAAATAACTAAGGGTGCCACATATGCCATATATCCAAACAAACCAAACATAAAAGAACTTAAAATATCGCCTAATTTGCCGATAATATGAAAATTACATAAAAATAATAATATCGTTATAGCCAAGGACAACAGAAAAAAAACTTCATCAATAATTGTATTTTCAAATTGTTCGATTGCTTTTTTTCTTTTACGGGATGTAGTATTTGATTTTTTCCCGGAAGAAGTCTTGCGCCCCCTTGTTTGAGCCATAATAAAAACCTCCGTCTCCGCCTTGAATTTCAAGGCAAAACCTTTTTTATTATAGCATTATTTTGTTCTTTTCTCAATAAGTTTATGGAGTTTCTTCAAGGCGTCTTTAATTCCGCCGACTTCATCAATAATCCCCTCTTTAACAGCCTCTTTCCCTACCAAAATACTGCCGACATCTTTTGTCAAAACTTCCGTTTCCATCATCAGTTCTAAAAACCTTTTTTCACTGATTTTACAATGTGTTGTTACAAATTTACTGATACGATCCTGAATTTGTTTAAAGTAATCAAATGTCTGGGAAACGCCAATCACCATACCATTTAAACGGACAGGATGAATCACCATCGTGCCGGTAGGAACAATAAAAGAATAATCCGTACTGACGGCAATCGGAACACCGATGGAATGACTTCCTCCAAGGACAAGTGATACGGTTGGTTTACTGATTGATGCTATCATCTCCGCAATCGCAAGCCCTGCTTCCACATCTCCACCCATTGTATTTAATAAAATAAGAACGCCGTCAATATTTTTATCATCTTCTATTTCAGCAAGTTTGGGTAAAATATGTTCATATTTGGTTGATTTTGTGGAACTGCTCAGACAATCATGACCTTCTATTTCTCCAATGATGGAAAACATATATATTTTATGATTTTCTTTGCTGGTACTTAAATCAGATTGACCTGTTTTTTCAATTTTTTCATCGTTCTCATTTGAATATTCTTTGTTATCTTTCTCTTTTTCTTCATTTTTCGCTTTACAATTCTGACTCATTATGATACCTCCGAACTAAAAAAGAGCCTTAAAAAGGCTCTTCTTTATTATAAGCAATTCAAACATATTTATACAAAAATAAAACAAATTTTCCTTTTCGGATTTGTGTTCCCATTATATATCTTTGTCTGGTGGCTTTTACGAGGTTTCGTGTCTTTCTTAGCGGCATAAGCGAACAAAAATAATGACCGGTTTCAACTGTTTGAAGACGAAGTCTGAGTTTTGAAACCGGTCATTTAATTATTCCACATCAAAATCATCGTTTGGAAGTATCTCGATGTCATAATGCATTTTTTCTTCCGATACCGGAAAATCAAAATCCATTTCTTTTTTTACATGTCTTTTGGGCACAGGCAACGGATTTTTAATAAATTGTGTATCTCCATGTGGCATATTGCGCATATCCATTCGGCTTATTCCTCGCTTATTTTATGAGATAAAAGAGTTTCAATATTGTATCTTGGACGATGCTTTACTTCAATGTAAATCTTTCCGATATACTGTCCGATTAATCCAATTGCACAAAGTTGTAAACCTCCCAAAAACCAGACAGATAAAAGAAGGGATGTCCATCCGGGTTCAACAGTTCCGAAGAAATAGGAAACAAACGCATAAATTGCAGCCAAAACACTCAGAAACATGATGAGAAAACCAAGTCCTGTCACCAGACTAATGGGTTTGACTGAAAAAGAAGTAATTCCATTCCATGCTAAAGCAAGCATTTTACTTAATGGATATTTGCTTTCTCCCGCAACACGTTCTTTTCTTTCATAATAAACACAATCGGTCTGGTATCCGATTAACGGAACCATTCCTCTTAAATATAAATTATTTTCTTCAAATTTAGAAAATTGTTCCAGTGCCCGCTTGCTCATCAGACGAAAATCGGCATGATTATATACCGTCTTTACTCCCATTAGTGCCATGATTTTATAAAAGCCCTGAGCGGTTGTTCTTTTAAACCAGGAATCGCTTTTTCTGTCATTACGGACACCATATACGATATCATTTCCTGCATGGTATTTATCAACCATTTCCTCAATTACGGATGTATCATCCTGTAAATCCGCATCAATAGAAACAGCAATATCGCAAATATCCTTTGCTGTCAGCAAACCGGCTGTTAAGGCAAATTGATGTCCCACATTGCCGGCCAACTTCAAGCCAAAAACCATTTCACTTTCTCTATGCTCTTTTTCAATTAATTCCCATGTCCGATCTTTACTTCCGTCGTTGACAAACAAAATAAAACTGTACGGGGATATTTTCTGTTTTTGAATTAAATCTGATAAAACACTCTTTAACTCTTTTGCAGATATCTCCAAAACCGCTTCTTCGTTGTAACATGGAACTACCAATGCCAGTCTGTCCATGAAAAGTCCTCCGTATTGACTAATTCTGTATAATGGCACCAAACAATCTGGTTACAAAACCGGATTTGATTTCATCATAGGTAGCAGCAACAATCTGACTGTTTTTAAAGGTCCTGCCCCATTCTTTAGCCAGTTTATTTGCAAACTCCTTGCTGCTTTCACTATGTTCCATGAAAAATGGCAATACATAGGAAACCATATACATATTGTGTTTTTGTCTGGCTTCACTTTTTTGTAAAAATTTGAAACCTTTATACTGCTCTAAATCCAATTGAAATACTTTTATAAAATCGGAGAGCAGTATATTTTTTCCATCTTCATCCAGAAGATCAAATTTATCTATTAAATCTGATGCATGTGTCTGATAGTTTTGATAAGCACCTTCATATGTCTTTTTTTGAAATAAGCACATAGCTTCATCTTCATATGAAAGGATTTCAGAAAGTTCTTTTGAAAAATCCATCTGATTATTCACTCCAGTTATGATATACGGCCTGTACATCATCGCTTTCATCTAAAAGATCCAGTGTACGATTTAACTGTTTAATTACATTTTCATCCGTTAATTCCACATAAGTCTGAGGAATCATCGTTACTTCTGCAGAAACAAAAGAAATATTCTGTGCAACAAGTGCATCATAAACTGCCTGAAAATCGTCCGGAGCGGTAATAATCTCAAAACTATCCTCTTCTTCAGAAAAATCTTCAGCACCTGCGTCCAAAGCAAGCATCATTAAATCATCAGCTTCCAGATCACATTCTTCTTTATCGATGATCATTTGACCCTTTTCATCAAACATAAAAGAAACGCAGCCTGGTGTACCGATACTTCCGTTACCCTTTGTAAATGCACTTCTTACATCTGCAGCTGTACGGTTTTTATTATCAGTAAGTGTTTCTACGATAATGGCAATACCGTTTGGACCATAGCCTTCATATGTAATATGTTCATAGTTTACGGCACCATCTTCTCCTGCAGCTTTTTTAATTCCTCTTTCAATCGTATCATTGGGCATATTATTTGCTTTTGCCTTGGCAATAACCTGCGCCAGTTTAAAGTTATTATTGGGATCTGGACCGCCTTCTTTTACGGCAACGGCAATTTCACGACCGATAATTGTGAAAATTTTACCTTTTGCAGCGTCATTTTTTTCTTTTTTGTGTTTGATGTTTGCAAATTTTGAATGTCCTGACATTTTATTGTTCTCCTTCTTTTGTAGGATTTTTGGAAACCAAAACCCTTTTGATTATTTTATTTTCAACAGCCAGAATTTTAAATTTATAACCGCTGAAATCCATTTCAAAATCTTCGTGTTCGGACGGAATGTGCTCTAACTTTGAAATCATCAGTCCGTTTAATGTTTCAAATTCCAGATCGGAAAAATCAATATCAAGCGTTTCTCCTAATTCATCCAGAGGGGTTAACCCATCAATTTCATAAGAATCTTTTCCTTTTGACTTGATAAAGGCTTCTTCTTCGTCATATTCATCAAAGATATTACCGACAATTTCTTCCAAAATATCTTCCATGGTAAGCACACCGGATGTCTGACCATATTCATCGATAACAATCACAAAATGTGTTTTTAAAGACTGCATGGTTTTAAACAAAACATCAATTTTACGGGTTTCCGGAATAAAATTGGCATTGCGAAGCAGACCCTTTATCGACTTAACCGGTTTATCTGCCTTCGTCTCATCCTGAAGCATCCGACAGGCATCCTTTAGATGCAAAACACCGATAATATGATCAATATTATCTATATATACCGGATAACGGCTGTTTGCCTCTGAAAGCATAAAAGATACAACATCTTTTAAACATTCATTTCCGTCAATACCAATGATATTGGATCGATTTGTCATAATATCCTTTGCTTCTTTGTCGGAAAACTCAAAGATATTATTAATCATTTTTGCTTCCGTTGCCTGAAGGGCACCTGTTTCGTGACCTTCATTGACCATGGAAAGGATTTCATCTTCTATTACATTATTTTCTTTTTGAAGATGAAAAAAATTAGCAAGATAATGAAATTTTGATTCACTCAATTTTAATGATTTTACTCCTTAGAAATCTAAATAAGACTATATCATTTTGTCATACGTTCGTCAATCAATTGCCTATGTATGCAGTTCCAAACTGATTTTAAGGCCTTTATCAATCTGTCCCATGATTTCGCCGTCCAAATGACAAATCTTTTCTTTTAATCGGGATTTATCAATGGTACGTAACTGTTCTAATAAAATCACAGAATCCCTGACCATATGATACCGGTCTGCCGAAAGCTCAATATGAGTCGGAAGCTTTGCTTTATTTAATTTTGATGTAACGGCTGCAACAATAATGGTTGGACTGTGAAGATTTCCAATATCGTTTTGCACAATGACAACCGGTCTGATGCCCCCCTGTTCCGATCCGATCACAGGTCTTAAATCTGCGTAATATACGTCTCCTCTTTTCAAAGAATAACAACCCCTTTCATCTGTACAAAGAGTATTGCCAAATTTTTACGGTTGTATTCTATTCATTTTATCGATAATCCGTATAATAGTCCTTAGTGTCTGTTATAATGCCGTTTTTATAATAAACACGGGGAATCCGTTTTCCGAGATCACACGCCAGTTCGTAGTTAAATCTTCCGCTTAAATCTCCCAATTCTTCCATTGTAATACAGTCATTGCCGTCCGTCCCAATCAAAGTCACTTCATCATATTCACAAGCACCCGGTATCTCTGAGACATCAACCATCATCTGATCCATACATACACGGCCTAAAATCCTTGCACGCATGCCCCGGATTAAAACACTTCCTTTATTGGACAAACCTCTCGGATATCCGTCTCCGTAACCAACCGGAATGGTTGCTATTCTCATCGGTTTATCTGCCGTAAATGTTCCACCATAACTAACCTGCGTACCACGTGTAATTTCTTTGATATAAACAATATGGCTTTTTAGAGATAGGACCGGTTTTAGATCTATAATCTGTTTGGATACCTCTCCGGATGGCCATAATCCGTATAAGGTAATACCTGCACGTACCAAATCCATATTTGCATCCGGAATTTCAACAATTCCGGCACTGTTCGAGCAATGCTTTATAGGGAAATGATATCCGGTTTCTTTTTCAATTTTATTTAAGAAATCCTGGTAAATATGTAATTGTTTCGTGACTGCCGTTTTGTCTAATTCATCCGCTTTCGCAAAATGCGTAAAAATACCTTCGATCACTACATTCTTTTTGGACAGACAGTTTTTAATAAAAGCCAGCCCTTCTTCATTGGGCTTAACGCCAATGCGGCTCATGGCTGTATCAACTTTAATATGTACAATTGCTTTTTTCTTTTGTTTTTCTGCTTCTTCATCGATCTTATCCAGCATGTCATCTTTAAAAACCGAAATACGAATATCGTTTTTTATCAATTCCGGATAAGCATACGGAAACGTATATCCTAAAATTAACAACGGCTTTTTAATCCCGCAGTGTCTGAGAATAAACGCTTCTTCTGCTGTAGCAAGTGCCATGCCAAATACATAATCCATCTGTTCCAGTTCTTTTGCAATCTGAACAGCACCATGTCCGTAAGCGTCTGTTTTAATTACTCCCATCATTTTGGTATTGGGCGATATATTCTGATGCATATGTTCCATGTTAAACCGGATAGCATCTAAATCGATATTTGCCCATACTCTTTCATAACTGTTCATTTTCATAATCTCCTCGTAATACGTATTTTAATGCCTCAATCAAATCGGATGCATTCAAGGAATAAGCATTGCATTTATCTTTTACATAATCTCCGCACAATCCGTGGATAAATACACCAAGCGCAGCAGCTGTCTGTGTCGGAATCTTTTGCGCCAAAAGTCCGGCAATCATTCCGGTCAATACATCTCCACTGCCGGCTGTACCCATTCCATGATTCCCGGATGAATTGATATACAGCTTTCCATCCGGAGTATATACCCTGGTTGCCGAATCTTTACATACCAGATAGATACCATATTCCATTGCGGCATCATGTTCAGCCTGATGTAAAGAAGCATAATCCGTTGGTAAGGAATATCCTGCAAAACGCTCAAATTCTTTTTTATGTGGTGTCATAATAACATCATTGTGCTTTGCATAATCTTTTAGCATGCTTTTTAACTCATTTGAACCGGCGATTAGATTAATGGCATCAGCATCTATCACAAGCCTGCAGGATGCAGATTGTAATATAGTTGTCAAAAGCTCATGAGCCCCTTGGTTTGTTCCAATTCCCGGTCCGACTGCGATGCAGGAGCAATCTGACAGCGCATTCATATAATCTGATGAATTAGAATAAATCAATGCCTCCGGAAGATGAAAAAGTACTGCATCTTTGTTTTCATCATCGGTCACTACTTTTGTATATCCAACGCCCATACGCATGCAGGCTTTCGCAGCTAATACAGCACAACCCCCAATCTGTTTGTTACCGGCGATGATACCGGCTTTTTGAAAGGTTCCCTTATGACCATCCACATCTCTTTTCGGTAAAAGCTTTGCAACATCTGATTTTTCAAATGTATATGCTTCCGGATAGTGTTCTCCAAATCCTTTTTGGGAAATTCCAATATTCTTACACACAACTGTTCCGCTGTATTTTTTTCCTTCATGAAGCAGATGCCCTCGTTTCAAAAAAGCAAATGTAATTGTTAAATCAGCAAGGAAAGCCTCATGAAAAACAGCTCCGTGATCGGAATCCAAACCGGATGAAATATCTATGGCAATTTTATAGCCATTCATCTGATTTAGGTATTGAATCCACTCGTCATAGATATCCGGTTTTTCCTTTTTATGAAAGCCGGTTCCCAAAATGGCATCTACAATAATATCATATTCATTTTGTGGGAAATCTGTGCGAACCGGTATCTGTAATCGGGAAAGAATTGCTGTTTGTAATTGGTTACCTTCGGAACAATGAGAAGAATTTTTAGCCCGGAAAAGATCTACCTGATAGCCTCTTTCCGATAATATTCTTCCAAGTGCATAGCCATCACCGCCATTGTTTCCGTTTCCGCATACGATACAAACCCTGGATTTGGAAGAAAACCGTTGTTCTATTTCTTCACACACAGCCAAAGCTGCCCGTTCCATTAATACCGGGGAGGATAAAAGAAAAAAATCCGATGTGTAACTATCCACCTGTTTCATTTGATCAGCTGTAAGTAAATATTGCATATAAAACCTCTATTTTTTCAGTTTATTATCGTCCGGATTGTATGTCATATCAAATATCTCGATGACTTCCGGTCCAAAGATATCATGCATATAAGCATACATTTCCTGATTTAACCACTCTTTTTCCTGCTTACGGATTACATTTTTTTTCAGTTCAATACGAACCTTCGTAATCCAATCGGAAATTCTGGAAATCTCTTCTGTATTTTCAGCCATAGCTTTATAGCAGATATCCATGGTCTGAACCATTAATTGAAAATTCAGCTCATCAATCTGTTTTGGCAGATCCAATAACTCATCCTGACTTGCATCTATTTTATCATTGCATTCATTGATCAGACGTTTATGATCTTCCATTTCTTTATCATTTAATGGTGTGTTATCAATTCCTACAACGATTTCATCCATCAATTTTGATTTTAATTTCCGGATTTCTTTTATATCAGTATTTAATTTCCCTTGTTTTGCAACCAAAGCCTTTAATTGTTCGGCAAGCGCATCCGTATCCGGATGGCTGTTATGTTGTGTGAAAAGCTGATACCATTTGTTGTCCAATGTTAATATGGGAAGTTTTTTTCCTTTTAATGCTTCTCTAAATTCTTTTTCTTTTGAGTCCATCTTGCTACACCTCCCACGCAAAATCTGTTGTTATTTGCTTTTTCTGTGTATATTGTAAGATAATTTCATCAGGCTTTCCGACAAATGAACATTCTCAACCAAAACATCATCCGGCACATCCAGATCTACATGTGCAAAATTCCAGATAGCATGGACGCCACACGCAATTAAGCGGTCTGCTACTTCTTTTGCTGCAGATTTCGGAATTGTTAAAACACCGATATCAATGGCGTTATCCTTTACAAACTGTTCTAAATCCGACATAGGTAAAACGGTTATATCTTTAATCTTTTTTCCAATGATATCCTCATTTACATCAAATATTCCTGTAATCAGAAATCCACGACGTTCAAAATTCATATAGTTGGCAATTGCCTGCCCAAGATTTCCTGCCCCAATTAAAACCAGATGATGTTTTTCATGTAACCCCAGTATATTTGCAATTTCATTATATAAATATTCCACATTATAGCCATATCCCTGCTGACCAAAACCACCAAAATTATTAAAATCCTGACGTATCTGTGAAGCGGTAACATGCATAATATCACTTAATTCCTGAGAAGAAATCCGTTCTACACCACTATCCTTTAATTCACCCAGATAGCGAAAATAACGTGGCAGTCTGCTGACTACGGCCTGAGAAATTTCTTTCGAATCCATTCCGCAAATCCCCCTGTAACTTTATTCCTATATTATAAGCCTCTGTTAAATTCTTGTCAAAAAAATCAAGTATACAGACTAAAACTCTACTCTATTAAGTATAAATTTTTGAAGCTTTTGGGACACAGACAGTCGTCCTTACAGAAAATCAGATATCCTTCTCGCCGACTTTTACGAGGTTTTGTGCATTTCTTAGTGGCATAGCGAACAAAGTAAATGCCCGGTTTCAACTGTTCGAAGACAAAGTCTGAGTTTTGAAACCGGGCATTTAAAAAATACTTTGTGAGCATGCCACTTAGAAATGCTAAAAACCGAAGTATGAGGCGAGAAGGATATCTGATTTTCTGTAAGGACGACTGGCGTCCGGGAAATTTTATGCCGTTTGGTTTTGATAGTGGAAATGCTGAGCAGAATTTAGTATAATTCCAAAAGGATACTTGTTACCCTAAATTTTCACAAAGGAATCGAAAAAAATGATTTTATCCTGTCACGATTTATCTAAATCTTTTCATGAAGAAATACTGTTTAGTCACTGCTCTTTTCATATTGAAGATAATGAAAAAGCTGCCATTGTTGGAATTAACGGATGCGGAAAAACAACCTTAATTCGTATGATTCTCGGTTTGGAAAAGGCAGACGAAGGAACCATTACCTTTGCGAAAGATAAGACAATTGGCTACTTAGCTCAAAACCAGGATGATATGGAGCAAACAAACACCATTTATGACGAACTCTTAACCACAAAGGCTCATATCATTAAAATGGAACAGGATCTCCGTCTTTTAGAGAATGAACTTCATACCGTTACGGATGAAAGTGAATTAAAATCCATAATGGAAAACTATGAAAATTTATCGCATATTTTTCAGCTCGAAAACGGTTACGCATATCAAAGCGAAATAACCGGCGTGTTAAACGGACTTGGCTTTACAAAAGAGGAATACAACCAGAGTATTGCAACACTCTCCGGCGGACAGAAAACCAGGGTTTCATTAGGAAAAATACTGTTACAAAAACCGGATATTCTTTTTTTGGATGAACCAACCAACCATTTAGATATGGATTCCATCCGATTTTTAGAAAACTTTCTTTCCAATTACAAGGGTGCTGTTGTTCTGATTTCACATGACCGCTATTTTCTGGATAAAATATGTACCAAAATCATTGAAATTGATCATCACAATGTCACTGTTTTTACAGGCTCTTATTCTGACTACTCGGCAAAAAAGAAAATCCTGATTACCAGTGCCATGAATGCTTATTTAAACCAGCAACAGGAAATTAAACATCAGGAAGAAGTTATTGCAAAACTAAAATCTTTTAACCGGGAAAAATCGGTAAAAAGAGCAAGAAGTCGTGAAAAAATGCTTTCAAAGGTGGAGTTACTTGAAAAACCGGCAGAAATTCGTGATCAGATGCACTTTCAGCTCGTTCCGTCAAAAATAAGCGGAAATGATGTATTACATATGGAACATGTTGAAAAAACATATCAGAACAAGACATTATTTTCCAATCTTTCCATGGATATCAAACGTGGGGAACATGTTGCAATTATAGGCAAAAACGGAACCGGTAAAACGACTCTGCTAAAAATCATCAATGATCTGGTTACTCCCGAAGAGGGGAAAATTGCGCTCGGAACCAATGTACATATTGGTTATTACGATCAGGAACACCATGTTTTACATATGGATAAAAGTATTTTTGAAGAAATCTCCGATGATTATCCGGATCTGACCGGTACCCAGATTCGCAATACACTCGCTGCTTTTTTATTTACCGGAGATGATGTTTTTAAGAAAATAGGTTCTTTAAGCGGTGGTGAGCGTGGTCGTGTCAGTCTTGCCAAATTAATGCTTTTCTCATCAAACTTTCTGATTTTAGATGAGCCGACCAACCACTTGGATATTCAGTCAAAAGAAATATTGGAGCAGGCTTTAAATCATTATGAAGGAACTGTTTTGTATGTCTCCCACGACCGTTTTTTCATCAATCAGACTGCACACAGAATACTGGATTTAGAAGACGGTCAGTTAGTTTCTTATCTTGGAAATTACGATTATTACATCGAAAAACACGGAGATATTTATTGTGATCTTAAGAAAAAAGAAGATGTTTCTTCTATTTCCGAACGGACAGAAATTACCGAAAATAAAATGAACTGGCAGGAACAAAAGGAAAATCAGGCGCAAAAAAGAAAACTGGAAAATGCACTGAAAAAAACAGAAGAATCCATTGAAAAAATCGAAACAAAAATTCATGAATTAGAAGAAGAAATGGCAAAGCCCGATATTGCAACAAATATTGGGAAATTGTCTGAGCTATCACGAACCTGTGAGACACATAAAGAAGATCTGAACAAACTTTACGAAGAGTGGGAAAAAATCTCTGAAGATCTGGAAAACATCCGTGTATAAGCCAGTCGCCCTAACAGAAATTATATATCTTTGCCCACGGAATTTGACGAGGTTTCTTGGCATTTCTTAGCGGCATAAGCGAACAAAAATAATGCCCGGTTTCAACTGTCTGAAGACGAAGTCTGAGTTTTGAAACCGGGCATTTAATCTATATTTTGTGAGCATGCCGCTTAGAAATGCCAGAAACCGAAGTATGAAGTGGGCGAAGATATATAATTTCTGTTAGGGCGACTGGCTGTGTCCGCAAAATTGCGAATAACAAAAAATTCTATTTTCTTAATATATTTAGATTGTCATTTAGGTCAAAGGCTGACATTTCTATCATTTCCCCCAGATATTTATCATAAATGGCAATATTAAATCCATCACAATTCATGGAAAAATCTGTTCCGTTTATTATAATGGAACTTTGACCGTCCGTTAATGCCCCCGATGATTGAATATCTAAATCAAGCGGAGCATGCTCTCCATCAGATAATAGCATGTGTGTCGAAATACCGGTCTCCGTTTTTTGTACACTTTCATTGGAATCAAAACTTTGTAATAAAACAGACCCATCTTCTAATACCGCAAAATATTCAGTCTGATTGTCGGGTTCAAATTGTAAGTGCAATGTTTGGTTAAAATAATCCAAAGATTTTTGATCCAGGGTATTACCAAATTCATTTTTATACGTGATAAAAATATAATAACCATCTCTTGTTAAAAGCGGCAGATACGCATCAAATTGATTGGCACTTATAATTTCACATTTGTTTTTCTGTCTTTCAAATAAATGAACGCTTTCTTTCCATTCATCATAGGCCGGATTGTTTCTCTTATCTTCAAAGGTATAATGTTTAGTCAAATACTCTCCCATTAAAACAGAAACCTTTTCCGCCTGAAGAATATTGATGTGAGCCTGTCCGTCCAAAATGGTATTCATATTATAAAAAGGAGTATCGGTTTCAAAAGCAAGTTCTTCTACAGAATTATATAATTTTTGTCTCTCTGCATTTCCATTTGGTGTTTTAATGAGTACCAGCGGAATATTTTCTGTTTTACATAGATCAATAATCTTTAAAAGCCATTCGGCAGCTCTTTCCGGTAAGGGTTCTTTTTCATTTTGCAATAATACTTCCTCTTTTGCACTTTCCTCGTATTCTCCGGCAAAAATGAAAGGCGAATATCCCTTATTCGGGTCTTTCTCATGATAAAAAGAGGCTTTAACCTTGTCCTGATATAAATCTGTCCATGTATTGTGATATTTAGCAATTGGAAAATAATAGGAATACCGCAACTCTTTTGGCACACCATCCTGAATGGCATGCATTTTATTACGATTCATCGGTAAATCATCCAGATTGATATGCATAACCCCTTCATCTTCATAATCGTCCCCATATACAGTAAAAACATCTAACACAATGACTTTCGGATGTTGCGTCCTGATTGCTTCTTTTATGTAATAATAAGATACCCATAAAGGCTGTTCATTTGCACAGAAATCATAAGATGTAATTCCAAAACGATCAAATAATACAGCCGGCGCCATGTCAGCATACATTTGACTCGAACCGATAAAGACAACATCTAATGTATCAGGCTCTTGTGCATAAAATCCATCAATTTTAACAGAAACATCATATTCCCCTTCCATCCACTTATCTCTTAAGTGTTCCTGTACAATGAAAAACAAAAAAGAAAATATGATAAAAAAACATAAACATTTTGTCAGAAAACGTAACGCTTTCATTAAAATCCTCCGTATATAAACTGTGCAGAATCATAGCCGGGACCATATACACCGGTTATCAGAATTAGAAAAATCAAACATAGTAAAACAGCCCATCTGAAAAACAATGGTTGTTTGATAAAATAATCACGGATTGAGATTTTCCTTTCGTGCAACAAAGCTACCACAATCATGACAATGCCGGATAATAACAACAATCCCCATTCCTCTTCTTTGATTCCAAGTGAATATAATTCTCCGGATACAAAAATCCATGGATTAAACTTTGTAAACATATGGAATACGATATAAACAGCCTTTTGAACCGATTCAGCACGAAAGAAAACCCATGCAATCATGACAAGGAAGAATGTAAAACACCGACTGACAAAAAGATGTGTAAAACTGCCCTTTTCAGTCTTTGTGATTTTCATTAAAAAATCTTTAACAGGCTGCATTATTTCTCCTGCCACCTGATAAAAACCATGCAAAAATCCCCAGACCATATAATGAAGACCTACACCGTGCCAGATACCGCTTACCAGAAACGTTATCATGATATTCATATATTTCAAAAGTTTCCCTTTGCGGTTTCCACCTAAAGGAATATAAACATAATCTCTTAAAAAAGCACTCAGGGAGATATGCCATCTTCTCCAGAAATCTTTGATACTGACAGCAAAATACGGATGGTTAAAGTTCGGCTTTAAGTGAATTCCAAACATTTGTGCACTTCCCATTGCAATACAAACGCATCCGGCAAAATCCGTATATAACTGAATACTGTACAATACTCCACCTAAAATTAAAAAGAAACCTTCATACGAGGTATATTGTTCAAAAATATGATTTACAACAAGATTACACCTATCGGCAATGACCATTTTTTGAAAAAGTCCCCATAGCAATAAATAAAACCCTTTTATAACTTCTTCTTCCGAAAAACTGTGTTCCCGGAATAGTTCTTCTTTCAAATCCGAATATCTGGAAATCGGCCCCTGCAATACCTGCGGAAAAAAAGTCATGAATAACAGATATTTAAAAATATTGTTTTCTGCCTGTATATGATTACGGTGTGCATCAACCATATAAGCTATAGACTGTAAGGTATAAAATGAAATTCCTACAGGAACAAAAACAGAAAAACGATTCAGATTATGAGAAGTAACAAATAAAAGATCAGAAGAAATCAGTTTTAGTAGAAATAAAATACTGATATTCATCAGTATTATCACAAACAAAAAACATTTGGAATTCTTTAAATAGCGTGCATAGAGAAATGTGGTAATGCAGGTAAACAGCATGAAAAACCACATTTTCCATGAAAATAAGGTATAAAAAATGATACTAAAAACAAGCAGTGAAATCCACTGCCTGTTCTTTGGTATCATATAGTACAGAATTAGTAAAATTGATAAAGAAACCAGATAGGTTACGGAAATAAAATCCATTTTTCTTACATTTCCTCAAATGTCTTTCGTATTTCTTTAATAAAGTTTTCACTATTTAAAACTGTAACATCTTTTAAAGATGTAATCAATGCCAAATCCTTGGTCATGCGACCGGATTCAATGGTAGAAAGGGTTGCTTTTTCCAGTTTATCGGCAAATTCCATAAGTTCGCTAATACCATCTAATTCTCCACGTTTACGAAGCGCTCCTGTCCATGCAAAAATTGTTGCAACAGAGTTTGTTGATGTTTCTTCTCCATTTAAATGCTTATAATAATGACGTTGTACGGTTCCGTGTGCAGCTTCATATTCGTATACACCGGAAGGCGAAACCAAAACGGAAGTCATCATGGCAAGTGAACCAAACGCAGAGCTGACCATATCAGACATAACATCTCCGTCATAATTTTTACAAGCCCAGATAAAACCACCTTTTGCTTTCATAACACGGGCAACCGCATCATCAATTAAGGTATAAAAATATTCAATGCCGGCAGCTTCAAATCTGTCTTTGTATTCTGCATCATAAATTTCCTGAAATATATCTTTAAAATTATGGTCATACTTTTTGGAAATGGTATCTTTGGTTGCAAACCATAAATCCTGTTTCGTATCCAATGCATAATTAAAACATGCTCTTGCAAATGAGCTGATGGATTTATCTGTATTGTGAATACCCTGAATAATACCCGGTCCGGCGAAATTATGAATCAATTCTCTGATTTCATTTCCGTCTTCATCCGTAAATACAAGTTCTGCTTTTCCGGCTTTGGGGACTTTGATTTCTGAATTTTTATAAACATCACCATATGCATGACGGGCAAGAGTAATCGGTTTTTCCCAATTTTTCACACAAGGCTCAATTCCCTTTACAACAATCGGTGAACGAAATACGGTTCCGTCCAAAGCTGCACGAATGGTGCCATTGGGGCTCTTCCACATTTCTTTCAGGTTGTATTCAGTCATACGCGCTGCATTTGGTGTAATGGTAGCACATTTAACGGCAACTCCGTATTTTTTTGTTGCCTCAGCACTGTCAATGGTAACCTGATCATTTGTTTCATTTCTGTGTACCAGACCCAGGTCATAATATTCGGTTTTTAAGTCAATGAAAGGAAGTAACAATTCATCTTTGATCATCTGCCAGAGAATTCTTGTCATTTCGTCTCCGTCCATTTCTACAAGGGGTGTTGTCATTTGAATTATAGCCATACTTAAATCCTCCGTTTTGTAATTATTTTAATCCAATAGACCTTTCTTGCAAATATTGTCATATGCATTCAACATGTGTATTTTCGCAAGTTCGCAGGCTCTTTCACCATCTTTTTCTTTGATAGCTTCCATAATCTTTCGATGTTCATCATTGGAAGCACTGCTTCTTGCCCCCTGCGCAAGGGTCTGTTTCCGAATTCGATAAACGTACTGATGAAAATCCTTTAAAGAATGTTCCAGCATTTTACTCGCACAGGCTTCATACATGATTTCATGAAAACGATTATCTAACGATGCAATTTGTTCGGTATGACCTTTGGCGGCATGAAATTCAGCCAAATATACATTTTCTTCCATTTCCTGCATTTGTGCTTCAGAAATGTGCTCTGTTGCCCATTTTGCACATAAGCCTTCTAACTGTGCCCGAATCATATAAATATCTCTGACATCTTTTGATGTAATTCCGGTTACATAAGCACCTTTGTTCGGAACAATATGAATGAGTCCCTCTAATTCTAATTGGCGAAAGGCTTCCCTGACAGGTGTACGCGACACCCCCAGTTCTTCGCCGATTGCAGCCTCGCGCAATTCATCATGTTCTTTGTATTTACCGTTTAAGATATCATCCCTGATTTTGTGAAATACACGTCCCCGTAAGGAATATTTATCACTAATTTCATCTGAAAAAAATTTATCACTCATAACATTCTTCCTGCCTGATGGATAAATGAATTGTTCTGTATCATTGTATACAATCTATGTATTTCTGTCAATGAAAGACTTTTACGTTAAGGTATATTTTTCAAATATTTTTTTACAGTCAATCATTCCGTATCCCTGCTGATTTCTTGGGGTATTTACACTTGTGGTTCCCATACGGATTTTATTAGCAATTGTGTCAACAGGAACATTTCCCAATAATTCCATTAAATCGGCTGCCACACCACTGATAATCGGACATGACATGGATGTTCCGCTTTTACTGGTATATCCGCGTCTGTTTTTTCCGGAGCAAGATACAATTTCGGTTCCCGGTGCTACCACATCCGGTTTCATCATGGAATAATAGGCATAGCCTCTGCCTGAATATTGTTCGCATAATGTATCTGACTTACTCTTATAATCGCCGTCATGGCAGCCAACACAAAGCGTATAGTTCTGATTTCCCAGAATGGAAATACTGTTATTATCGGGGCCTTCATTTCCCGCTGCAGTGACAATTAGGATATTTTTTTCATGTAAACGATACAAAAGGTCTTTTAGATGAAACAGTTTGATGCGGTCGGTATGAAGACTACAGTTTTTTGAAACGGAAATAGAAATATTAACAATCCGAATAGAATACTCAGAGCAATGCTCCAAAACCCAATGTAGTGCAGAAAGTAACGTATCTACCTGTCCATTCCCCTGATTATTCAACACCTTTAATACAATCAGATTAGAACGAATTGCAATTCCTTTATATAAACCACCGCTGGCTTTTCCACTTCCGGCCAATATTCCGCAAACATGCGTGCCATGCCCACTGTCATCCCGGATTTTATATGTGGGTTTCTTGGTTAAATCGACAAATTCTATAATACGATGATCAAAATCGATATGGGAACTGATTCCGGTATCTAATACACAGACATTAACACCTTTACCGGTAAGCCCCAGTTTTTCAATATATTCATAATGTATTTGTTTTCGAACTCTGTCCAAACAAAAAACTCCTGTTTTTATTATCATATGACAGGAGTTTTCAGATGCGCATACACAAATATTCAATTTAACAAGGTTTCTTTTTTCTTCGAATCAATGGATAGGTAAAACCCAGAACAAGGAAAAAAGCGCCAAGACTAGACAAGCCAAGGATTAAAATCAATTTCATATTCACATAATCCCCGGTATCCGGTGTCTGGTCAAGTCCGGATAATCCGGAAGAATTGCTGTTCTTTTGAACAATTCTATTTTTCAATTCGCCCTCCGGTACATATAAAGCAAACGGCGAAAAATGGGAAACCTCAAACGAAACATATTGCTTACCGTTTTTTGTATGCAAAGTTCCAAATAAAACTTCCGGTTTCTTATTTCTATCCAGCGTAACAACACATAAATCTTTTCCTATCATTTGGCTTGGAACAGAAACCGTTATGGATATCGTATTTTTCCCCAACTGCTTAATCGGAATATGATTTGAGGGATCATTCATGGACAAATCAAAAAATACACAATTTGTATCATCTGTTTCACCATAGTATTGTTTGATTGCATCTGCCAATTCCAAAGAATTCTCATCTGCCTCTGAAAAATATAGATGATATCCGGATAAATCAATGGTTGAACCGCTTTGTGACACAAAAACATCCTCTTTCTGCCACTGACTGTGACTTACATTCAATAAATCCTGCAGGGAATTGTCAGAAACCGTATCTGTCATATGTGCATATTGAACGCTGCCCTTTGGTAAAACTGTATAGCTTTTACCGTATACTCTTATAGTTTCAGGCATATCTGTATCATCTTGCGATTTATTTGATATAATAGGAGCTGCTATGCCCGCATCATAATCTGATATTTGAAAAACAACTCCCATAAAATTGGAGACATCTTTGTCTAATACCGTATTCTTTATAGAATCGCCGGTAATCGTACGATCAACAACTGCAACATCGATTCCATCAAATACCGGATTGCGCTGTCCGGAAAGTCTGGTGCTCGATTCTTCATATGATAATTTGGGAATCGAAGTTCCAAGAAAAATGACACAGTCAGATTTTGAAGTTCCTCCGAATGCAGATACACCAATCTCACAAACAGAGGCGGGTATCCGAACTGTCGTAATAGGACATCCATAAAATGCACGATCTTTTATTGCAGTCACGTGATTCATACCGGATACCGTATCTAAAGAAGAACAGTTGAAAAAAGCATCTTCATTAATGACGAAAACACTATCCGGGATATTTACTTTTTGAATTTCATTATGATTTTTAAAAGTCCCGGCACCAATCTGTTTTACACCGGAAGGAATATTGATGGTAGCAGCATTCCCCTTATAAGCTAACAAAATGCCGTCTCCAACGATTAAAAAATCATCTGAAGCATCACTGTGATACCAGTTATCAAGCCATTTTGTATAAGAAAAAGCGTCTTCTCCTATTTCAGAAACGGAATTTGGAATCGTGACTTTTTCCAAATTATCACAATGATAAAAAGCTGCATTTCCAATTTTCGTCACACCATAGGGTATATCGATTTCGGTTAATCCGGATCTTGAAAAAGCAAAAGAATCAATTTTTTTGACAGAACCCGGAATTTGAATATTGGATATTGCAGAATCACAATAAAATGCTTTATAACCTATCGTATCCTGATTGACAATTGCACCATCCGGCAATACAAAAGTTGAATTATCGGAAACAGCGCCGGAATTCTCTCCTCCCAAAATCTCAGATTCATCTGTTTTCATAAGAACAACAGCCTGCCCCGAAACAATTTTGGAACGACCTAGAACGCCGGGACTGTCAACATCCCATTCAACATAATGCTCTACGTCGGATGCATAAGGAATATTCAACGCTTTATTATCCTGATCTTTTATCGGATTTGTAACAGTATTATTCTGAGAAACAGAATCTTCATATTCCATAT
This sequence comes from Lachnospiraceae bacterium, assembly GCA_017387565.1. Classification (GTDB taxonomy): domain Bacteria; phylum Bacillota; class Clostridia; order Lachnospirales; family Lachnospiraceae; genus UBA2882. The sequence continues at coordinate 20,896 of JAFOEY010000006.1, read as the reverse complement.
TAGCAGTAATCGATGCCTCAAAATCATTTTTAAAGCGTTCACCTGCACTGCCGGATTCTGCAATAATATTTAACGAGTAACATCCGTCAAATGCTGTTTCGTCTATCTGCGTCACAGAACCAGGAATTGTAACATCTTTTAAATGTCGACAGTCTTCAAATGCTTTTTGTCTGATTGCACGGACACTGTATGGTAAAACGATACTTTCCATTGCAGATGCATTGGAAAAAGCATAATCACCAATTTCCTTCAGATTACTACTGACATTTACATTTTTTAAATTTAAACAGCCCCAGAAAGCATATTTTTTAATTTCTTCCACTGAATCCGGCATATTATACACCGAATTGGTTCTTCCGGATAAAACCTGATAAATAATTGATTTTTTATTGTTATATAATACTCCGTCATCACATATAAAATTGGGATTACCGGCTGCAAGGTCGATGCTTTTTAATCGATCACAACCGGCAAATACGCTGGTACCTAACTCACTTAAGGAAGCAGGAATACTGATATATTCCAATTTATCACAATCAGCAAAAGCGCCATTTTCAATCGTTGTACAGCCCTCCGGAATAACAAGGCGACGCAGCTGTGTGCATCCGCTAAAAGCACCATTTTCAATCGTTTCTAATCCACTTGGGAACGAAATACTGCTTAACGATATATTTTCCGAAAAAGCCTCTGCACCTATTGTTTTTACTCCATTAGGAACAGACACAGCATTTGCTGTGCCTGTATATTTTACTAACTTTGTGCCATCCATCATAAAACCATTATTGGCAGATGAAGATGCATTTGTTCCTAAAACCGGAATTTGAGTGCATACCAAAGCGGTTACTAAAAACAAGATTCCAATCAATTTTAAAACTGTTTTTTTCATAAAAGCCGAGCTTTCTGCATAATCTATGCAATATTTTAACTTTTTATCATCTCCCGATATGCGATATATTCTTTATTCGGGAATTGAACAATCAATTAAATTGGCAAAACCTTTACAACTTTTTTCTTACTACCTTTTAAGAAAAACAGAATAATGGACATTAATCCAAGTCCGATGGATAAAAACCATTTCGGATGAATCGGATCACCGGTTGTCGGTGTAACATCAGAGCCGTTTAAGGATGCGGTTAAATTATTTAAATCCACATAAATGGTGTACGGAGAAAAATGTTTTGCCACGAAAGAAATACATGGTACTCCGTCAATCGTCGTAAATCTTACATCCAGTTTTTCCAATGTATCGCCATTTACAACTGAAGCAGCTTTATTATTTCCACCATAGGATATCAAAGCATCGGGAATCGGCATGGTTATCGTAACCGATGTATTATCCAGATTTTGTATTTTACTGGTTCCGGTTTTATCATAAAGACTGATGTCCATTGCAAAATAACGGATATCATCCAGACTACCGTATTCATTTAACAATGCCTGTTCAACAGCAGCTTTCGCAGAATCACTATCCGAAATTTTCACAACAAAATCATCTGTGGAACCACTAACCGATGCAGAAACCAAATTTGAGTTGGATATTCCGGGTTTTGAAACAACAACATTGGTATTTCCACTTCCTGTGTTTGTTGAACTGTTTCCACTTTGAGTAGAATTTGAGTTTCCATTACTTGAATTATTTGCACCGGAATTACCATTTGTGCTTGAATTTCCTGTATTGCTACTGTTTGTATCCCCTGTATTTCCGGTTCCCGCATTATTTGTATTATCTGTATTATTCGTATTATTGGAATCTGAATTTCCGGGTGTTTGATTATTATTATTTGAATTGTTATTATCACTGCCCGGTGTATTCGAATTCCCATTGTTGGAATTATTGTTGTTGGAATCCGAATTCTGATTATTGTTATCTCCCGGATTGGTATTGTCAGATGACGAATTACTCTTAAACTGCGGATAAACATCTAAATCCGAAATAATATTATCATACTCAGGAAGCCATCCTGTGAAAGTATAGCCATCCATTTCCGGTGTGGTATTCGGTGGAGTTGCAGCAGCCCCCTCTTTCACTTTTTGTGTTTTAATAGCCATCGTTCCATCAGCATTAAAAAATCTTACTGTATAAACAGGTTTATTATCATCTTCATCATCAGTTGGTGGTGCCGTAACATATTTAGGATAAATTTTTAAATCGGATGTTACGTTTGTATAATCCGGCATCCATTTTTCAAAAACCATACCTTCTACTACCGGAGGTTCCGGAGGCACTGCATCCTCTCCTTCATAAACCTTTTGCACTTCACCTAAAGGATTATTATCATTGTCATAAAATTGCACATAATACGGATGCGGAATTCGATCCTCTGTTCCAAATCCATACTTCGTTGCAAACGTGTAAGCCGCTGAAGGAACTTCACATTGGACATTTAATCCCTTTAGCATACTATTATTAGAAACACTTCCTTCAGTAAATGCATTCTCCGGAATCAACACAACACTGGACGGAATTCGAATATCAGATAATGCCGTATTTAAAAAGGCAAAATCACCAATTGCTTCTGTTTTATCCGAAACTTCACAATAGTTTAATTTCGTACAATCCGCAAAACAGTATTCCGGTATTTCTTTTATATCAGCATCACCAAAATATACCTGTGAAACATTGCCACATCCTCTAAAAGCTCCGGGTCTAATCTCCGTTACATTTTCAAATTCGTTTTCACGAACCTTTCCGGTACCGATTCTATCGCCTCTACTCTGCAGACATTCAATAATCGTCTTTGTCCCGTCTTCATTGATTTCATAGATGATGGCATTTTCACTACAAGCAAAATTCGGATTATTACCACAATTTAATTCTGTCAAAGAAGGACAATCATAAAACGGAACAGCTCCCATCTCCGTTAACGTATCCGGAAGGCTGACAGAACTCAGCTGAACACAATTATCAAAAGCATGATCTCCAATTCTTTCACCTTCTTCGGTATTGGAACTTCTCATGATAAATGTCTGCATTTTTATACAGTCCTTAAATGCTTCATCCGGAACTTCCTGAATTGTATTTAAAACAACACTGGTAAGATAATCCCTTCCCTGATATACATCCGCATTCATTCCCATGACACCAGCCGGAACCGTTGCTCGCATAACCGCATCAATAACAGCCTGTTCGTCTTCGGTAGGTTCTCCACCGGATAAATACTTGGCATAGGCATCACGAACAAGCGTGTTTTCTTCATTGGCCTGCTCCGGATTAACATCACGTAAAAGACTGTATTCTTCGTTTCCACAAAATTGTTCAAACGAAGGTGCTTTAATGAGTGTAGGAATTGCCTTGGTAATCGTATTGGTCACGGGATCTTTTTCCACAACAAGCTCTACCTGCAAATTGGTAGGAAATGCACTGGTATAGGATATATATTTTGTTGTTGCAGATGACGCATTATAATTATTTTCCGGTTTCATGGCATAGTTAAATGGTACGCTGTCCGGAGAAATGGTACCGATGAAACGCAGTGGAATATCGTTTTCAGTTTTTGTTTTAAACGCACCTTCTCCAATAGATGCTACATTTAATGCATTACCAAATTCAACAACCTGCAAACTTATACAACCCTCAAATGCATTTGCAGCAATGTCTGAAACAGTAGACGGTATATATAAATATTTAATTTGACTCTTCTGGTTGAAAGAAGAAAAAGTGTCTCCATCAATTGAATTAATGGAATGATTACCGACTGCTTCCGGAATTTCAACAATGGACGCATCCCCACTCTCTTTGTACAAACCAAAATGAATCAATTGATTTTGTTCATTGACAGTAAAGAAGTAATTATTTTTTACACGCTCATACTGTCCTTCATATCCATCATCCAAATATCCAACCGAATATTCATGCTCACATGCATAAACATAAGCATTTGAATTTCGGTAAGCTACAATGGTAAAACGGTCATCCACTTCATAATCATTAAATGGTGAAAATGAGCCCAGATTTTCCGCACCAAAGGTACAATGATCTGTCCGATTGATTTTATCAACATTGGATAAATCCGCATGTTTATAGCCATTTTTGGTACTAGACGGTGGTTGTTCAAAATTACAGGCAAATTTTGTATCCCGGTTGGGAACTTCAACTCTAAGCAAATTGGAGCAACCAGTCACATTTGTATAAGTTAGATCACCGCCATTTAAAGACAAACCTAATGTTTTTAAACCGGTACAACCGTACAACAGATATTTCATGGCTGAAATATTAGCCGGATCCAGCTGGTTCGGCAAATAGATTTGTCCCAAAGAAGTACAGTTATAAAATACACCATCCCCAATATGTACCAGATTGGTATTACCATCCTGATTGGAACCATAGAGATTGGCAGCAGACAAAGCAGTACAATTCATAAAACAGCCACTGCCAATCTGTTCTACCTGATCAGGAATGGAAATCGAAGTCAGATATACACAATTGGCAAATGCATAGGAACCTATTTCCCTTAAATCCGTAGTAGTACTATTAGAAAGAGAAACATTTGTCAGACGATTACAACCGTCAAATGCATGGTTACCTATACTGACCACCTTATTAGCAATGGACACAGAAGACATCTGACAGGATTTAAAGGCATTATTGCCTATCGCAAGAATATGCTCCGGAATTAATACGGAACTGAAATTTCTGGCTCCTTCAAACACACCGGTACCATCGGAAACAGAATGCAGTTTATAATCACTTTGTACTTCATAGCTTTTAGAACCAATATATCGTACATTCAGTGCTAACTGTTCAGACGAAACATAGTCTGAGCCACTCATTCTATATAAATTTTTCCCTTTCCACATATCATAATCAGTAGCCAGACACTCTGCATATACAGCATCAGATACAGGAATACCATTTTCAGAAACGACTGCTTCCTGCGCTACATAATATAAATATTCATCATCTGCATTGACTGCCTGCAGTTTATAGGATGAATTATATAAAAAGCAGGGAACATTATCAGGAATAATCAGGTTAGAGGATGCATAAGAACTCTGACTGTCATAGTACACCAAAACACCAGCGATTTCCGCACTTCCGGTACGCATAACACTGGCAACACCAAATAATCCATCCTGACTAAAATAGGTTTTGGCAGAAAAATAATCCGGAATCACACCGGTACCAGTACCACTGTCATAATCCGGATGCGCATCGTACGCCTCTGTCCATGTTCTGACAGGATCGCTGGGATCAGCAGCCTGAGAAGGTTTAACCGGTATGAGCGCAACAATGATAGCAGAAACCATAAAAATAGCAGACAATGTTCCTAAAACCGTCCTCCTAATTTTATGATTGGATTTTTTTACGGATTTTTCTTTTGCTCCCTTTGCCATTTTAAAAATCTCCTTTTATTTCACGCGTTTTGCAACAACTACAAAACGACCGTCTTTTTCCTCATAATCACATGTCGACAAGGTCAATAAATGATCCCCATATTCGGCTTTTACTCCGGTATCATATAATGACAATGCTTCCATTTCTTTCATATACGATTGAAATTCTTCTTCTGAATTCGCATCATAAAACTGATAGTATTTAAAAACAATTTCATCCTGTTGATAGACACGGGAACGGAAAACATACATAACTTCATATGTTCCTTCTTCATAAATCGTATCAAACCGGATTTCTTTATGTTTTTCGTAGAAAGATTGATCGGCATACTTGTCTAATGAGCCAAACATCTTTCCGGATTTCATATTATGACCATAAACAATATAATTGGTTCCCGGATTGGTAATATCACAATTGGAATCTAAAAAAAGCGCACCGTTACGATCTTCCTCCAGTTGGATATTATGATTTAAATAATACTCATTATCATCCGTCTGCATAACAGGATAATCAATAATTGTATCGGCAATATTCAGCCATCCGATTAGTGTCTTATTGGAATTATACAAAGATTTATACTGATCAAGTATTTTAAGCGTTTTCTTTTCTTCCCCACCGGAAATTTCAATTTCTTGATCCGCATACATTCCATTAATAACCGTATTCTCTTTCAGTCTTGCAAGACGTTCACTTTCTCTGTCAACTTTCCAGGCATCATAACAGTAAAATGAAAAATAACCAAGACATAAAACAGATGTCAGAAATAAAAGAGCCAAAATCGTCTTTCGAATCCGCATTTCCTTTTTCGTTAATACAATGACTGTTTTCGTCGATTTTACAGTTTTTTTCTTCCTGTCCTGCTCTTTTTTATTTTTATTAACGCTTTTTTTTACACTTATATCTACACTTTTTTTATTTTTAATTTCTTCGACTTTTTGATAAATACTGTCATCAAAGGATTTACCGATATCCGTCTCGAAACTGATATCTCCCGTTTGCATTTGTGAATATAAATTCAGGACATCCTGTTCGTTTGTTAAATCATATTTCTTTTTTATAGCATCTATTTTTTTTAAATCTTCTTTTTGCTGTTCTCTATAGGAAGACATATAAAAAGCTCCATTCAGACATAATACTCACAATTTTATATATACTATTTCTATTTTACAATATCTTGAAATATTATCAAGCAAAAAATCTATATCTAGTTCATTTTTCATGATTTTTTTTAGAAATAAATCTATGAAACAATGACATGCTGTCATCATAAGATAAAGCATAAGATATAATATGGAGGATTAATATGAGCGATTTAACGGCAAGTCAGTGTGGATGCAGTACAAATGACAACGGATGCTGCAATATTTTAATCTGGATTATTCTTTTGTCCTGCATTTGTGGAAAAGACAGCGGTGGCTGTGGCTGCGGAATGGGCAGAGGCTTTTTCGGAGATGGCTGTGGTTGTGGAGACAACAGCATTATCTGGATTATTTTATTGTTAGTATGCTGCTGCAATAACTAATCCGGATTTGACAGCGATAAAATACGCTACGCGAATTTTATCAGCTGATGAGTAGCAGGCAAATGCAATTGCGAAAGCACATTGCACTTGCCTTGTTACCATTACAAAAACGGGAAAGGAAGACCAATTTTCCTTTCCTGTTTTTGTCATAAGTAATTATATGATTCATACAATTAACATAGGACAAAGAAAAAGGAAGGCTCTTTATGGAAAAGGATCCGATACTAACATTTGATACGCTTTTTTCATTCCCACATATTCAGATTATGAAAATTGCACTCCCTTTTCTTCCATGCGAATATCTGCATACAATGGCAATTTATATAAAATTTGCCGAATTACTCTATACCATAAAAATGAAAGATGTTTCCTTGGGAAGCTTCTATTCCGATTTTCATAAAGAAAAAAAAGATGATGATTATGAAGATATCATTTCCTTATTTGATAGCATTTCTCCCTATATATCCGGTGCAGAAAAAGATCAGTTTAGTCGGATCAAAAATCTGTTAAACTCTATGAAGCAGATGAAAGAAATGCAGCCTTTACTTGATATGATGATGGCAATGCAGGGAAATTCCGGAGGAATGAATAATGAAAGTATCTTAAAACAATTTTTAAATGAAGACCAGATGGCAATGTTTCAGTTTTTTATGAATCAAAATGAAGAAGAAAACAATTCTGAAGGAGGATTTGATCATGGAACATCAGGAATGGATGAATGATTTACGTTTAAAAAATATAGATAACAAAAAACTTGATTTTTTGCAAAAACTGGTATTTGAAAGCAGTAATCTATCAGAAAAACAAAAAATACCTTTTTTAATGGCTTTGGCAAACAAAGCCCAAAAAGACAAAGTGAAATTTTCAAGAGAAGAAACCTTGGAAATTATTGAAGTATTAAAAGATTACAGCACGCAGGATGAATTGCAAAAAATAAACAGCATTTTAAAAGTTTTTCATGAAAGATGACACAATTTGTTACCTGATGAATGAAATCATGCTTTAACTTTTCTCTTTAATTACAATTGAAAAATGAAAATAAAAAATGACCACAGACTGTACTGAACAACAACACAATCTGTGATCATTTTTAATCTTTATTTACAAAATCATACATGATACCAATGGATTACTATATACTTTGTGTACTTGAAATCCTAAAACATGAGAAATTCGCCCTGACCGAACTACTTTCTCATATATATTATTTTGCTACAATGTTGATAATTCTGCCGGGAACATAGATTTCCTTTATGATATTTCCGGAAAGCTTATCTCCCAATGCTTCTTTACCCTGTGCAATGGCATCTTCTTTTGCAATGTCTTTGGCAACAGAAATAACGACTTTGGTCTTACCATTAATCTGAACAGCAATCTCAACTGTATCTTCTACCGTTTTTGCTTCATCATATTCCGGCCAGGTCTGCTGATATAAACGACCGTCGAATCCGGCGATACTCCATAACTCCTCAGTAATGTGAGGAGCAACAGGATTTAACATGATTAGGAATGCTTTATACTCAGCTTTATTAATAGCTCCTTTTTTGGCAATATCATTTAATAAAGTCATAAGAGCCGCAATTGCCGTGTTATATTTTAAAGATTCGTAATCATTGGAAACTTTTTTGATTGTCTGATGCATCTTGGTCATCAAATCATCAGAATATTCATCACCATCAACTAAGATATCCTGTAATTTCCATACACGCTCTAAGAATCTGCGACATCCCTTTACACCATTTTCAGACCATGAAGCACTTAAATCAAATGCTCCGATAAACATTTCATAAGTTCTTAATGTATCAGCACCGTAATCTCTGACGATATCATCCGGATTTACAACGTTTCCACGGGATTTACTCATCTTCTCTCCGTTTTCTCCAAGGATCATACCATGAGAGGTCCTCTTCTGATACGGTTCCGGACAAGGTACTACTCCCTGATCATATAAGAAACGATGCCAGAAACGGGAATATAATAAATGCAGGGTTGTATGTTCCATACCACCGTTGTACCAGTCAACGGGCATCCAATACTTTAATGCTTCCTTACTCGCTAATTCTTTATCGTTTGTAGGATCGGTATATCTTAAGAAATACCAAGAAGATCCTGCCCATTGAGGCATGGTATCCGTTTCTCTCTTAGCCGGGCCTCCACAGCAGGGACAAGTGGTATTTACCCAGTCTGTCATGGCAGCAAGCGGTGATTCTCCATTGTCGGTAGGCATATAGCTTTCCACTTCGGGTAATAACAGAGGGAGTTCACTTTCATCAAGGGGTACATAACCACATTTTTCACATTTTACAATCGGAATAGGCTCACCCCAATAACGTTGTCTGGAGAATACCCAGTCACGTAATTTGTAGTTAACCTTTGCATGACCGATACCGTTTGCTTCCAGATATTCAATCATTTTTTCTTTTGCATCGGCTACATCCAGTCCATTTAAGAAGCCGGAATTCACCAGTTTGCCGGTAGCAACGTCAGTATATACTTCTTCCTGAACGTTTTTGCCGCCTGCCACAACTTCAATAATGGGTAAATTAAATTTCTTTGCAAAATCCCAGTCTCTTTCATCATGTGCAGGAACTGCCATAATGGCACCGGTTCCGTAACTCATAAGTACGTAATCTGATACAAAAATCGGAATTTCTACATCATTTAAAGGATTAATAGCTGTCAGGCCGTCAATGCAGACACCGGTTTTATCTTTTGCAAGTTCACTACGTTCAAAATCGGATTTTTTCGCAGCCTGCTCTCTGTATGCGGTTACGTCATCCCAGTTTTTAATACGATCTTTATATTTATCCAAAATAGGATGTTCCGGAGAAACAACCATATAAGTAACACCAAATAAAGTATCACATCTGGTTGTATAAATCGTTAGTTTCTCATCGGTATCTTTGATTTTGAAATCCACTTCCGCACCGGTAGAACGTCCGATCCAGTTTTTCTGGGAAACCTTTACTCTTTCTATATAATCAACAGAATCGAGACCGTCAATCAGCTTGTCTGCATACTCTGTAATTTTTAACATCCACTGGCTCTGTGCTTTTCTGATAACCTGGGAACCGCATCGTTCACAAACACCGTTTACGACCTCTTCATTCGCCAGACCGACCTTACAAGAGGTACACCAGTTAATCGGCATTTCGGTTTTATATGCAAGACCTGCTTTAAACAGTTTCAAAAAGATCCACTGTGTCCAATGATAATAATTGGGGTCCGTTGTATTGATTTCACGATCCCAGTCAAAAGAATATCCCAGAGAATGTAACTGATTCTTAAAACGCTTTACATTATTCGCGGTAACAATCTTTGGATGAATTTTATTTTTGATCGCATAGTTTTCTGTAGGTAAACCAAAAGCATCCCATCCCATAGGATATAAAACATTATATCCCTGCATTCTTCTTTTACGGGCAACGATATCCAGTGCCGTATATGGTCTCGGATGACCTACATGAAGTCCCTGTCCGGACGGATAAGGGAATTCAACCAAAGCATAAAATTTGGGTTTTGAAAAATCTTCACCAACTTTAAAAGCCTTTTCATCATCCCAGACTTTCTGCCACTTGGTTTCGACTTCTTTATGATTATATGGTTCTGACATGTTAAAACTCCTCTCTTATTACCTATTAAGCCTTGTTAATTCTAGTCTATTTACTATAAGAATGTCAAGACTTTCAGCGGTTTAATTCGATTGCAACAAGTGTTAAATTGCAATATGCATCAATATGCATCAGCCAATATGTTTTATTGTTTGAATATCAAAATGTTACATTGTTTGAATATCATTATATACATTGTTTGAATATCATTATGTCACGTTGACATTACAAAATAATACGAATAAAATAAAGAGAGCAAAAGATAATATACTTAGTTGTACTAAATGTACTAAAATTTGAATATTTTAATATCTAAAGTAACTATTGCCATACAATGACGGAGGTTTCCATACATATCATGAAAAATAACACTTACGCTTTTGTCGGATTTGGTTTAATTGCAGGTTCCATTGCAAGATCCATCCGTGAAAACCATCCAAACGCAGAAATCATCGCTTTCAACCGCTCTTTACCTTCTCTTGAGCTGGCAGCAAAAGAAGGCGTTTTAAACGAATATTATCAATGCCTTGATGAAACTTCATTATCAAAAATCGGACAATGTGAGTTTATTTTTTTATGTGCACCCGTAGAAGCCAATAACCGCAATCTGGAAGCTTTGGCTCCTTTTGTATCACAAGGCAGCATCCTTACAGATGTGGGAAGTGTCAAAAACAGCATTCATGCAAAGATACGCGAACTGGGCTTACAAAACCAGTTTATAGGCGGACATCCCATGGCAGGAAGCGAAAAAACAGGTTTTGCAAATTCCAATTCCAAAATTTTGGAAAATGCGTACTATATTCTTGCTCCCGAACCCGGTGTAAACATTGAACGTGTGAATGCTTTGCGTTCTCTCACATTAGAAGCACATGCGATCCCGCTTATCATCAAACCGGAGCTGCACGATTACATTACCGGAGCAATCTCTCATCTTCCACATGTGATTGCGGCTTCTCTCGTCAATTTTGTACATCAAAAAGATGATGATGGTTTTATGAAGCTGATTGCTGCCGGAGGTTTTAAAGACATAACCCGTATCGCTTCTTCATCACCTGATATGTGGAAATCCATATGTTCTTCCAACAAGGATAATATTTTGCAATTACTGACGGACTATATTACATATTTAGAGCAAATCAAAGATACGATTCATTGTGAAGAATTTGATCAGATTTATTCCTTTTTTGATTCTGCAAAAAATTACCGCGATTCTTTCACCAATGTAGGAAGCGGTCCGATCAAAAAGACGTTTGTATTTTCTGTGGATGTGGATGATAAAGCCGGTGCGATTGCTGAAATTGCAACAGTATTGGCAAAAGAAAATATTAATATCAAAAATATAGGTATTAATCACAACAGAGAAATCCAACAAGGGGCTCTTGCAATTGAATTTTATGATGAAGGAGCCATGTTACTCGCAAAGCATATTTTGAAAGAAAATAGTTATTGTATCTATTAGTTAAAGATAAAGATAAAGCATAATAACATAATAATAATAATATCATTTAATATAAAAGCCCAATCCTGATATACCATAAAGAAATAATATATCAGCGTAGGGCTTTTTTAACTCGTTATCAATTTGGTACAATATTTGCACTCATCTCATAATTATCAATATCACAATATGCTGCAGCTATAGATGTAAATAATGCTGCTGACCATACTTTTTTTCCATATTTATCAGTGTATGCTTTACTTATTCAATTGCTCTGTTTTACTATATTTGGCATTAATCCGATCGATTTCTTCTTTGATGATATTTCCAAAGGTTCGTTCATCCATTTCTTGGCTCTCCATTGCAGCAACAGATTTGTCTGCAAAAGCGTCAAAAATGGCTTGTTTACTCTCTAAAGTTGACATTATCTTCTCATCAACTGTACCTTCGCACAAAAGTCTATACACAATAACATTTCTTGTTTGTCCCATGCGATAAGCCCTTGAAATAGCTTGATTCTCTATAGAGGGTTTGAATTGAGGCTCACAAAGAACCACAACACTTGCTGATTGAATGTTTAATCCTGTTCCACCAGATTGAATTTGAGCAACAAGCACAGTTCCTGCAGGTGCTTTATCAAATTCGTCTATTATTTCCTGCCTACGTTGAGGTGTAACAGAACCGTTGATAGGATTTGTACATCTATCACCAAGCAACATTGACACCTTCCTAATCGTATCAAGAAAGAAAGAGAATACAATCACTTTTCTCCCTTCAGATTCAGCCTCAGTCACAAGTTCTAACAAACGAGCTGCTTTAGAAGAGTCTTTCAAATCATCCACATTCCAGGAAACTCGTCTTGCTTCTGCATAGTTCTTAGATAAAACGGCTTGCTCGTAGGCAACTTCTTCGTTATGGGATAACGTGCACCATTCTTTACTTTCTATTAAATCCGGTAACTCCGTAAGGACATCTTCTCGTTTTCGGCGATAATAAACTGGAGCAATTGCCTTTCGGAATTGTGGTGCTGCTGACATAAATGCCATTCCTTGAACCTGAGATGCAATACGCGGTTGCAAAACACGTATAAGAGAAATCATCTCATCAACTTTGTTTTCTAGCGCAGTACCAGTCATGAACAACAATCTCTCAGCGTGCAAGCTGATGTTCTTAACATTTACTGTTCTTCGTGCCTCTGGATTCTTTATATAATGCGCTTCATCAACAACCATGAGCTTAAATTTAAAGTCATCTGGCAAATTGAAATACGCTGTTGTTTCATACGTAGTAACAGCAACACCTCCACTCTTGACCCAAGATTGGAGAGCAGCTTTACGTCCTGCACCATGTATTTTGGTGACACTTAGCAAACTCATTTTTCTTATTTCGCGGCACCAGTTTGTAATAACACTTGCTGGACATACAACAACAAAATGAGTCCCGCCGGTATTGCGAAGAGATACCATGGTTGCAATTGCTTGAACAGTCTTTCCAAGACCCATCTCATCGCCTAAAAGAATTCTTTCCTGGTGGAGTGCATATTTAACTCCCCATTCTTGATATCTTCTTAATTCACAAAGGAGTCCATCTGGGAAGAAACATTCCTCTTGAATTTCTCTCGCAAGATCTTCCGGAAGTCCATACATAGCATCATCATTTCCAAGCACCCCTGGATTGATGTCTTCCAAATCATTGAAAAAACGAACCGAATTAGCTGAAAAGTCTTCCCAAGCTTCATTGCTTGAACTTCTATCAATAGTTTCTGCAATAGTAGTCTGTGCTTCTGCTTCGCGTCCATAGTTTCCTTCCAAAAGGGCAACCAGTGTATTATATGCATCTATCGCCTTCTGCTTTTTTACTTTTGAAGAAAACAACCATTTCAAGCTTCCAGCCGCAGAATTCAGGTCTTCCTCGGCATATTCGACAGCTTGTTTATTCTTAGAAAGGAGCTGTCGGCATTCATCAGCAACAGGTTGACTGCGACGATATTGGGATAGCGCAAGCACAAGTGCTGTGGCCTCTTTTGATCGGTTATCAGAGTTTAGCTTGATTTTAGTTTCTTGTCTTGCCTTCGATACAATATTGTTTACAATTATTTTAATTGAATATGCCGCATCCTCACTTATTCCATGAACGGAAGCAATTGAATATACTGATGCTGAAACGATATCAGCTATTGTTCTATATCCATGATCCCTTAATGCCTTTACACGAAAACCTCTTTTTTCTCGGTTAATCTCCTCAATTGGAATATCTTTGAGAACTTTCAGAACTTCCTTCGCTACCAATGCATCTGATGCCTCAATAACCTTTGCTCGATAAATTTTTACTGAGGAAGCAGCCTTATTAAGTTTTTCTATAGTCTTTTGATGACTTTCGATTATTCGCTTCGCTTCAGTTGGACTGAATGGTCTTGCCATCATGTCCCTCCTTGTTTTTGTTATAATTAAGATTTTATCAAGAAAGTTTTTCCTTCTGATACTGTTTTATATAATTATGTCATATTTCTTTTATCATTGTAATATATACATACTATTTGTGTTTATTATAACAGACTCTGATACTTTTTGTGAAAAAAATTCTAGACATTTTATAACTGCACTGATATAATCAATTCATTCTAGGAACATTTCTGACCATCTCGGTCGCAATTCCCATGAAACAAAATATCTTATACAACCATCAAAAGACAGTTATAGTTTTTTATTATATGCCACTACTCTGTCTTCTCACAAAAGAAAGGAACACGTCTATGATAGCACCTCATTTTAACTCATCTTCCAAATCAAATCAGATTATCATTACACTCGATCAGGTAACCTGACCGGTACAGATTCCCATGACAAACGACTATCTTTTCCGTGCATTATTACAAAAGAATAATCATGTCTTAAAAGGGCTCATCTGCTCTCTTCTACATCTAAAACCGGAAGAAGTCATATCTGTCACGATTCTTAATCCCATTGTACTCGGAGATTATATTGATAACAAAGATTTCGTTTTAGACATTCGCTGCCTGCTCAACGATAACACCATCATCAATCTTGAAATGCAGGTTGTTAATCAGCATAACTGGCCGGAACGATCCCTTAGTTATCTCTGCCGCTCTTTTGATAACCTTCAAAGCGGAGATGATTATATTCATGTAAAAACGGCCATTCAGATTGGAATTCTTGATTTCACACTATTTCCGGATGCCCCGGAATTATATGCAACATACATGATGACAAATATCAGAAATCACCAAATCTACAGTAGCAAACTGCGGCTTTCTGTGTTAGACTTAACCCATATAGACCTTGCAACAAAGGAAGACCGACTTTTCCACATTGATTATTGGGCTTCCCTCTTTAAAGCCACAACATGGGAGGAAATTAAAATGCTTGCTCAAAAAGATTCATTGATTAAAGAAGCATCCGATACGATTCTGCAGCTTTCGCAAGACGAACAGATTCGCCAACGCTGTGAAGCAAGAGCCGACTATTTATTTTGGCAAAGAGTTGAGGAAGAATATAAAAAAGAACTGGAAGAAAAATATCAAAAAGTATTATCTGAAAAGCAACAATTGGAAAAAGAAAACTTAGAAAACAGAGCACGAATTAAAGAATTAGAGTCGCAATTAGCTATAAATAATTCATGAATTTGTTAATGCAGTAAGTCATGTAATAAAAAATATATCTTTACTCGTCGCATTTTACGCGGTTTTGTGCTTTTCTTAGTGGTATAAGCGAGCAAAATTAATGCCTGATTTCAACTGTTCGAAGACAAAGTCTGAGTTTTGAAATCAGGCATTTAATATTATTTTGATATATTTTTATTTTGAAAACTTATATCTTTCTTACTGATTACTATTTACCGTATCATAAATCTCAATTCTTGCAGCATCCATTTCCGGCATGCCGATAAAAATACCACCATATTTAAATGCATCTTCATCTTTTTCGATGCGGACAATTTCGACAAATGCATGAATGACCTCTTTTGTCCAAATAGTTAAATATGCTTCATAAACAGCTCCTATTTCCAACGGTATCGTACAATAAAAACCAAGTCCGGTTTTTGAAACATCGGAAACTTCTATTGCAACTTCCTGCTCTTCATCGAAATTATCCAATCTTTTTATAATAAGACGGGATGTTAATTCCAGACGTTTATTTCTTCTTCTTTCCATACCAGCCATAATTGTCCTCCTAAATCACACATGACATCATACATTACATGTGTATATTTTATCGAAAAGATAAAAAAATTACAACACTATATTATAATCATGGCGTCTCCAAAAGAAAAGAAGCGATATCTTTCTTTAACAGCAATCTCATATGCGTGTAAAACATGTTCACGACCTGCCAAGGCTGAAACCAGCATAATCAGTGTGGATTCCGGTAAATGGAAATTGGTAATCAGTCCATCTAACACCTTAAACCGATAACCGGGATAGATAAAAATTTCGGTATTGTCACATCCGGGATGCACGAATCCATCCTCATCTGCTGCGCTCTCAATCGTACGACAGCTTGTCGTACCGACACAAATGATACGTCCGCCATTCTTTTTGGTTTCATTAATCAAATCGGCAGATTCTTTCGAAATCTCATAATATTCGGAATGCATATGATGATTGATCAGGTTTTCTTCTTTGACCGGACGAAAGGTTCCCAGACCAACATGTAAGGTAACCGGAGCGATTTTAACTCCCATAGCCTGAATTTGCGCTAATAATTCTTTTGTAAAATGTAATCCGGCAGTCGGTGCAGCGGCACTTCCTTCATACTTTGCATAAACCGTCTGATACCGGTTTTTATCCTGTAATTTATGCGTAATGTAAGGGGGCAACGGCATTTCACCAAGCGCATCCAGCACTTCTTCAAAAATACCTTCATATGAAAACTGAATTAAGCGGTTTCCTTCTTCCAGGATATCAATAACTTCCGCTTTTAATAAACCGTCACCAAATACGACTTTGGCCCCAATCTTCATTTTTTTACCGGGTTTTACAAGGGTTTCCCACATATCATTTTCTTTTCTCTTCAACAAAAGAACTTCAATCGTCGCACCGGTATCTTCCTTTACACCGTATAAACGTGCGGGAATAACCTTGGTATTGTTTAATACCAGACAGTCTCCCGGTCTTAAGAAAGTAGGAACTTCCTTAAATACATGGTGTTCTATTTCGCCCGTTTTTTTATCTAATTTCAATAATCTGGAACTACTCCGATCCTCCAGTGGGTCCTGTGCAATCAGTTCCTGTGGAAGATCAAAGTAGAAATCAGATTTTAATAATACTTGTTCCATAAAAATGAATTAACCTCTTAATTCAACATCCAAATCATTCTTTAATGTGCGGCAAATCTTATCAACGAATTTTTGAACGGAATCACCTTCAAACGGTTCTTCCTTGGGCATGAAGGTTACGGTATAAGCCATACTCTTCTTTCCTTCCGGAATACGATCGCCTTCATATACATCGAATAATTTCACTTCTTTGATATATTTATTTGCTTTGCGGATACAGTCTTCAACCTGTTTAAATGTAATTTCTTTATTCATGAGGAACGCAAGGTCGCGTTTTTCCTCAGCAAATTTTGCCAAAGGTTTAAAGGTTCTCTTTTTTCCATACCATGCAGATAATGCATCCAGGTCTAACTCCATGACATATGCAGGAGTACGCATATCCAGTTCATCCTGAATATCATAAGCTACCTTACCAAAGAAACCGATATCTACTCCTTCACAAGATACACGAACAGCCTGATAAGGATGTAAAAATGATTTCTTCGTTTCTTCATATGCAAATGTAATATCCATACTGCTTGCAATAGTTTCAGCAATGGATTTCATCGTATAGAAAGATTCTTCATTACCGAATGTTGCAACACAAAGACGATTTTTTTCTTCCGGATACTCTGTTAAGGGTAAAGCCTTTGGAACAAAAATCTTTGCAACTTCAAATAGTCTTCCACTTAAAATACCATTCTTTTCGTTTCTGGAAACAGCATTGAGCATAGATGCAACCAATGTTGTACGCATCAATGACAAATCCTGATTAATCGGATTCAAAATTTTAATCGCATTTCTCTCCATGGCATCTTCGGGATATCTTAACAAATCCAAATCTGAAGGTGAGAAGAAAGAATAATGCATGCATTCATGAGCACCTGTCATACAGAGCGTTTTCTTTAATGCAAGTTCTCCTTTTTGCTGTAAGTTCAAACCGCCCATGGTAAGCTGTGCTGTCGGCATAAATGTAGGAACAATGTGGTCATAACCATACATACGGATTACTTCTTCTGCTACATCCGGATAACGCTCTACCTTGCTGTCTGCATTCGGAAGCATGTCTTCACGATATGCTGGAACCTGAATGGTCAATGCATCACCATCTACGGTAGGATTGAAATTTAAATCTTTCATAACCTTGCAGATATCTTCTGTCGGCACTTCAATTCCTAAAACACCATTAACCTTTTTTATGCTGACTGTCATCGGTGTCGGTTCAATCGAATTACCGGTATTCACATCAACATGTGTAGATGAAACCTTACCTGCACCTAACTCTTCAATTAAATGAAGAGCACGTTTCATACCTAAAACTGTGGAATATTCATCCACACCTTTCTCATAACGTGAACTTGCATCGGAACTCTTTCCAAGACTTCTTGCGGTTTTACGTACATTGTCTCGTGCAAATTTAGCAGATTCAAATAAAACTGCTGTTGTCGTATCACGAATTTCGGAATTTAAACCACCCATAACACCGGCTAATGCTACCGGTTTTACACCATCACAAATGACCAGATTGGCATCTGTCATACTGTATTCCTGTTCGTCTAAGGTAACAATCTTTTCACCGTTGTTTGCACGTCTTACAACAATTTCATTTCCTTCCAGATAAGAGCAGTCAAATGCGTGCATCGGCTGACCGATTTCTTTTAAAACATAGTTCGTAATATCAACTACATTGGAAATAGAACCCATTCCAACCAAGGCAAGACGACGTTTCATCCATGCAGGTGATTCTTCGATTTTTACATCATGTACATAATGAGCAGAATATCTGGGGCATAAGTCCGGTGCTTGTACCGTAACCTTAAATCCGTCTTTTGTCACACCAGTTTCCGTATAATCGGTTGCAGGCATTTTTAATTCTTTGGAAAGCATGGCAGCAACCTCTCTTGCCATACCCAGAATGCTCTGGCAGTCAGGACGATTTGCTGTTAAGGCGATATCAAAAATCCACTCATCCAGTCCGGTAAGCTTTTTCACATCGGAACCGATTTCTGCATCGTCGGGTAAAACCAACAATCCATTGTACTCAGAACCGGGGTACAAATCTTCTGTAAGTCCCAATTCTACACCGGAACAAAGCATACCACAGGATTCATAACCACGTAATTTGCCTTTTTTAATGGTCATAACACCTTCTACCGTCTTATGATCCTTTGCTGTAGCATAAACACTTGCGCCAACCAAAGCCAACGGAAATTTTCCACCAGCTTTTACATTATCTGCACCACAGCAAACCTGCATTTTGCCATGTACACCGGCATCAACCTGACATACATGTAAATGTGTTTCCGGAATCGGTTCACAGGATTCCACATAGCCAACAACAATATTTGAAATATCTTTTCCTAATTCATATTTTTCTTCTACTTCAAAACCGGCGTCGAACATTTTCTTTTCTAATTCATCAACTGTTACGTCGCTAATATCAACATAGTCCTGAAGCCAACTCAATGGTAATATCATAATCTGCCTCCGTTTATTTTTCTGTAATCTGTTCTAATACTCTGATATCAGAATTGAATAATAATTTAATATTGTTAATACCGTATTTCAACATAGCAGTACGCTCAATACCAATACCAAAAGCAAATCCACTATATTCTTCGGAATCAATTCCACAGTTTTCCAATACCTGTTTATTTACAACACCGGCACCTAAAATTTCAATCCAACCGGTACCCTTACATAAACTACATCCTTTTCCGCCACATTCAAAACAACTGCAGTCTACTTCTACAGAAGGCTCTGTAAAAGGGAAATAAGAAGGTCTTAATCTCGTTGTGGTATCTTCCCCATAAATTTTCTTTACGAATACATCGAGCATTCCTTTTAAATCACCTAAGGTAATTCCTTTATCAACGACAAGTCCTTCCATCTGACTAAACATCGGGGAATGGGTTGCATCGTCGTCTGAGCGGAAAACTTTACCGGGTGATAAAATTTTAATCGGCGGCTGTTTTTTCTCCATCACATGAATCTGACCTGCAGAAGTCTGTGTACGAAGTAAAAACTCAGGGGATAAATAGAAAGTATCCTGCATATCTCTTGCCGGATGATCCTGTGGTGTATTTAAGGCTGTGAAGTTATAATAATCTGTCTCAATTTCACTGCCTTCATAAATTTCAAATCCCATACCGGCAAAAATATCGATCAACTGATTCCGAACCAGAGTAACCGGATGAAGGTTGCCGATCTTTTGGGGTTCTGCAGGAATCGATAAATCATTTTTTTCTTTTTCGTATCTGTGCTGAAGTTCTAACGCTTTCATTTTTTCTTCCATTTCAGAAAAACGCCCTAAAGCCCACTCTTTCAATTCATTGACGCTTTTTCCATAACCCGCTCTTTCTTCCGGAGCAAGATTACGCATTTCTTTCATCAATTCACTGATTTTACTCTTTTTACCTTCCAGATAAACGTTTTTGAATTCATAGAGCTCTTTTGAATTTTTTAAAACATTCAGCTCTGTTTCAATCTTTGCCTTTAATTCAGCAAGATTGCCAGTTAAGTTTTCCATGCTCTTACCTCTTTCTATATTTTTTATTCATTATGAAATCACATTTTATGATACCAGGGTCAAAAGGTCATACTTTTCATGCTCGCATGAAAAAGTATGACTTTGGGACCCGCAAAACATGAGAAAGTAGCCCGATTAGGGCGAATTTCGATTGTTTACGGATTGCGAGAGCACAAAGTGCGTAGCA
>JAFOEY010000005.1 GCA_017387565.1 Lachnospiraceae bacterium | reverse complement strand
TTTTCCTTGTTTGATGTAGCCCTTTGGGGTTTGCTTGTATCTTGTCTTTTTTATATTGCTTATAAGGTAAATGAAAGACGTTCCTAGGTGGTGTTTATATGAATAAATTTAACTTTTTGACAATTTTTTTGTTATTATTCCTTTCTTTCAGCTTTCAGAATGTACATGCTTCTGAATTGCCGGATGTGGATGTTGATGTTGGTGTTCCTGTTGATGAGACTTTGTCTGATGTTCCGGTTGATGATCCTGTTGATGAGACTGTGTCTGATCCTGTTATTGATGAAAATGTTGATAGCCAGAACATAGCTCTGTGTACTTATTACCTGGAACAGATTAGTAATTATGAATTTGGATCTAAAGAATACCATGATGCCGTTTTACTCTATTTGCAGAGTTATCAGACTGCTCTGGGTAAATTGGACAATTTAAGCTCTATTAGCAGTTCCTTGTCTGAAATTCATACATATGTTAAGGGCTCTATTAATTCCGGAATGACTAACTTAGTTGATACCGGGAAAAAGGAATATAAACTGCTTTCGGATATGTATGACTTATTGAAGTCCTCTTTATCTGATCAGGAAGTAACAGAAGAAGAAGCTGCATCTATGGAAGCTGCTATTCAGGCAGAACTTGATTTCCGCTCTGATTTATTGGCTGCCGTTAATAAGACGAATGAAATTCTTGTTTCCCAGAATGGCATACTTCAGGAACAGAATGAGATGCTTTCTGACTTTTTAAATAGCGTATCTGAAAACAGTCTTGATACTTTATCTGAAAACTCCATAAATGCGCTTATATCCACGCCTTTAAGTGAGTACGACCTGACACAGAGTTTGCTTTTGTTATTGTTCTTTTTGGGCTTATTTGTAGTTTTTATATTGTTGTTTCATCCATAGAAAGAAGGTGTTTTTATGAATTTGGTTCTTGAATTAGCCGATTTTTTCGGTCTTGATACGTTATCCGGCTGTGAAACTTTTCCGGAGCTTTTACAGGCTTTCCTGTTTATTCTGTGCGCCGTAGTCATATTGTGTGTATTGCTCCGATCTCTGTTTTCTGTTCCTAAAATCATGTATAAGTTTTGAGGTGTAATTTATGAATTTTATTATTTTGATTATCTTTGCCGGGCTGTTTTACTTCTTTCCGGAGCTTCGTATTGTTGCCAGGCATCCTTTCAAGTTTGTTTATTATGCCGTAGTTGATACTTTTAACTATATCCGGCATAAAGATTGGAATTTGCTGAAATCCGGGGATATTGTCTGTTATTGTTCTCCTAACTTTGGCGGTGGTAAAACCTTGTCTTCTGTGGCTTATATTCGCTCTATTTACTTACAGTATCATGATAAGCCTGTTTATGATACTGAACGTGGTAAGTTTGTTACTCAGAAGATTATTCTGTATTCAAATGTGGAATTTAATGATATTCCTTTTGTTAAACTGGAGTCTATGTCCCAGATATCCTCTCTGGCTAAAAATGGACATGTCTATGATGATGATAATGATGTTCTGACGCAGATTATTATTTTCATCGATGAGGCTATGAGTGAGCTTAACTCCCGCTCATTTAAGGATAATTTTAACCCCCTTTTATTGAAAGACCTTGTAACTATCCGTCATAATCGGATGAATATTTTTCTTACTGCGCAGGATTTTTCTAAAATCGACACTTTACTCCGTACTACGTGTACTAAGGTTATCTATGCCTTTAAAACGTGGCGTATTGTTGTACATAAATATTATGATCCTAAGCAGCTCGATATAGCCGGGTCTTATCTTATGATTCGTCCTCGCAGAGTTAGCGGTTTCTTTGCGACTAATCAGCATTATCATGCTTATGATACTTTTGCTATTGTTGATAATCTGCAAAAGAAATTTAATGAGGATGATATTATGTCTGAAAAAGAGATCCTGGAAAGACTCCAGCCTTTGTATACTTCCAGTCAGGTACTTAATCCGTCCAGAAGTTTTATTTCTTCTGCCCGGAAAGTTTTTAAACGGAAGTAGCTTGCCCGTAGGGTTGCCTTGCGTTTAGGGGAAAGTGTGGTAGCCTTGTGCCGTGGCGTGTGCACTTCAGTGCACCGCCTAAGTGCCAAGGCGCACGCTTTCGGGTTCATGAACGCAAGGTCAAGGTGCCTAAAGGCCTAGTATTACCCTTTAGGCACTTCTGTATATTTGTATATTTATAGTTCTAAGTATTGAATTTCTTTTATTTTCTTTTTTATTTTTTACTGTATATTTGTGTATATTTAATAATTTTATGCGAAAGAGAGGGCTTTCCCATGAATGAAAACAATTCTCCAAAAAGTGCCAGAAAATGGCTTCTAACGATAAATAATCCAGTTGAAAAAGGTTATACACACGATCGTATCAAAGAAATTCTTTGTACTGTTAAACTTGATTATTATTGTTTCTCCGATGAAATCGGTCTCCAAACTGAAACGTATCACACACATATTTTTTTACGTCGTGAGACTTCCGGTATTCCTTTTGAGCAGATTAAGAAACTTTTTCCGGAAGCTCACATTGATAAGTGTCTTGGTTCTTCTCAGGAAAATCGTGATTATGTCAAGAAAGTTGGTAAATGGGAAGATACGACAAAGAATGATACTTCTGTTCCCGGTACTTTTGAAGAGTTCGGGGAATTTAAAGAAGAGTATCAGGGTAAACGGACCGATTTATCTTTCATGTATGACTCAATTAAAGACGGCTGCTCCACTTTTGAGATTTTAGAAAAAAATCCGTCTGTAATTCGTCACATGGATAAGATTGACGGTATTCGTCAAATGTTACTCTTTGAACAGTTTAAAAATACTTTCCGTGTTCTTGATGTAACTTACCAATTTGGTCCTCCTGGTACTGGTAAATCAAGGTATGTCATGGATAAATTTGGATTTCAGAATGTTTTTCGTGTTACTGATTGGTCGCATCCATGGGATACATACAGAGGTCAGGATGTCGTTTTGATGGAAGAGTTTTTTGAGAGTGCTAAAATCACTGATATGCTCAATTGGTTGGACGGATATCCGCTTGATCTTCCTTGCCGTTATAATAATAAAACGGCTTGTTTTACCAAGGTTTATATCAATTCTAATAAACCGTTAGAAATTCAGTATCAAAGCACACAGTCACGTTATCGTGATACATGGCTCGCTTTCCTTCGTCGTATTCATCATATCAGGCAATATGATCTTGTTGGAAATGTGACACAGTTTGATGATATGAAATCTTATTTAACAAAATGGAGTGATGCAAATGAAAAAGATGTTCCGTTTAATTCTCCGGACAGTAAAAAGAATACTTCGAATAGTGTTCTGGAAACTGGTTCGGCTGCTAATCAACTATTTCTTCCGCTTTAGATTGTGAGGTGATCCTTTTTGTCGGAGTTATATAATTCAAATAATACATTCAGGTCTTATGTAGATAAATACTGTAAGACTTATCATGTGACAGTCCGTGAGGCTTTCACACATGCCCTTGTAAAAGAAGTATATAAATTTATTATCCTTTATGATGATAATTTATCAGAATAAAGGGTTATGAGGGGAGTTTTACTCCCCTTTTACGGATATCCATATTATTTACTAAGTCAATCATTATCCACATAATTTGGTGTCCGGTTCCTCTGTCTCCAGCTTGCTTTATATCCACTGGATATATTGAATATAATAATAATCTAATTAGTTAGTTAAAGATGATGTTCGTCATCGTCGTAAAAATGTGCATATGTGTGTAAATCTCCGATTTTCCACATATACACATTCCTAAAATGAAATGTAACGAAAACCATCTATGTGCATAAAATTGTGGGTAACTCCTCAATGATTAAATTTAATCATTCCCTCTATGGGAGTTATCCATGATTTTATGCACATAGTACCGGGCAACCAATACACAACCAAATTATGTGGATAATGATTGACTGAACGATTTAATGCACTTTGAGCATACTTTTATCTTATCCGGGTAACAAATGTAGATAGTCTGGAAGTTGGTTCTTCCAGGAATAAATTATAGTGAGGTGTTTATATGAAATATTTATATATTTTACTTTTGATTGTTTTTGGTTTTCTTGACTTTTTTTCTTTGTTATTTGCTGTTTCTTCTTTTACTCACGGATTTTATCGCTTATTTTTTGTGTTTTTAGTTTTATGTTATTTTTCAAACTGTTTCTTGTTTGTTTGTCATAGTCATTATGATGATTTTATGAAAAAGGGGGAATGATTTATGCAAGGAAATGTAAATGTATCTACATATGAAAATGATATTGTTGTTTTATTGGGAAATGAAAAGAAAGTTTCAGAAAAATATACTGATTTATCTCTTGCCAGTGTTAAATATGTCCATTCAGATCTAAACGATTTGCAGCATTCTTACATTCGGCTTGGTTTTCATCTCCGTGAATTGTTGCTTTGTAATTATCACTATCAATTTGGTTATTGGGACTTTTATAATTTTTGTGCTGCTAATTTTGGATTAGATCGTTCTACTGTTTCTCGTTTAATGGAAGTATCAAAGGAATTTTCTAGAAAGAATGATAATATGCATCATACTCCTACTATGTTTATCGATGATAGATATAAAGATTATTCTTACTCGCAGCTTTGTGAAATGCTTCCTTTATCGTCTGATCAGCGGAAGCAAATTAAGCCAAACATGACAGTAAAACAGATCCGGGAATTAAAAAAGCAATTTAAGAAGAAGCCTGTTGTTGATTCGACTCCAGAAGTCGATAATAAAAAATCTATTGTTCCTATTTTTTCTAATGCTTTTTGGGATCTTTTTATGCAATCAATTAATAATTTTTTTTCTAATAATTGCCATGAATTTAGGCGCTTAGATTATTCTTATGGAATTTGTAAAAAAATTACTTTTAGATCCGATGATAAAGAATATGAAATTCTTTTCCGGGTGCGAAAATAGAAATAATTTTTATATATGTTGAAGGAGGTTATTATTTTTGATACCTGTTATTTATAAATTTCCTATTCATAATAATTTTTTTAAACATATGATTGTAGCATATGATGATTATTATTTTTGTTCTAATTGTAATGATATTCTTCCGGATTATGTTATTGAAAATAAAATAAAGTATTGTCCAAACTGTAAAACGAAAATTGAATATGATAAAAATTTTCCTGTTAAATTTAATTAATTCTAAAATAATAGATATTTTTTATTATTTGCGACGTCGCAAATTTTCACAATAAAAATAATCCCTTGTAAAGGATGACTTTGTCACTTGCATCGTCCTTTATAAGGGATTATTTTTATTGTACCCTTTGATATAAAATCTAAGGGGGACATCAAATGAAAAATAAGCATTTAACCGAAAAAGAAAGATACCTGATTGAATTTTTATACAAGAAAAAGTATAAAGTTAAAGATATTGCTACAGAGCTTGGACGATGTCAGAAAACGATTTATAACGAGTTAAAACGTGGTAGTGTGCAGCTTCTCAATTCAGATCTAACTTACCGGGAAGAATATTCTGCCCAGAAAGCCCAGGATGATTATAATTATAAGCAGACTGGAAAAGGTACTGCATTAAAATTATCAAATGATTATGATTTTGTGCATTTCATAGAAGACAAAATTCTGAATGAAAAATACTCTCCTTATGCTGCGCTTATGCTTGCAAAAAAAAATGGATTTAAAACCAATATCTGTCTGACAACTTTATATAGTTATATCCATATGGGTCTTTTTTCAAATATTCATCAGTCTGATATGCCTTATCAGATACGAAAAAAGAAAGATGTTCCTGTTACTCGTGTAAATGTTAGAAATATAAATAAGCCGTCAATTTCTGATCGTCCGGATAATGTTCTTTTTCGTGAAGACTTCGGACACTGGGAAATGGACACTGTTTACTCTGGAAAAAAGAAAAGTAAAACTTGTCTCCTGGTACTCACAGAAAGAAAGTACCGGAAAGAAATCATAATGAAAATGCCTGATCGGACTGCTGCAAGTACTGTTAAATGTATTAACCGCTTATATCGCTCTTATGGAGCTAAGGCCTTTAAGTCAATTTTTAAAACAATAACAGTTGATAATGGAACTGAATTTTCAGATTTTGAAAATTTATCTAAAAATAACCGGACAAAAATCTATTACTGCCACCCTTATTGCAGCTCTGAACGTGGCAGTAATGAAAATCAAAATAAGCTAATCAGGAGATTTATAAAAAAAGGGGAAGACATATCTTTATATTCTGATAGCCAGATAAAGGCCATAGAGGATTGGATGAATAATCTTCCCCGGAAGTTATTTAATGGTAAATCATCTAATGAAATGATGCAAATTGCACAAATATATATATAAGTTTCTTCTATAAGATGCAAAAATCTTATTTTGTGCATGTTTTACAAAGTTTAATTAATTTTGTAATTTACTCTTGAAATTTACAAGTACCGTTCAAGCACCTTCACATCATAATATCTTTGTAACAAAAAACACCCCACAGTTTTGTGACATGATTCGTTCTCTATTCGAAAACAACGCCAATAGTCACT
>JAFOEY010000004.1 GCA_017387565.1 Lachnospiraceae bacterium | reverse complement strand
TCGTTTGCCACTGTTGACTTAAGTGTAACACTAAATTCCTCTTTCGTATAGAAAAAAATAGCATTTACTCCATACTGCAAGAGTAAATGCTACTTTGTTATTAAGCATTTTCAAAGTGGAAATAAACTTTTCACTTCAGCAATTTGTGTAAAATTTGTTAATTTGCACAAGAAAGCTTATATAAGCACCAGAAATGTGATATTATTTAATAAGTTAAAATATAGAAAGAGCTTGTTTCGCTAAAATGTGTCAGAATGTGAAAGTGAGAGAAAGGAATGATGATTAATGCCATTAGCAATGCCAAATATCAAGAGTTTGTTGCAAAGTATACGAGAAAATGATTGGTATATAACAGCATTTGATTTTGCTTTTAATCAGCATAGTTATGTTGTGGTATTTGAGGATTTAAGGGAACTTGATAAAGGAACAAAATATTATGCTGTTATGCTTACGTTTATAGACAAAAATGATGAAAATCGTATACTTAAGACATATGCTAATTCGTATAATTTCAATGCATCCGATGAAGAACTCAGAGATTATTTTGAAATTCATGGAGATGGATGCGGAAAGGGAATATGGAATCTCTACAATTCATTTAATAGTGATATGCCTGACAGTTATACTCCCTTAGACAATCAATATCGCAACACAGTTCTTAATATTATTGATGCAAGAGAACATAATGAGGGATTCTGTTGTTATATGGCTCGCCATAATGGTAAAAATTCAAGTGGAGAGCAAATAAATCGTTCAGGGAAAAATACAGCAAAGACAAAACTTCTTAGAGAAACTCTATTTAATATACTAGGTGATGATAAAACTATTAGCTTTTGTTATCGTCAGGAAGGAGAACTAAGTGATTCTGAGATTATAGCAAATTTAGCCCAAAATGATAAGAATAGAAAGGGCAAGCCTTAGTAGCTAATTACAAAAGTTTGGTGTAGAATAATAGAAGTAGATAGATGTTGTTTCAAAAATAATTGAGGTATTTGCTTCGAGACCTCTTTATTATGAGGCACACGTTCCGAGCCCTTTTATGGCATGGAGGCATTTGTTTTGAGCCCATAATCAAAGAGGTCTTTGTTCCGTGAGGGCGACCAGGCGGCGAAGTTGGCAAAGATGAGCGAACAGGACTAATTTATTTGATTTTACAGTGCCAGTTTTATTTTAGCCATTGAAAGATAGTTAAAAAATATATGAAAAGACGGACTTTGACGTATGTCTGTGACCGTCTTTTCTTTTTTAATCGTCTTTGATGCACTTACACTCCTATTTGAAGTTCTAATTCCCCCAAATTCGGGGGAATTAGTATTATATTTTTGATGTGTTATAGAAAGAGGGAAAAATATATGAATAGCAGGCCTGCTTTGGATAAAAATTTGGATAGCAAAACATTTCGTGATTACTATTATTTGAAAGAAGAATTAGTGGATTTTTGCAGAGAAAATGGTATTCCTGTTTCAGGTGGAAAATTAGAAATAACCGATCGTATTGCCTATTTTCTTGATACAGGCAAAATATTGTCTGCTCCAACGGAAAGAAAAAAAGCAACAGTAATATCTACTATTAATGAAGATACAAAAATTGAAGCTAACTTCGTTTGTTCAGAAAAGCATAGGGCATTTTTTAAAGAATATATTGGAAGTAGCTTTTCATTCAATGTAGCTTTTCAAAAATGGTTGAAGAATAATACGGGAAAAACATATAAAGAAGCAATAGATGCCTATTATCAAATTATTGAGGAAAAGAAAAAGGGAAAAACAAAAATTGATAAGCAGTTCGAATACAATACTTATATTCGGGATTTTTTTGCAGACAATAAAGGGAAATCTTTAGAAGAAGCAATTAAGTGTTGGAAATACAAAAAGCAATTACAAGGACATAATCGCTATGAAAGGACAGATCTTATAGCAATCGCCGATGCGGAAATTTAAGAAGTTCTACCGGAGGGATAAACTTTGAAAGATGGACAGCAGGAAAATATGAAAAGAACGATATTAATGCATGTTTTAAACTACGAAATTCCACAGGAATATCAAAACAGAAGTGATGTTTTAGTATGCCATTATTGTATATGGTGGTATGGATTTCTGGCGGTTATTCTTTTTGCTTTGGGATTATTTTTCAGTATAGGAATGATTATTGCTTGTATGACTAGCGATAATATGTATGTGTTGGAGAAGTTGTCTTTACTGGTGTTCTTTATCGGTGTGGGAGCACTTTGCGAGGCGATGGGATGGCTGTTTGTTAAGTATATGAAAAATTGGACAGTAATATTTTATGAGAACGGAATCTGGTATCGAAGTGTGAAAGGAGAAGTTTATAATTACACGGATGCAGAAATCAAGTGGTATGTAATTACTGATGGTCCCAAACATTATTGCATAACTCTTGTCACAGAGACTAAAAAAGTGTACATAAATCAGTATAGTCCGAATTATCATCCGGCAAAGAATTTGGTTCGGCAGAAATATAAGGAGTTGTAGGGAAGTAACAATATGAAACAAATATATATTCACGGTCTGGGACAAACCTCAAACAGCTGGAATAAAGTGATAGAACAATTAGAGGATGTTGAGTATAGTATATGTCCGGATTTGGCAGAATTAGTTCAAGGTCAGGAAATAACATACCAAAATCTTTATGCTGCTTTTTCGACTATGTGCGATGCAATAGAGGGGGATATAAGCCTGTGCGGTTTGTCATTGGGTGGTGTATTGGCTCTTAATTATGCAATAGAACATTCAGAAAAAGTAAAGTCATTGGTTTTGATTGCAATACAATATAAAATGCCAAAGAAATTATTACAATTTCAAAATGTAATATTTCGTTTTATGCCAAAATCAGTATTTCAGCAAACTGGGTTTGGAAAAGCAGATTTTCTTAAACTGTGCAGCACAATGATGGAACTGGATTTTAGTGATTTAATTTATAAAGTTACCTGCCCAACATTAGTTCTTTACGGAGAGAAAGATAGGGCAAACAAAAATGCCTCTATAGAGCTTGCAAACATTTTAACAAACGCCGAACTTCAAGTGATTCATGGAGCAGGACATGAAATTAATATTGAAGCACCGGAGCAATTGGTCGAAGCACTTCGGAATTTTTTTTAAGATGCAGAATAAACTGTGAAAAATTAGTATGTTTTGAAACTTTCTTCTGAATATGTAATAGAGATTTTGGATGACATTTATGGATTTATGAGTAATAGGGATAACAGTTTATTTCAAGTGTTTTGTGAATTAAACCCATATATGTTTAGATATGCTTACTCAAGAATGACAAGCTATTGGAATGAGTTTTATCGAAACGATTGCTACAAATTTCATGACTATATTGGATATAAGTTATTTAATCAATGTTTTGGATACAGCAGAAGATACGACAATTTGAAATCTTAATAATCAAAAGTGAGAATAATATACAGCTCAGAATACGAATATGTGGGCAGAGGTGATCGAAGTAGTAACGTACCCACAAATGCGTGGTTGATTTAATTGCGACGGGGTATTTGTGGAAATTTCGTGAGTGCAAATCTCACCTTCTGCATTAAAAAGATTTCATATTTGGTAAGGTAATGAAATGGGCAACAAAGTGACAAATCGGAATTTGAAAATTTGGATAAAACAGTTGATTTTTTTGTTAAAATGAATATAATAGCATTAGCAACAATGACTTCGTAAAAATTTTTTGACGATAGGCATATTGTAGTGTATAATTAAATTACAAAAAGAGATACTAATATGGTCGGAACAGAGACCTTAAACCTGTTCCAGCGGTCGGGATGGAGACCGAAAACCCATTCCCATTGCAGAATAAACTGTGAAAAATTAGTAGAAGGATGGCTTCGTAGTCGTCCTTCTATTTTACTATTGGAGAAACAATGGCAGAACAAAAGAGTTTTAAAGAGCGTGTGAAGGAAACTGTGATTCAGAACGCTTATTCATATAAGAGATATTTTGTGGATTATGAATATTTACTTTGTTCAGCGGCATTTGTGAAGAACGAGTATTATATCGTTTCGGCATACGAAGATAACTATTTACATCTTACCGGATTACATACAAGTTTGGATGCTACTACATTTTTTGAGAAGTGCTATAAAGGAACTTTGGAAGAAAAAGATTTTGATTTTTGTAAGAGCGGACAGAATGAAAGTGAAGTCAAAGGTTCAGTTAGAAGAAAAATCAATTCCTTACCATCCATTATAAATATGTTTAATGTGGGAACATTTGTGGAAGAGGATTTTGAAAAGAATAGAATCAGATGTGCATTGGCGGCAGGAAATGTTAGTGCTACACTGGGATTCGTAGTAGCCGGAAAAGCGAAGCCAATGACTTTGTTAAAAGGTAATGAATTAAGTTCTGCTAAGGCAAAGAAGTTGGACTTAGTGTTGCGTAGAAAATCTGGAGAAAGCAGATTTACGGAAATCCAACTTGGAGATGGTGGAAGATTAGCAGAGCATAAGGATGCATTGTCTAGTTTGCTTTCAGAGGATTTGTTATCTCTTATTCCCAAGGGTGAGAAAACAGTAGGATAAGCAAAGGAACTAAAAAATTTGCCCTTGAACCACATGGGTATATATTAGAAGATTAGGAAGATAGGAATCTTAGAGGATTTCTATCTTTTTCTAAATGATGTATAATGGCTACAAAATATAAGGAATTATTATGTGATGATTTCGCAATGAATAATGAGTGTGCTTATGAAAATCTGTATGAACATCTGGGATGCGATATTATTGGATGGGATATATCTGGATTTCATTCTTTTTTATGCAATTCGTTACAAGAGAATTATCCAAATTTAAGGCTTAATAAGTATGGATTGATAAATGAAGATTATTCTGTAGCGGAGGATATAGCAATGGAAATTCAAGGGAAGGGAGAACCGGTTGAATGGATTCCTGTTGAGATATTATTGTGTAACTAAGTTCCTGCTATTGGCGATTCGGAGGTAGATAATAATGGTAGTTACTATAAGGAAATATAAACAAGATGATATTAAAGATATGGTTCGGATCTGGAACGAAATTGTTGAAGAAGGTATTGCTTTTCCACAGGAGGAAATTCTTGATGAGAATTCAGGAAAGACGTTTTTCGATTCACAGACATACTGTGGGGTGGCTGAGGATACGGAAGGAAAAATATATGGATTGTATATTCTTCATCCCAATAATGTTGGCAGATGTGGTCATATATGTAATGCAAGCTACGCTGTTAGTTCTGCTTCGAGAGGAATGCATATAGGAGAAAAGCTTGTTAAAGATTGTCTCATACAAGGTAAAGAAAAAGGATTTAAAATTCTTCAATTTAATGCCGTTGTAGCTACGAATGTTCATGCTCGTCATTTATATGAGCGTCTTGGCTTTAGGCAGCTGGGCATAATTCCGAGTGGGTTTAGGATGAAGGATGGTCATTATGAAGATATATGTCCATATTACTATGAATTGTAGAATGGAAATTAGATAGATTAACAAGGAGAAATTTTTATGGGAGAATTATCAAAACTACCTAATATAGGAAAAACGGTGGAAGAGCAACTTGTTTTGGTTGGTATACAGACTGTTGATGAATTAAAGGACATTGGTGCCAAAGAAGCTTGGTTAAAGATTCAGGAAATTGACGAATCGGCGTGCATTCATCGTCTGATGGCACTTGAAGGTGCAATTGAAGGAATCAAGAAAACAATGTTGTCGGATGAAGTGAAAGCTGATTTAAAAGAATTTTATCAGAGGAATAAGAAGTAAATACATAAGAATTCAAATTGAATACATGAGAAATGAAATCGGAATTTTTTAATGGAGAGTAACATGAAGAGGAAAATATTTTTAGGAATTATTTCAATACTGTTATTTATATTCACTGGTTGTGGCAATCAAAATGCAGCACATTCAACAAATAATGGTGTTATAGATTTCCGATTTTATGAATTTGACAAAATTTTCATAGCAGCATTGATAATGTATATGCTCAGTAAAATTCACTTCGTTTGACCTGATATATACTAGGAGAAATAAAAGATGACTGAAAAAGAAAGAATGATAGCGGGAAAAATATATGACCCTTCCGACAAAGAACTTGTGACACTTAGAACAAAAGCTCATAGGCTTAGTAAAGAATACAACGATCTTCTTGAAACAGATGAAAGGCGTGCAGAAATTATAAAGGAGCTTGGGATAGCCGGAGATTCCTTTTATTTTCAAGGACCTGTTCAATTCGATTATGGTTGCTTCACATCCATTGGAACAAATTCCTATGCAAATTTCAATTTTACTTGTGTTGACTGTTGCCCTGTGACAATTGGCGAAAATGTATTTTTTGGTCCTAACGTTTCGCTTCTTACGCCTATACATCCGCTTCGTTGGCAGGACAGAAATCAGTATGTAAAGCAGGACGGCACTCCTACCGATAAAGAATATGCTAAACCGATTACTATTGGAAACAACTGCTGGATTGCAGGAAATGTCACAATATGCGGTGGAGTTACAATCGGTGATGGTTGTGTTATCGGTGCGGGAAGTGTAGTTACAAGAGATATTCCACCAAATTCGCTTGCAGTGGGAGTGCCATGTCATGTAGTTCGTGAAATAACAGAAGCTGATTCATTGGAGAATCATCCTGAGCTATTCTGAGATAGAACACTTCGACACAGCAACTTTTCAAATCCCTATTTGTGGAGATGATTTATTTATATGTTTTGCAAATTAAAATATTGATAAATTGCGTAAACTGAAATATGTAGATCCAAAACATGAAAATGAGTCGATTTGGGCTGACAGGCCGGAAGAAGATGTAGGCCCAAAACCAGAAATGAAGTCGATTTGGGCTGACAGGCAGCAAGATTATGTAGGTCCAAGACGAGAAATGAAGTCAATTTGGACTGACAGGCAGAAAGATTATGTAGGTCCAAGATGGGAAACGAAGTTGCTATGGACTGACGTGCAAAAAGATTATATCGGACCAATGCCGGAAATGGTAATTGAGACGGGGAAATTTCATATGAATGAAACAGAAAAGTTTAAACAGTATAATTTAACAGATACGGCCTATGATTTTATTGATTGCTATGTGGTGGAAGAGCATGATTTTTGCGGACTGAACATTCGTGGCAATTTAAACGATGAAAAATGCGAGTATAAGCATTTTGATATGTCATTTGGAAAAATTATTTCGCCTATGCCAACAGAAAAGATTAATAAGTATCAGGAAGGAATTCTTAAGAATATTGTTGTTGAAGATAACAGGGAAGATGGATTTCATGTACATATGGAGATCAAGAATTGCGAGGAGATGCTTGTTTTAGAATTTCTATGTGCAACCTGCCATATTCATTTTCTGAGATATAGAGGTATTGATTATACGAATGTTTTTGGTAGCGACAGATATCTTGAGGATGTAAAGAAATACTTATACTTAGAAGATGAGAAGTATTTGGAAGATGAATGTAAAATAGAAATTGAAGATGGTATTTCTCTTCTTCAGAAAAGCTATCTGCACAAGAATGGCATAAAGCATCTTTTTTTGGCACGTTATTACATTCAAAAAGATGGAGAAACTATATATAGTTATATTTCTGTGGATGGGCATCATATTCCATACAAAAAATTAATTCATCATAAGAACGGTCACAGATATTATCCACACCATGTGGACCTATATGGTATCAGTTATATTGATATAGATACGCTTGAGGTGTTTCATTACGTTCCTAAGGGATATGACAATGACTATGATGTATGTTGCGGCGAGTCCTTTATTATAACCGGGGTACACTATGATGCCAATACTAATTTAGTGGCTTATGAGGGGTGCTATTGGGCAGATACCATGGATGTTATGGTGGGAGATTTAACAAATCCTTTGGATTTTAATCCGAGACTAATGAGTTTACATAAAATTATTGACCCTGAATACGAAGAAGTTGACGACGTGGATTTTTATAAATGGAATGCAGATTCATTAAGTGTAAAGCTTGATGACGGAGAAATCAGGGATGTGGAAATACAAAGGCTATTATGTCAGTAATTCATATGGTTGATTTTACCAAACCGTGTTAAGGATAGTATTTCAGGAGGAAAGTATGCAAATAGAACACATTGCAATGTATGTTAATGACTTAGAAAAAACAAGAGAATTTTTTGTGAAGTATTTCAATGCTATATCCAATGAGAAATATCACAATAAAAAAACAGGTTTTTCTTCCTATTTTTTATCTTTTGATGATGGGGCAAGATTGGAAATTATGAATAAACCGGATTTGATGGATAGAGAAAAACAATTAGCAGAGATGGGATATATGCACATTGCATTTCGTGTAGGAAGTAAAGAAGCAGTAGATGCTCTTGCAGATAGGCTGAGAAGGGATGGATATCCTGTTGTTAGCGGACCCAGAACAACCGGTGACGGATATTATGAGAGTTGTATAATAGGAGTCGAAGGAAATCAAATCGAAATTACAGTTTAGAGTATGCTTGCGGGCAAAGTACAAAAGGATAAGCTGAAATTGCCCTGTAAAAAGCAAGCGGGAGGAGTAAGGATAAGGGAGAAAGCGATGAATGTTTTAGTTGTATATTGTCATCCAAGTGAAAACAGTTTCACAAGCGAGGTGAAAAACTCATTTGTAAAAGGATTGGAAGAAGCCGGGCATACCTATACCATATCTGATTTGTATGCGGAAGGATTTAATCCGGTCATGAGCAAAGAGGAATATCATAGAGAAGGATTTTATCAGTTGGATATGCCTGTATTTCCGGATGTTATCAGGGAACAGGAACGGATTAATTCTTCAGATGTAATCGTTTTTATTTATCCTGACTTTTGGACGGCATCCCCTGCAATGCTTGAGGGATGGTTTCAACGCGTGTGGACATATGGCTTTGCTTATGGAGATGATCCTAAGATGAAGATTTTAGAAAAAGCATTATTTTTCATTACCATGGGTGGTTCATTAGAGGATGAAATACGCATAAAGCAATTGGAAGCAATGAAAACCGTTATGTTAGGAGACCGAATCAAAGACAGGGCTAAAAGTTGTGAAGTATATGTTTTTGACCGGATGACAAGAGGCTATGGGAATGATGAAAACCGGTCTGAGCGCATAGGAAAATTCACAAAAGATGCTTATGAGATTGCAAAATCATTGTAATAGCCCTGTTTTTCTAATTGGCACACCTATGTAAAATCGGCAATGCAACCTGTAGTTTACATTTAGAACCCGGTTGTTGGTGGTCTTTTGGACATCCAATTGGTATTGTATGCAGGAACAAATTGTTCAGATTGGAGGACGCACTATGACATTAGGCGATAAGTTAGCAATACTGCGAAAAGAAAATAATTACACACAAGAGCAGCTTGCCGGAATTTTGGGAGTATCCAGACAGGCAATCAGCAAATGGGAGAGTAACATTACATATCCTGAGACTGATAAGTTAATAAGGATGAGCGAACTGTTTAACTGTTCGCTGGATTATCTGCTGAAAGAAACAGTAGAAACAGATAACAGGGATCCGGATAACAGAGAGTATAATCATGAGGAAACTTCATTTTTTAAAAAGCATCTGCAAGAAAGAAAGAGTGAAAAAACAGTATGGGGTATGCCTTTATGGCATATTGGCAGAAGAGCACAGGGATTTTTTGCTGTTGGCTTAAATGCCCGTGGAGTTATTGCAATCGGATTAAAAGCGCAGGGAATTATATCGCTTGGAATGATATCCATGGGAGTTTTTTCTCTGGGTTTATTCTCACTTGGATTGATTGCAATCGGATTGTTTGCTCTCGGTGTTTTATCGGCAGGTTGCTTTTCTATCGGCATATTTACGGCTGGAGCAATCAGTTTGGGAATAATATCAGTGGGTGCAATTTCAGTTGGTGAATTTTCCATAGGTGCCTTAGCTTGCGGAAAATATTTCGCTCTTGGCGATAATGCCCGGGCGATGGTTGCACTTGGTGACAGTCAGGCAGTAGGAAGTGTATTTCAAAAAATCGGAGAACTTTCTGCTCAGGACATTGCAGTTGTAAAGCAATCTCTTGATGAGGTTGTGCCCAACTATTTTTCGTGGGCAAAAGAAATTGTTAAACTATTATTATGGTAATAAACTGTTGAAAATAAGGAAAAATATAATGCTGGGAATAGAAGTATATAAGCTTCTTTTCTCGGCATTTTTGCATATAACTATAATTTGTATTTTGCTTTGTTCACTTAATTGTATTTTGTTGACGAGGATATATTATAGGCTGTAAAATAATGATAGCTTGAATTTTTTGAAAAGTGATTTGGAGTGAATGGAGAATGCAAGGATATGAAAAAATATAATCCGGAAAAACTGAAAAAAATACACGTATATCCGTTGATCCTTATTTTAATCATAGTTATTTTTATTGTTGGTGTGGCAATCTCGATTCTTGCAGGAGCAATTTTTGACAATATGACAAGGGGCAAGATCAGTCAGGGATACAAGTGGGCTTATGGCTTCTATAGCCAGCTAAAAGAGATTGATTTGGATGACAAAGCTGCCTTGGACGATGCCTTTTCCAATTATTCGGCTGTGGTAAATGATGTGACAGGCGTGACGGTTACAGACGGTGAGACGGTTCTATATCAATGTGGTGAAACTATATCTGATTTAAAAGAAGATGCCATGGAATACTCAGATTTTATTGATATATTTGATGAAGAACTGGAAAATTATACGATTTATCTGGATACTGCAGAAAATGCATACTTTGATCAATTCGCATCCGGCAATTTGACATTTATACAAAAAGCGTTATTTAAATCTATTGAATTATCAGAAGATATGGGCGAAAATGCGGATATTAACGAAGCTATGAATATGTCTGTATTCGAGCAGACTTGCTATTATGGTTTTGAAAATGTTGATGGCACGGTTACATATGTTGCATTAAAGCTCCATATTATTGTGCAGGATGTAATTCTTGTGGAGCTGATATGTATCAGTATCAGTTTAATCTGTTTCATTTATTTGATATTTGTAATTTTCATGTTTATCAGATTTGTGAGAAGTCAGAGCAGACTTTTGAAGTTATATTACGCAGATAAAGAAACAGGTGGTAAAAATTGGTATTATTTCCTTGGAGTAGCATCCAAAAAAATGAAAAAATACAGGCGTAAATCTGTCAAGGCTGCCATGGTTCATATACGGATGGAAAAATACAGAAGTTATTGTTCATGCTATGGAGACAAGGAAGGCAGGGCGCTTGTTGGTGATTTTTATGATGTCATTCGAAGAAATGTTACGAAGAAAGAAACATTTGCAAGGCATGAAATGTGTGATTTCGGAATGCTGCTCTGCTATACAGATGAGGAACAACTGGTCGTAAGAATTCAAAAAATAATGAGCTTGCTGGCTGCGAAAAGACCGAATATCAAGCTTTATTTCAAGGCGGGAATTAATATTCTTGATGGTGAGATTATGGAACCGTCCGAAGCCTATAACAGAGCGACGATAGCAAGGGCTAAGATTGAAGAAACACATAATGAAAATGTGAGTTTCTTTACGCAGCAGATGAAGGAAGAACTTCTCTGGGAGAGAAAAGTGGAAAATGATATGGAGAGAGCTTTGATAAACCATGAATACAAAGTATATCTCCAGCCAAAGTATTCGGTTGATAATGAAAAGCTTGCGGCAGCAGAGGCTTTGGTAAGGTGGGTTCATCCTACGGAAGGATTGATTGCACCATATAAATTTATTCCAATATTTGAGAGAAATGGTTTTATAACAAAACTGGATGATTATATGATTGCAGAAGTTGCAAAATTACAAGCAAAATGGATTGCAGAGGGTAAAAAAATTGTTCCCATTTCCGTCAATGTATCCAGAGCACATTTTACAAGAGAAAATCTGGCTGAACACATTTGTGGGATTGTAGACAGCTACAAAGTTCCGCACGAAGCCATTGAACTTGAATTGACGGAGAGTGCTTTCTTTGATGACAAAGAGACGTTAATCGGTATCGTAAATAAGATGAAGAATTATGGCTTTGCGGTATCCATGGATGACTTTGGTGCAGGTTATTCTTCTTTAAATTCCCTGAAAGAA
Source organism: Lachnospiraceae bacterium (assembly GCA_017387565.1). Lineage (GTDB taxonomy): Bacteria > Bacillota > Clostridia > Lachnospirales > Lachnospiraceae > UBA2882. The sequence continues at coordinate 142,012 of JAFOEY010000004.1, read as the reverse complement.
TTACCAATCGATGTGGTAAAATTGGATGCAGAATTCTTTAGAGGCAATGACGAAGAAGGAAAAGGAAAAGTGATTGTCAGTGACGCCATTAGTCTTGCTAAGAAACTGAACATGCGTATCGTGGCAGAGGGAATCGAGACAAGAGAGCAGGTGGATTTTCTGGCAGAAAATGAGTGTGACCTTATTCAGGGATACTATTTTGCAAAACCGATGCCGGTAGAGGAATTTGAAGTGAAAGTGGCTGAGGATGCGTGATAAAAAACTTTTCTGATTTGTGTTTTTGATATATATCGGGAACACAAGTTAGAAAAGGGATATAAATAATAAGTACAGAAGACAGATGTTCATAAGGACATCTGCTTTTTTGCCTTTCAGAGCATTTGTGAAAGGGTAATATCTATGCTGCAATTGTAGGATATGATAAAATAATGAATAATTAATTGATGACAAGGGCTGTGTACTTTTTTACGAATCCCATGACCTTGAAAACTGGAAATACCGGACCATGGTAACAAAAGAAAACTACGGATATATGTGGGAATGTCCTGATTATTTTGAACTTGATGGAAAAAGATTTTTAAGTGTATGTCCACAGGGACTTGAAGCATATGATACAAAATTTCAGAACCTGTTTCAGTCGGGATATTTTACGGCTGAGAAAAATCAACTCGGTGAATTTACCGAATGGGATATGGGATTTGATTTTTATGCACCTCAGACATTTGTTGATCCTAAAGGCAGAAGAATTTTAATCGGCTGGATGGGAATGGATACTCCGGAATACAAAAATGCAACCACAGAACTTGGCTGGCAGCATTGCCTGACAATTCCACGGGAAATCGGATTAGGAAAAGACGGTAAGTTAATCCAAAATCCTTTGAAAGAATTTGAAAATCTGCGTAAGTCAGGCAAAAAAATCCGTGAGAGTGAAAGGATGAAGGTTATACTTCCTTTTGAACTTGATGGGAAAATTACAGAAAATTTCAGCCTGAATTTTGACCATAAGTTTATTTTTTCTTATGATAATAATAATAAGCTCTTTGAAATGAAATTCCGTGATCAAGACTACGGTTGTGGAAGAACAACAAGAAAAACACCGCTTGAAAATCCGGAAAAGTTAAGAATGATTGTAGATATGTCATCCATAGAAATCTATCTCAATAACGGATAAACTGTTTTATCAACCAGATTTTATCCTGATGAAGAAAGCATTCTTCTTGAAATAGAGGGATTTGAAGGAAACTGGTATCAACTGTAAATGCGAAGGAGGAAGTTATGAAAAAGGATACTCTGATTACAATTGGCGAAGCATTGATTGATTTTATTCCGAACGAAACGGGATGTGATTTTGAAAATGTTACATCCTTTCATCCGAAAGTAGGCGGCGCACCCGCAAATGTGTGTGGTGCTTTCCGTGTACTGGGTGGGAAATCTAAATTCATTACGCAACTTGGTGATGATCCTTTCGGAAGAAAAATTGAAAAAGAACTGAAAAATTTCGGGATTGATACGTCTCTTATAAGCTTTACAGACAAAGCCAATACGGCACTTGCTTTTGTAAGTCTTGAAAAAGATGGAAACAGAACATTTTCCTTTTACAGAAATCCATCTGCCGATATGCTTTTTGATGAAGAACAGATTAAGGAAAATATGTTTGATGATGCCTTTGCTCTGCATTTCTGCAGCGTTTCTCTTGGAGATTTTCCGATGAAAGAAGCACACAGAAAAGCAATTGAAATTGCGGCAAAAAAAGATACCATTATCAGTTTCGATCCAAATCTTCGGTTCCCTTTATGGAAAAGTAAAGAAGAACTTTATAAAACAGTACATGAATTTATTCCGTTGTCGGATATCATTAAAATTTCGGATGAAGAGCTTGCCTTTCTTACTGGCGAAGAGGAAATTGAAAATGCATTGCCCAAGTTGTTTACAGGTAATGTGAAGCTGATTATATACACTTGCGGAAGTAAGGGGGCATATGCCTACACGAAAAACCAAAAGGCATTTTCACCCTGCGAAGAAGTAAATGCTATTGACACTACTGGTGCAGGAGACGGGTTTATTGGTTCCTTTTTATTCGGACTAAAATCTATGGAAAAAACAAAGGATACTCTTGAGAAAATAACAAAAGCAGAACTTGAAAAAATGTTGCATTTTTCAAATCAGTTTTGTGGCGAAAGTGTGCAACACAATGGAGCTATCGACTCTTATAAAAAAATACAATTTTAAACAGAAAGGATATGAGATTATGAAAACATTTAATTACACAATCATTGACGAACTTGGAATTCATGCAAGACCGGCAGGAATGCTGGTGAAAGCAGCAAAAGAACTTGACAGTGAGATTACCATCACAAAAGGAGACAAAACTGCCGGTGCATCAAAGCTCATGATGATTATGGGACTCGGTGTCAAAAAAGGTGATACGCTTGTTGTTACAATCGATGGTGGCGACGAAGAAAAATCATATAATGCAATGAAGGATTTTTTTGAAAGTAATCTATGATAAAATGATGGAAAGGGGGCAAATTCTGTGAAAAAGTACATGGGAAAAGGAGTCTACAGTGCAATTGCAATTGGCAGAATTTCCGTTTTCAAAAAAAAGGATTTGGCTGTAAAGAGAATGCGCTGTGAGGATACAGAAACTGAAAAAAATCGTGTCCGGAATGCGAAAAATCTTGCAAAAGAGCAGATTGGAACGTTATATGAAAAGGCTTTGAAAGAAGTGGGAGAGGCAAATGCACAGATTTTTGAAATTCATATGATGATGCTGGATGATGAAGATTACAACGAATCCATCGACAACATTATCGACACACAGAAGGTAAATGCAGAATATGCCGTAGCGGTAACAGCTGACAATTTTTCCGAAATGTTTTTGGCAATGGATGATGCCTATATGCAGGCAAGAAGTGCGGATATCAAAGACATTTCCAACAGAATCATAGCAAATCTTACGGGTATAAATAGTGAGGGGAATCATTTGGATGACAAAGTGATTATCTGCGCAGATGATCTCGCACCAAGTGAAACGGTTTCCCTTGATAAGGATAAGGTTCTTGCTTTTGTAACAGCCCATGGATCATCCAATTCACACACCGCAATTTTAGCAAGAAATATGAATATTCCGGCAATCATTGGTGTCGGTGATGCATTTTTAGATGAAATCAGAGATGGTCAGAGCGCAGTTGTTGACGGCTATACAGGTGAAATATATCTTGAACCGGATGAAGAAACAATGCAGGAATTTGTCCTTAAACAACAGAATGATGAAGAGCATAGAAAGCTTTTGCAAAATTTAAAGGGCAAGGAAAATGTAACTATCGATGGTACCAAAATTAATATTTATGCAAATATTGGAGGAGTTGATAACATCGGTGCCGTGCTTGCAAATGATGCCGGAGGAATAGGACTTTTTCGAAGTGAATTTCTCTATCTTGAAAATTCGGATTTTCCTACAGAAGAGCAGCAGTTTACTGCATACAGAAAAGTACTTGAAAGCATGTCGGGCAAGAAGGTGATTATTCGTACACTTGACATTGGCGCGGATAAGCAGGCTGATTATTTCGGACTGAAAAAGGAAGAAAATCCGGCACTTGGCATGCGGGCAATCCGAATCTGTCTTACACGTCCTGAAATTTTTAAGACACAGCTTAGGGCACTTTACAGAGCATCTGTTTTCGGAAAACTTGGCATCATGTTTCCTATGATTACAAGCGAAAGTGAAGTACGAAAGGTTCTTGAAATCTGTAGCGAAGTAAAAAATGAGCTGAAAGAGGAAGGTATTGAATATTCGGAAAATGTGGAACTCGGAATTATGATTGAAACCCCTGCGGCTGCAATCATCAGCGACAAGCTCGCCCCTCTTATAGATTTTTTCAGCGTCGGAACCAATGACCTTACGCAGTACACGCTTGCATGCGACAGACAAAATCCTGACATTGAAAACTTTGTGGATACCCATCATGAAGCTATTTTAAGACTGATTGAAATGGCAGCAGACAATGCCCATAAAAATGGTGCATGGATCGGAATATGCGGCGAACTCGCAGCGGATACAACGCTTACGGAAACGTTTCTTAAAATGGGTATTGATGAACTTTCGGTTTCACCCTCATTTGTGTTAAAGGTAAGAGATGTTGTGAGAAAAATTGATATCAATAAATGATTGTCAGAAAATCGTTGATGGATTTTCCTGTTGGGTATTCAATCACTTTTTTAATGAACCGGATAATGCTATAATGGAGACAATATCCGTGCCGAAAAAAGAACAGAATGAATGCAAGTATAGGAGAACTTATGGACAATCAAAAACATCCTGACGGGATAATTGGTTCATTATGTGCGATTGGTTGTGAAACACTTTATGGACTAAGCTATATTTTTACAAAACAGGCAACTGTATGTGCAAGTGAATTTGCTTTGCTGGGATGGCGATTTTTCATTGCTGTCATAATTATGAGCTTATGCATCCTGTTTGGTTTTATAAAAATTGACTTAAAAGGCAAATCCAAAAAGCCACTTCTTTTGGTGGCTTTTTGTAATCCCTGCATATATTTTTTAGCAGAAACAATTGGGATAAGCAATACCACTGCATCTGAAAGCGGAATTTTTCTTGCCTGTATTCCGGTCGCGTCTTTGATTTTTTCAACGATATTACTAAAAAAGAGACCTTCTAAAATACAGATGATAGGAATTTGGATTACATTGCTAGGCGTCATAGTTACCGTATTTGCAGTTGGTGCATCATCGAGTCTGTCGGTACCAGGTTATACATTTCTTTTTGGTGCGGTTGTGTCCTATGCTTTGTATAGTGTATTTGTTGATAAGGCTTTCGAATATACCGGGGCAGAAATTACATATGTCATGCTGATTGTTGGAGCTTTTCTTTTTGTGTTGCTTGCGGTAGTGGAAGCAATGCTTCATGGAAATCTTGACGAATTGCTTTTATTGCCGATAAAAGAACGTGATTTTTTAAGTGCCATTCTTTATCAGAGTATGGGATGTTCGGTAGTGGCATTTTTCCTATCCAATATAGCGATTTCCAAAATCGGTGTGAATCGCACATCTTCTTTTATTGGAATATCGACAGTAGTTTCCATTTTAGCAGGTGCGCTGCTATTAAAGGAGTCTTTGACAATTTATCAGATTGCAGGTGCGGTTATCATCATCGGGGGAGTTTATGTTGCAAATGCAAGGCGTCAAAGAGGTCAAATTTGAAAGAAATGAAGAAAATAGAAGGATAAACATATATGGAACAACAACGAGTGAGAATTAGTGACATTGCAGAGGAGCTGGGGCTTAGTACTGCAACCGTATCAAATGTAATACATGGAAAAACTGCAAAAATATCGGATGAGACTGTTAAGCGCGTGCAGGCATTGCTGGAGGAGCGACAGTATATTCCGAGTATGGCGGGAATCCTTCTGGCGCAGAATTCTTCCAAAATCATTGGTATTTTTGTAAATGATCATGAAAAATATGAGCACCATGTGTTAGATGATGCATTCATTTCCTCATCTTTGAATTGCTTATCGGAAGAAATTGAAGCGCGTGGACTGTTTATGATGGTAAAAAAGGCAAAAAATCCGGAGGAAATCATTCAGTTTGCATCTATGTGGAATATGGATGGTCTGGTAGTGATCGGCTTTTGTTATCAGGATTATATGTATTTGAGAAATCATATGCGGATACCTTTTGTCGTGTATGATGGTTTCTGTGATAAAACGGAGCGAATCGTGGACATTGCCATTGACAATTTTGATGGAGGCTTCCAGGTGGGAAAGATGTTCAAGAGAAATGGTCATAGAAATGCCTTATGCATTTCCGATAATATCATCGGTGTTGATTTAGAACGAATGGAAGGATTCAAAAAAGGATTTGGAGCGGAACATACAGAAGTCATGGTGGTACCGATGACAAAAGTAGAAAGATGGGCGCATTATCGAAATCATCTGGACGATTTTCGCCGAGTATCTGCGGTATTTGCGGTTTCCGATTATTATGCCATTGACTTTATACACTTTATCAATGAACAAGGCATCTCTGTTCCGGATGATATCTCCGTCGCCGGTTTTGATGATATCCCGATGTGCGAGATGATTACGCCGACACTTACCACCGTCAGGCAGGATGGAGCATTACGGGCCAAAACTGCGATTGAAAAGCTTTATGAATTGAAAGAAAATGGGGATGTTGGGACGACTATACGGCTACCGGTACAGTTGATTGAACGCGCTAGTTGTAGACAGTATAAATAATTGTTAATATGACTTAGTAAATTCCTTTTTCGGATTTGTGTTCCCACTATATATCTTTGTCGTCGGCTTTTACGAGGTTTCGTGTCTTTCTTAGCTCCATTAGCGAACAAAATAATGACCGGTTTCAACTGTTTGAAGACGAAGTCTGAGTTTTGAAACCGGTCATTTAATGATATTTTGTGAGCATGGAGCTTAGAAAGACTAGAAACCGAAGTACGAGACGACGAAGATATATAGTGGGAATGCAAATCCGAAAAGATAATTGTTAAATTGCACAAAATACAGACGATTTTTTTGTTTCTGGTTATGCGTTTAACCTTTGAAATTATCAGCTTTCATGCCTACAATGAAAGCATAGAAAGATATTATTGGAGGTGCATTTATGAAACATAAATCGTCTTTTTTTATTTCTGTATTAAATCTGGCATTTCCGGTAGCTTTGCAGTCTATGCTTCAGGCTTCTTTTGGTATTGTGGATCAGATTATGATTGGACAGCTTGGCAATGTCAGTGTTGCCGGTGTTGGACTGGCCGGTAAATTTTCAAGTATTGCTTCGGTTGTGGTTGCCGCCATAGGAGCGGTTGCGGGTATTATGATTTCGCAGTATCTGGGACAGAAAAACAGTCCGGAAGTCAGAAGAAGTTTTTATATTAATATGTTGTTTTCTCTTGTGATTGCGGGGCTTTTTACAGTATTGTCCATTTTGTTACCGACAACTGTTATGGGGCTTTATACGCAGGATCATGCAACAAGGCAGGTAGCTGCTGCTTACCTTGCGATTATAGCAGGAACCTTTCTTCCTATGGCAGGAGCCACCCTGCTTTCCACGTTGTTTCGTTGTATGGAAAAAGCGCGAATTCCTTTATATGCCAGCATCGTTTCGGCAATCATCAATACCGGATTGAATTATGTGCTGATATTCGGAAAATGCGGGATTCCTGCAATGGGAGCAAATGGTGCAGCGATTGCAACCGTGATTGCACAGTTTTCTAATTTCCTGATTATGCTTTTTATGATTCGGAAACTGACGAATACATTGTCTTTGTCTATCAAAGAAAAAAACATGTATTCCCGGTTTAACTGGAAGCAGTATGGAGCCATGTTGTTTCCTATATTGATATGTGAAGTATTGTGGAGTTTTGGTGAAAATGTATATGCCATGATTTACGGACATATGGGAACGGATGCCAGTGCTGCCATGACACTGCTAAATCCCATACAGGGATTGATGATCGGAGCTCTTTGCGGGCTGTCTCAGGCAGCAGGAATCATCGTTGGAAAGAGGCTTGGAAATAAGGAATATGAAGAGGCTTATCAGGCATCCAAAAAGTTGATTTTATATGGAATTGCCGGTGCTGCCATATTATCTGTCGTGATCATTTTGACCAGATCTGTCTATGTTGAAATTTATCAGGTAGATTCCAATGTGAAGCAATTGACAAGTCAGATTATGGTTGCTTATGCCCTGATTGCACCATTCAAAGTGGTAAATATGATTTTAGGTGGTGGAATTATGCGAAGCGGCGGAAAGACCAAATATGTCATGTTCATAGATCTGATTGGAACATGGGGATTTGGTGTCTGGTTAGGATTATTTGCGGCATTTGTTTTGAATCTTTCTATTCCGTATGTTTATTTCATTCTTTCTATGGAAGAATGCATCCGTTTTATTATATCGATTGTTGTGTTTTCCAAAAGAAAATGGATGCAAAGCTTGGAGCCTGCGGTATCGTGCTAAGGAGAAGGACGTTATTATTGCATTTTCATCATTTTTCAGCAGCTTGTTTGCATTAATAGTACGGTAATTTTTGCATCAATACTTTAGTGATTTGTCATATAGAAGATAACGTGCTATTATCAGAATATGATTGCAAACAAGGGGTGTTTTTATGGATAAGAAAATGAAACAGAATTTTTTATTGGTTGCATTCGGGATTATTCTGTTTGCTGCCGTTATGAATTTGAAAGAGGTCCTTTCCTTTTTGGAAAATATAGTAGGGATTTTCTTTCCGCTTTTGATTGGCGTGATTCTTGCTTTTATATTGTCTGTTCCGATGAACGGGATCAAAAGAATTCTGATAAAAGCTTTTTCACGCACAAGGCTTAAGCCGAGTGATAAGGTTGTGGATTTTCTGAGCCTTATTTTAACCATTTGCCTGATTATTCTTGTGGGTGTTCTGGTCGGAACAGTCGCTATTCCGCAAATTGTTGATTCGGTCAAAAGTATAGGCTATATGTTAAAAGAAAAATGGCCGGAATGGGCAGCTGTATTGAGAAGTTACAACATTGATACGACACCGGTAACGGATTGGCTGGAAAATCTGAATTTAGCAAATATTGTTACGAAGTTTTTAAGCGGAGCGGGAGTTGTGATTGATAAACTCGCAGGAACCGCGGCTTCTACAATTTCCGTGATTACCACGGGAGCTATTTCAATCGTTGTCATGTTTTATGTTCTGGTAAGCAGAAAGGATTTGGAACGACATACAAAAAAAGTATTATATGCATATCTGAAAAAAGAAATAGCGGATAAAATTATTTATGTTGCAGGTCTGATTCGTGCGGTATACACGAAGTTCTTATCCGGTCAGTTTGTGGAAGCACTGATTTTGGGAACTTTAATGTTTATTGCCTTCCTGATTTTCCGGTTGCCTTATGCAGGTCTGGTTGCCATGCTTACGGCCGTATGTTCGTTTATTCCCTACATTGGAGCCTTTTTCTCTTGTGGCATTGTCGTTTTATTGACTTTGATTATCAATCCGATACAGGCGATTGTGTGTTTCATCGTTTATCAGGTTGTACAATTTATTGAAAACCAGTTTATTTATCCGCATGTTGTCGGCAGTTCGGTAGGTCTTTCACCATTGTGGACCTTGATGGCAGTTATTATCGGCGGAAAACTGTTTGGATTGTTGGGAATGATTTTCTTTATTCCCCTGGTGGCTGTATTCTATACATTGCTTCGGGAGAGTGTATACAAGCGAATCAACAGAAAAAATATAAAAATATAATATGATACCAGGGTCAAATGGTCATACTTTTCATGCTCGCATGAAAAAGTATGACTTTGGGACCCACAAAACATGAGAAAGTAGCCCGATCAGGGCGGATTTCGAATGTTTTAGGATTGCGAGAGCACAAAGTGCGTAGCAATCCGTTGGTATCATGGGGTCAAAATACTTTTTGACCCCAACATCATAATAATTGATCCGTCGAATACTTTTGCTGTTTCTTACTTGTTGTTCTCGTGATTTATAGCGCATCGTCCACGTAGTCTGAGTTTTGAAACCGGGCATTTAATGAATACTTTGTGAGCATGTCGCTTAGAAAGACAAAAAGCCTAAGAATGAGGCGGTAAATATATATAATTATCTGTAAGGACGACACATGAATCTCAAAAGTGAGACTATTCATCTTGACAAATCTCAAAAATGAGACTAATCTAAAAATAACCAGTCTCAAAAATGAGATTAAAAGATGGAGGAAACAGTATGAATAAGTATATGGTGAAATGGAAATCAATTTTATTGTCTGCTCTTTGTATCCTGCCGATTGCGATAGTCGGTGGAATCACAACCGGTCTTTATATGTTGCAGCATACGGATCCGGAGACGATGGAAACTGCTATAGCGCAGCTTGGAAGCAAGGAAGCTTTAGTTGCGGTTGCCACGATGCAGTCAGTTGTCTATGCCATGGTAGCATGGATTGTGGGCTATTTTCTGGTAGATCGGCTGGGGCTTATAAAACCATTTAAATTTGAAATAAATGTCTTAAAAAAAGTTGTGCCGGCCATTTTGGTACTTGGTGTTCTTTTTGCATCGGACTATTTTATCTTTGGAAGCATGATTCCCGAGGTCGCGCAGGATTATGAAAAAGGGATTAGTTTAGCGTATTTTATCGCTTCACTGACATATGGCGGTGTGATTGAAGAAGTATTAATGCGTTGGTTTTTGATGAGCCTGATTGCATTTGTTCTGGTCATGATTTTTGCCCGCAAAAAAGAAAAAGCAGACATTCCGGCTTGGATTTTTATTACTGCAAATGTAGCGGCGGCTTTTATGTTTGCAATCGGACATCTGCCGGCTACGCAAATGTTCTTTGGGAAAATAAACGGTCTGATTCTGTTTCGTTGTTTCTTATTGAACGGTGGATTTGGTCTGTTTTTTGGCCGTTGGTATCGTAAATATGGAATTCAGTATGCAATGCTGGGACATTTTGGATTGCATTTGGTTTCTAAATTAATATTATTATGTGTGCTTTAAAGGGGATGTCTGAAAAAGAAATTCCGGCTGACTTTAAAGCTAAAGGAAGAGAATGATATGAAAAAGGATTACATGGATGCCTGTATGAATTCTGTTCGTCAGAGAATTCTTCAGGTTATTATCGGAAAGGGGGAGGCGACTTCTTCTGAGATTGGGAAAATCCTTTCCGATGTACCGAGGGCAAGTCTGTATCGACATATCAAGGTACTTTTGGATGCCGGTGTCATACAGGTGGTACGAGAAGAAAATAAGAGGGGATCTGTAGAGAGAACTTTTTGTATGAAAGAGGCAGATCAGTCATGTGATTCGAAAGAAGAAGTCAATCAGCTTGTCCAACAGGCATTGATGGGGCTGCAGGGAGAGTTTCACCGTTATTTTGCAAAAGAAGATCCCGATCCGCAAAGAGATATGCTGACGATCGGTTCTGCTTCTTTGATGTTGACGGATGCGGAAATGACGGAATTCGCATTGGAGTATGGAAAACTGTTGCAGAAATATATGATGAATACCTCAGAAGAGGGAAGAAAAGTACGGAGGGTTACACTTGTAGTATCTCCCGGAGATTTTTGATAAAAGTTGAAAATCCAACATCATTAAATGTATTTAAGGATTCTTTAATAATTTATTTCGTATTGTATAATCAGCATGAGGGCATGAGGCCGATGTCCAATGCTGATTATTTTTTGGTGAAAACCAGAAGTCAGGAGAAATGCAATGATAAAAAATATTTTAAAAAAGGATTTAAAACGCAAAAAGACGATGAACATCATCATTTTAATGTTTGTTATCCTGGCATCCATGTTTGTGGCCAGCAGTGTGAACAACATTATAACGGTCATAAATGGTACCGGATATTTCTTTGAAAAGGCAAATATCGGTAATTATGATTTGATTACCATGGGACAAAATGTAGTTGGCAATCTGGATGAGGTTCTTTCAAAGGAAGACTGTGTGCAGGAGTACAGAATCGAAACCGTGATATTCGGTTCGCAGGACAATTTCAAGGCAAATGGAAAAAAGGTGCAGGTTCGGAATTCTGCACTCATCCAAAGTTTAGATGATGCGCAGGAAAACTTTTTTGATGAAAATAATCAAGAGGTATCGACGGTGGAAAACGGAAAGGTTTACATAACCGGCGGATTTATGAAAGAAAATGATTTGAAAGTCGGAGATACTATAAGTGTTGAACATGGGAATGTAAAAGTAACATGGGAAATTGCGGGACGTCTGAAAGATGCAATGTTAGGATCTGCTTTTATGGGGAATCCGAGATTTTTAATCAGCCGTGAAGATTACGAACTGCTTGAGGCAGATGAATTGTTGAGAGAATATTACAGAGGAGAGGTTTGTTATATTACCACAAGCGATGAAAAAGCTTTATCATCCGTGCTAAGTGAAATAGACGGAATTGCATTTGAGGGCTCTATTTCCCTAATCCGTATGTGCTATGTCATGGATATGGTTATCGCAGGCTTACTGATTGTAGTCAGCATCTGTCTGATAATTGTAGCGTTTGTGGTATTGAAATTTACCATTACTTTTACGTTAAATGAAGAATTCCGTGAAATTGGCGTTATGAAAGCCATCGGTATTACCGATACAAAAATCCGCAGTATTTATGTGGTCAAATATCTGGCCATTGCAATATTTGGAGCAATTCTCGGACTGTTTGGAAGTATTCCTTTCGGAAATATCATGATGAAGTCCGTCAGCGAAAATATGGTATTGGGAAATGACAAAGGCATTATAATCAATATCTGCAGTGTTTTGGTAGTTGTGCTGTTGATTGTCTGGTATGCGTATTTTTGTACCGGAAAAATAAGAAAATACTCGCCGATTGATGCCATTCGGAGTGGACAAAGCGGTGAACGCTTTAAAAAGAAAAACGGATATCGGATGACAAAGAGTAAGCTGCATGCAACCACCTATCTGGCAATAAATGATATTTTGAGTAATCCCAAAAGATATTTGACCATTGTTCTTGCATTTACCATCTGCTCGATTCTGGTATTCATGTGTGTGAACACGACAGAAACCTTAAAGAGTGACCGGCTGGTTTATACGTTCGGAAAGCCGAGTGATGCTTACTATACCAATGTATATAAAGCCATGAGCGGTATGAGTGGAAATGGGAAAGATACGGTGTACGATACTTTGGATGAGATAGAGGCTGAGCTTGCTGAGCATGATATTCCCGCAAAAGCCAGTGTAGAGATGCAGTTTAAATATAAAGTGGAATTTGATGGTGAAATATATAAATTGGGATTTCAGCAGGGGTATCGTACCCAAACAACCGATTATGTGTATTATGAAGGGGAAGCACCGCAGAATGAACATGAAATTGCAATTACGGAGCAGATTTCCCAAAAGATTGGTGCAAAAATCGGTGATACCTTAAAAATTACGATTGGGGATCAGACAGATGACTATCTGATCACGGCATATTTTGAAAGTATGAATCAGATGGGGGAAATCATCAGACTTCATGAAGATGTTATGACAAATGCCGGAGACAGTTCTTCCATGCTGTCCTTCCAAATTGATTTTACAGATCATCCGACACAGCAGGTTATTGATGAGAGAGTGGAAGAAATGAAGGATATCTTTGACTGCGATGAAGTTTTTAATGCGGCTGAATATACAGAGGATTGTGTTGGCGTTGTGGATACCATGCAGGGGGTGGAGTATTTGCTACTTATTATTACAATCATTGTGGTAATTCTTGTTGCCATCTTAATGGAGAGGTCTTTTATCTCGGATGAAAAAGGTGAAATTGCAATCCTAAAAGCAATTGGCTTTTCTGATAACGATATTGTCAAATGGCATGTGATGCGTTTTGTAATTGTCAGTATTTCGGCAGTATTTCTGGGTGTCATCCTGTCTGTGCCGGTAACAAATCTGGCAATCACTCCGATCTTTGGAATGATGGGGATGAATTCGGTGAGTTTTGAGTACAATCTGTTTCAGATTTGTTTACTCTTCCCCGGAATTATTTTAGCGGTAACCATCCTTGCAGCCGGTTTGACTGCATTGTATACAAGAACCATTCGCTGCAGAGATACAGCAGGTATCGAATAAAAAAAATGTTGACTATTAAAAGTTGAAAAAAGGAGACGAACTCAATGGAAACGATGATAAAAGTAAGTGATCTTTGCAAAACATATATTGTTGAAAAAAGACAGAATAATGTATTGAGAAATGTGAATTTTGAAGTAAAGAAAGGCGATATGATAGCGATTATGGGACCGTCCGGTTCCGGAAAATCCACTTTGCTATATTCGGTGTCCGGAATGGATGATGCCACCAGTGGTGAAATTCTTTTCGATGGAAAGGATATTACAAAGCTTAGCAGTAAGGAACTGGCAAAGCTGAGATTAGATGACATGGGCTTTATTTTTCAGCAGATGTATATGTTAAAAAATCTTACGATTTTGGATAACATCGTGTTGCCGGCCATGCAGAGTAACAAACGGAAAGAAACGAAGGAAGAAATCACAAAGCGCGGTCAGGATATTATGCGGAAACTTGGAATTATTGAAATTGCAGATAATGACATTCACGAAGTTTCCGGCGGACAGTTGCAAAGAGCCTGTATTTGTCGAAGTTTGATCAATCATCCCAAAGTGATTTTTGCAGATGAGCCGACAGGGGCATTAAATCGTTCCTCTTCCGAAGAGGTTTTGGATGAACTCTTGAAAATTAATAATGAGGGCACTACAATTATGATGGTAACACACGATTCGAAGGTTGCGGCCAAGTGTCAAAAAGTTTTGTATATCGTGGACGGTAATATCAAGGGAGAATTTGAACTTGGAAAAATGACATCGCCTGACCAAATTCGTGACAGGGAGAGAGCGGTCAATAACTGGCTCTTGGAGCTTGGTTGGTAAATATAAGATGAATATTTTAAAGTTGTTTGCTCAGGTTATATGGAAATTTCCGGAAAACTTCCGTACTATTAATTAATGAGGAAAAGAAACGCATGACGGAAACAGATATTTTAATTGTAGAAGATGATAAGGATATCGCGACTCTTTTGGCAGATTTTTTAAAGGATAAGGGATATATTGTAACAATTGCCAATGATGGGATAAAAGCAGTCAGTCTTTTTGAAAAATATGGGGCAAGACTGGTCATATTGGATATTATGCTGCCGGGAAAAGACGGATTTGTAATCCTGAATAAAATCCGCAAGGAAAGCAATACGCCGGTCATCATTGTTTCTGCAAAAGATACAAAAGAAGATAAATTGAACGGTATTCTGAATGGTGCGGATGATTACATTGAAAAGCCCTATGATATTGATATTTTGCTTGCTAAAATCGATGGTATTTTTAAAAGAAGATATGGCATGGATGAACTTTGCTATGGAGATATTAAGATTGATAAACAGGGTAAAGCCGTATACTATAAAGGGACGAAGGTTGATGTTACAATTAAAGAATATGAGTTGTTGCTTTTGTTGATGGAGAATCCGGGAAAAGTCATGGATAAAGACTATCTGTTCCGTGAAATTTGGGGAATGGACAGCGAATCTGAGCAACAGACGTTGACGGTTCATATTAAGTGGTTGCGCTCTAAATTTGAAGAAGATCCTAAGAACCCTCAGCATTTTCAGACGGTCTGGGGTGTCGGATACAAATTTGTGCCTTAGAAAACAATAAAAATCAATAAAAACTCCTTTTTTCAATTTCGTGGGAACACAATTGAAGAAAACAAGGAGTTAACCATTGTATAAATGGCTAATGTAAAGGCGTTTTGAGCAAGATAAATATGAAAGTATAAAGAAAAAAATACGATAGGAGAATCAGTTGCAGAGTTATAGAAAAAAATCGGTCTTCATAATTTTCATTATGCTGGTAATCATTTCCGTTATGAATATATTTCTTTTTTCAAAGCAAAATCGTGAAGACAGCAGACCTTATATGGTCGAAATCTTCCGTTTGGAAAAAGAAATGGAAAAGAATCATGATATGGAATTGGATGTACAAAGTCTGTTAGCTACCTGTAACTATGTCAAAAGAATCGTACATTGCGAGAGTGAAGAGGAGATTACTTCAACAGGTAAATATGACTATTGTATTCGTGAAATTAACGGTTCGTTGTATCGGTTTGAATATGATATGGGAAAGAATGACATGAAAAAAACAGTAGTAATCTGTAACATGGTGATGATTATAGCCATGGTGTTGGTTTTGATAGTGTTGTTTTATATGGATAACAAAATCATCAGACCATTTCACGAATTGGAACAAATTCCGTATGAGTTAGCAAAGGGAAATTTAGCAATAGAGATTCCGGAAGAACAGACAAAATATTTCGGTCGTTTTATCTGGGGAATCAATATGCTCCGAGAAAATCTGGAGAATCGCAGGCAAAAGGAACTTTCCATGCACCGGGATAAGAAATTGCTTTTGTTGTCATTGACACATGATATCAAAACGCCTCTTTCGGTTATTAAGCTGAATGCCCAGGCATTGTCCAAAAACCTGTATAAAGATGAAGAACGGCGGATGCAGGCGGCTGTTACCATCAATGACAAAGTAGATGAGATTGAAAAGTATGTGACGGATATTGTTTCTGCATCCAGAGAAGAATTTCTGGACTTGAGTGTGAAAGAAGAAGATTTCTATTTGGCTGATGTTATCGAAAGACTTCGTGATACATATGAAAATAAAACTAGTTTACATAAAACAAAATTAGAGATACAGGAGTACAAAAACTGTCTGCTAAAAGGTGATGAAGACAGAATTTTGGAAGTTTTGCAAAATATCATGGAAAATGCCTTGAAATATGGAGATGGTGAGCGTATTACCATTTCATTTGAAAGAGATCAAGGGTGTTGTCTGATCATGGTTTCCAACACCGGAGAAGGTATGATGGCAGAGGAAATCATGAAAGTCTTTGACAGCTTTTACCGAGGCTCCAATGTCCAAAATAAGCCGGGAAGCGGATTGGGACTATACATATGCAGGCAGTTAATGACAAATATGAACGGTGATATATTTGTCAATCAAAAAGAAAATGAATTTAAGGTGACAGTTGTTGTAAGGATGTGTTAGATGGCATAAAGAAATATAATATGCAAATTAAAATACACAAGACAGTGTAATGAAATGTTAAAGATGCAAATCAAAATGCAGTAGATGTAATAAAGAAAAAATGATGGCAGGAAAAGCACACTGGCAGAAAACAATTAGTTTTCTGCCAGTTTTTCTAAGTTGTGCTTAACTTCATCGGTAGAGGTGCGAATCATTTCAGCCGATTCGGCAATGGATTCTGCAACGGATGCCAGATTTTTGGTTCGACTGTCTACGTCCGTAATTGTTTTTAGTAAATTGTCTGAATCTTCTAAAAGCTTTGTAACGGATGCCAGGATTTTTTCCTGTGTGATGCCGCTCTTTGTGGATGTCTCACGGGAATTGGCAGCAAGTTTGTTGATTTGATCCGCAACAACCGCAAAACCCCGTCCGGCTTCACCGGCACGCGCTGCTTCAATGGATGCATTTAATGCCAGTAAATTGGTCTGAGAGGCAATGGAAACGACCTCTGCATTGTTTTCGGTTAGTTCTGTTACAAAATCATTGATTTCATTCATCGAAATACTTAGCTGACGGCAGAAATCACTGACATGATTCATATGCTTGGCAATATCGGCACATTCTTTGGAATTGTTGTTGTTTCCGTTTGCCAGTTCATCGACAGCTCGATGAACGTTTTCAAACTGGCTGTTAATCCGGGAAATGGTATCAATGATATTTTGTTGTTGTGCCACAACAATATCTTTCTCCTGTTCAACCTGAACTGCCAGACTGGATGCGGTTTCCTTTTCAATTTCCACCTGACTCTTGACAAAGTGAATACAGTTTTCTTTGTGGTTAAAGCCATTAAAAATGGCAACGGCCATATCCTTACAGGTATCATAACCACAGCAGGAACAGTTGATTTTTCTGGATTCTTTGGTATTTTTATTCATTTCTGTAAAAATAGCATCCAGTTCCTTCTGATTTGGTTCATTCCAAGCGCATTCAGCCGAACGGTCGGTATAAGTACAGATAAAATCATCCAGATTTAAACCGGCAAACTGTTTGTTTAATTGTTTGAATCGTTGCTCCGGTTTTAATTTCTTAGACCATGTATGTAATAATTTATTATTTTTACTGCGTTCTTTAATCCGCATCATTTCGATCAAAGCATCATCTGTTTTTGTTTTTGCCTCTTCTACACCGGTTCCGTACAAACAACCGGAAGCGCAGTTTAAGGCGTCCACAAAAACATAGGGGAGTTGTTCTTTCGCAATTTTGTTTTTGTTTTCTTCCAGATAATGATACATATGTTTTTCGCCTTCCACCTGACGAATAAATGCATCTTCTCCCAAAAACCAATAGACATTTTCTTTTAAACCACCGGGAGTGGGGTAGATGGAGCCCAGACCATATTCGATTTCATCCTTGCAGGATGGACCTGAAATATTGTGGGATCTGACATATTTCATGAAATGATCAAATGTGACGTTATAAGAGACCAGACCTTGTCCGCGGGGAGATTCGATTTCTTTTTTCTTGGCAATACAAGGGCTGATAAAAGCTAATTTATCTGTAATACCCATATATTTTTTAGCATAGATAGCACCACACATCAGCGGACTTTGCACAGGAAAAAGCTTTGGCAGTAATTCCGGAATATAGTGCTCGATATAACCGACAACAGCCGGACATGGCTGGGATATGCCACCTAGAAAATTGTATTTTTTAATATAATTCAAATAGGCCCATGTTGTAATATCTGCACCAAAGGAGATGCTGATGAAACGATTGACACCTAATTGCTTGAGTCCGCCCAGGACACTTTCATATTCTTTTGGATAATTTGCTAAAAAGGCCGGTGCAATCAATACGGAAATGCGTTCACCACGGTTTAATGCTTCAAAGAATGCTTCGGTGTCGTCGACATATTCTCTGGCATTGTGCTCACAGGAATCAAAGCATGCGCCACATGCAACACATTTGGCTCCGTCAACGCGGATAACATTTCTGCCGTCTTCTGTTTTGTCGGCGATGGTCGCGCCTTTACAGCTGCAGACACTGATACATTTGTTACAACCTACACAGTTTTCGTTGGTACGAATTAATCCTGTTGTGATTTCCTTTTTCATATGTATATCCCCCATATAGCATATTATATTTTTTCCTTTTACAAGGTAATACAAATTGACGGATATGACGTCGATTTATACTACATCATTATTATACTGATAATGATTATCTTTATCAACATCTGCAGTGCTGTTAAAACGTACTAAATTTAATACATTTGTACCACACTAATCTTTATTAACGATGTTCTCCTAAAAAGACAATGCCTAATGTTCCGGGTCCGGAATGTGCACCAATACTGGGACCGATTGGCTCAATCATGAAATTGGTATAGCCGAATTTTTCTTCCACCAGTTTTTTTAATGTTAAGGCATCGTTTTCGCAGTCACCGTGGATAATTCCGATTTCAAGCTGTTTGTCTTTGTAGGAACCGATTTGTTCTTCCATTAGGGAGACTAACGTCTGAATGGATTTGTTTCGCCCTCTGACTTTGGAATGGGCAACCAGTTTTCCTTCTTCGTTGATTTTCAAAAGTGGTTTTATGTTAACCAGTGAACCGACGATGGCAGTCGTTTTTGAAAGACGTCCGCCACGATACAAATAATCTAAATCATCAACGGTAAACAGCGTATTAAGATGAGGACATAAATCCTGAATAATGGAAACGGTTTCGTCGATGGTTTTACCTTCTGCTTTCAGCTCCAAAGCTTTTTTAATCATAATACCTTCGCCAAGGGATGCTGCCAGTGTATCAATGACTATAATTTTCATATCCGGATAAGCTTCCATAATCTGGTTGGAAACCATCTGTACATTGCCACAGCCGCCGCTTAATGCGGAAGAAAAGCTGATATGGATAATGTCTTTTTCTTCTTTGGCAATTGCCGTAAACATCTCCTCAATGACAGCAGGATTGCTGGCCATGGTGCCGACTTTATGCTTGTCGCGCATTTTGTCATAAAATTCTTTGTTTGTCAGTTCTTTTCCGGCACCGTAAACTTCCTCATCAACCGTATAGTAATGGGGGATGACGCAGATCTTGTTTGTTTTGATAAATTCTGCCGAAAGATCACAGTTTGTTTCTGTTGAAATAATAAATTCTCTCATTGTTCCGACATATTTGTCCTTTCTGTTTTTTCTTTGGTAATGTGCCGTGCGAATTGCTTCGTTATCAGGTAACTTCCGTAATTCTATGGATTATTTTATCAAAAGTGTTATAATGGCACAAGGAAAATGATTGTTTATGTTTGAAAGATATTAAAAATTTTCCTTTCTGGATTTGCGTTCCCATTATATATCTTTGTCGCCGGCTTTTACGAGGTTTCGTGTCTTTCTTAGCGCCATAAGCGAACAAAATAATGACCGGTTTCATCTGTCTGAAGACGAAGTCTGAGTTTTGAAACCGGTCATTTAAGAATATTTTGTGAGCATGGCGCTTAGAAAGACTAGAAACCGAAGTACGAGGCGATAAAGATATATAATGGGAACATAGATTTGAAAAGGGAATTAAAAATAAGATGAAAAGAGAATACAAAATGACAGATAAAACCAAAGGAATCCTTCATATTATTGCTGCGGCTTTTTTCTTTTCGCTGATGACTTTTTTTGTGCGCATTGCAGGCGATATTCCTTCGTTCCAAAAAGCATTTTTCAGGAATATTGTTGCTTTGATAGCCGCATCCGTTATGTTGTTAAAAACAGAAGAAAAATTTCATATAAAAAAAGGCAGTTTGCCGTTTTTGTTTTTGCGTGCCGCATGCGGATTTACGGGACTGATTTGTAATTTCTATGCAATTGACCGGTTAAATATTGCGGATGCTAACATGTTAAACAAGCTTTCGCCCTTTTTTGCCATTATTTTTTCTATCTTTATATTGAAAGAGCGGGCAGGTAAGAGAGACTGGGCAGCCGTTATTATTGCGTTTATCGGCGCTTTATTTGTGATGAAACCGTCGCTTCATATGAGTTTTGTGCCGGCTTTGATTGGAGCTTTGGGTGGACTTGGGGCAGGAGTAGCTTATACATTTGTCCGCCTTCTTGGTAATCGGGGAGAACGGGGAAGTGTCATTGTTTTTTTCTTTTCTCTGTTTTCTACACTCATGCTTACGCCGGTAATGTTGTTTTATTATACGCCCATGTCGTGGAAGCAGTGGCTAATTCTGATTTTGGCAGGATTTGCGGCAATGGGCGGGCAGTTGAATATAACGGCGGCTTATACGTATGCGCCGGCAAAAGATATTTCGGTATATGATTATTCGCAGATTTTGTTTGCTGCTATCTTAGGATTTTTATTTTTAAATCAAATTCCGGATATTTACAGTTTGCTTGGATATGTTATTATTATAGGAGCAGCGGTGTTCCGATGGGTATACCGCAACCATCCGTCATAAGAAACAGGTTGTTTCTTTTGGAATGATTGTATTTCTTTTTATCGCATTTGTTTTTGAGATAGAAATGTATGAGAAAAGCCATTGTGAAAAAAGAAAACCGTGGGAAAACATTTGTGGAAAAAGAAAACCATGGGAAAAACGATTGTGGAAATAGAAATCCGCGATAAGAGAGATTGTGGAAATAGAAATCCGTGGTAAAAGAGATTGTAGGTATCGAAATAAAGGGAAAGGAGAACATGGCAGACAAGACATACAATACAGTCTGCTACAAAAATAAACTATGATGAATAAGGAAGAACCGGTATTTATTGTTGATTTAGAGGCATATGCCGAAGAGGAAAAAAGAAAACAGGAAGATGTGAGCGAAGAAGATATTGAAAATATGCTTGCGATTCTGGAAAACTTCAGTAAGACGGAAACCAGCCGGATGAATGTGATTGTTTCGGATGAATTTAAAGCCGGAACCAGTGCCAAAGTGCAACATCACGGTCGTTGTGATGTGGGAAGCCCATGGGCAAAGGGACAGGCTTTTGATGTGCTTGAAGATGCAAAGAATGCGGGATGTCATTAATCACGCATTCTTTTTTTGTATTGTGATGGCGTACAGCCCATATATTTCCGAAACAGTTTGTTAAAGTAACTGCAGGAATTGAAACCGACAGCAGATGCTAACTCTGCGATGGACAATGACCTTTTGCTGTTTGATAAAATTTGTGCTGCTTTCTGAATCCGAAACTGTAACAAATATTCAAACGGTGTCATATTCATGCATCGCTTGATGCAGCGGCAGCATTCACTTTTACTCAGATGGATACTTTCTGCGATATCATCTAAAGTAATAGTTTCCATATAGTGATTTTCAATATACTGGATGGCTTCTTTGGCACGCTGTTCATCAAGTGGGAATTTGGCTTTTTTTCCATTACTCAGATATTGTTGGTTTATTTTTGTTTTTTCTAATACATGAAGCCAGATGCGTATGATGAATTCTCTTGTAAGAAGTTCATAACCGGCGGTTTCATTTATATTCATTTCAAAAATATCTGAAATCTGCAGATTTGAAGTGGCGTTCTTTAGCTCCTCTTCTGACAAAATATACCCACGTAAGTTTGTGGCATTTATGATTGGAGAGATATATTTGGTAAATAGCGAAGATTGTGATTGTGGAATAAGATAGCCGGGATGAAAAACAATATCAATAAAAGAACAACATTTATTATCGGGAGCAATAGAGAAGGAGTGCATTGCCTGGGAATTTATAAAAAGAGCCTGACCTTTATGGATGAAAAAGGATTCTTCACTGATTCGAAATTCACCGCAACCGCTTATTACAAAAACGAGTTCGGATTCTTTGTGCCAGTGCCAGGGAATGATATCCAATAAGCTGTCATTGGCATCCAGACGATAAAAGTCGACCGGATAATCGTTGTGCCCGTGTTTTCGAATCCGATATATTTCCTGATCAATCAGATAGCGCTGATTAAAATCTAAAAAATATGTGTCGTTTGATGTTAATTTACTTATGGAATTTCTATTTTCTTCCATTTGTTTATCCTCTTTATATTTGAATCTTTCTATAAAATATGAGTTGGGCTCTAAAGGTATTTTGCCCTCATGATACCAATAAAACATTCGAAAGCCGCCCTAATCGGGTTACTTTGTATCATTGTATTGTAACATAAATCGGGATATAAAGGCTATATGAATTCATATTGTTTCATGATATAAAATGAATTATAATTGCATATGTGATGCTGCAAAGGTAAACGGCTATGGCGAAAAGAAAGGTATGACTATGGATGAAAAGCTGAAACTGATTTATTATGGATTTGAGGTTGAGGAATCACCTGCAATTGGCGATATTCCGGCAAAGATAACCATTACATATGATTTTGAAATACCGCAAGGTGTTGTTTTTTCTCCAAGCTGGGAAATCCCTTGTGCAAAGGAGAATGTTCTGGATGATGATGCCATTCTTGAGAAAATTTTTATGTTGGGAATGGCTGAACTTACCGGATGCTTTATTAAAGAATGTTCATATGAAGTTGTTATAGAACCTTTTTTGCTTCGTAAAGAGCAGATTTTGGAATGGGAGGAGTGCTTTAATTCCATTTTTTCTTCTCTGTACTTCAAGCAGGAAAAAGAGCATATGTATAGGGTATCAATTGTAAATAATGCCGAGGAAAAACTTCCGTATAACAGAAATAATCATAAAGTCGGAAGTGATAAACTTGTTTTTGTGGATAAAAATATCATTGAAACCGGTGAGCCAAAGGTTGAGGCTGAATTGACTTCAATTGTGGGATACACCATAAATGTAGATGCGGATTTTATGTCTGCATTATATGATTTGGGCTATCGGAGGATGATTTCGGTATGTTACAATCGGGATGAAAAAATGATAGGACAAAGTGCTATGCAATCAGATCTTTTGGTTCATTATTCAGCTGATTTTGTGGCAGAATTGTTTGGATTGAATTATGAATAACAATTGAAAACGGATGGAAACAAAATGATAGAATATATTAAAAAACGTATAAATAATAAAAATGTTCTGATTTTGGGATTTGGACGTGAAGGACAATCAACATTAAAAACATTTTTAGAAGCAGGAAGTGCCAAAAATATAACAATTGCCGATCAAAAAGTTTTGTCACTTGAATCAGATGTGTTTGCTGATGAGGCATATGCAGATTATGATCTGCATGCACTGAAATTTTTCTGCGGTCCACAATATCAGGATTCCTGTGACGATTATGACCTTGTGATGAAAAGTCCGGGAATTGTATTAAAGAAAGAGATTTCTATGTATCAGACCGAAATTTTATCTCAGATGCAGCTTTTTTTTGAGTTTTATAGAGACCGCATTATTGGTATTACCGGAACCAAAGGTAAAAGTACTACCACGACACTTTTGTATCATATTTTGAAGGAAAGCGGACGACCTGCAATTCTTGCGGGTAATATTGGAATTCCGGTATTTGATATTCTGCATGAGATAACAGATGAATCAATTCCTGTTATTGAATTATCCTGTCATCAGCTGGAATATATGACTATGTCACCCAAATGGGGAATTTTACTTAATATTTATGAAGAGCATCTGGATCACTATGGAACTCTGGATAAATATATTGCTTCCAAAGAAAAAATATATGAGAATCAAAAAGATGGAGATTATCTTTTTGTTAATCCGGATGTCAGACCGGAGAACGGAAGGTGTCGGGCCAATGTCAAAACGGTTGACATAAAAAACTGCAATGCCGGATTGGATGAAGGTACGGATATCGTATTATATATGCCATTGGATTCGGAGCAAATGCCTCCAACGATTGTTTATAAAAACCGCCAATGCAAGATACCGACAACCAAAATCAGTCTGTTAGGCGCGCATAACTATCTGGACATTGCCTATGTATATGGTGTTTGTTGTGAATTTGGAATTAGCGATGAAGAATTCATAAAGGGTCTGAAATCCTATGTGCCGTTACCACACCGTCTGCAATATATTGGAACCGTTGATGGTGTGGCATATTATGATGATTCGATTTCAACCATTGATGAAACAACAATACAGGCATTGAATACCATCAAAAATGCAGATACGGTTTTAATAGGCGGAATGGATCGGGGTATAAGTTATGTAAACCTTGAGCGATATCTGGCTGAATCCAATGTCGCACATATTATTCTGATGGAAGATACCGGTAAGCGTATCTATGAAGAAATACAGGCTGATTATCCGGATTTTTTGCACAAGGAGCGGTTGTATGTGGTCGATCATCTAAAAGATGCTGTGGAGCTTGCAAAACAAATAACAAAAAAGGGTGGAAGTTGTATTTTGTCACCGGCAGCAGCAAGCTATGGTATCTTTAAAAATTTTGAGGAGCGCGGTGAAGTTTTTGCAAATCTGGTCAATCAAAATCAGTAGAAAATTAAGGAAGTAATCCGTAATTACAATCTTGCAAAGGAAAAGAGGTATGTTTATGGAAAAAAGAATTCTGGTCGTTGATGATGACATGATCAATTTAAAGATGATTGATTTTATTTTATCTCAAAAAGGATATCTTGTTGATAAGGCAGCTTCCGGGATGGAATGTTTAGCAAAATTAGAGGAACAGAATTATGAATATGATTTAATTTTGCTGGATGTGGAAATGCCGGAAATGAATGGTGTTGAAACATTGGATAAAATTCGGGAAGCGGAAAAAGGGAAACAACTGAAAGTCTGCTTTTTAAGTGCCGGTAATGCACAAGAGATACAAGAGGATGCCAATCGGTTAGCGGTTGCTTATTATATTAATAAGCCTATTTTACCTCCGGAGTTATGGGACATCGTGGAAAAAGTATTGATGTGATTTTTTGCATGAAATAAAAAATACGACCCTTCATACAATAATTAAAAATGTATGAAGGGTTTTTTTATGGAGATTAGTCAGAAAGCAGAGGATCTTCTGATTCTTTCCATGGATGCCACAACGCAGGAACTGGAAGAGTCGGATGTGTTATCGGCAGGGATTGAAGCAGATGGAAGGTGGGAAATTATTATAAAATACCATGGGGATATTCTGCAGTTTGAGGATCGTGAAATTCGGATAGAACCGTTGCAGTTTGGATATGCAATTGTGACTTTACCGGAAGAACGAATCGAAGAGTTTCTTTTACATGAGCAGGTAGAATATGCAGAAAAACCGAAAGAATTGTATGAGCAGGATCTGATGGGAAATCTTGCCGCATGCATGGAAAATTCCTTAACAGGAAGAGAAGACGGAAGTCTTTTGACGGGAGAAGGTGTATGTATTGCCTTGATAGACAGTGGTCTGGATGTCATGCTTCCCTGTTTTCAAAATGAAGATGGCAGCAGTCGTGTTTTGTTTTATTATGACCAGACGACGAAGACAGAATATTCACAGGAAGATATTAATGCTTATATCCGACAACAAAAGGAAGCAGGGGGAATGCCAACACAAAACAGTATCATCTGGGATGAAACAGGGCATGGAACACGAGTGGCTTCCATTGCAGCCGGAAACGGAAGAAGAGAAGACGGAAGTGTGAGTCCGGAGTTAATGGGTGCAGCACCAAAAGCATGGCTTATTGCAGTCAGACTGGATACAAAAAACAAAAGAAGCTTTCCTTTGACCACATCCGTCATGAGAGCTTTTGATTATGTACAAAGAAAGTGTATCGCATTAAATCTTCCGATGGCTGTGAATTTGAGTTTTGGTAATTCCTATGGTCCTCATGACGGAACCTCCATTCTGGAAGGTTTTATAAATGAAGTCGCGCAAACAGGAAAAATGGTTATATGTGTAGGAGCAGGTAACGAAGGTGCTGCAGGTGGTCATACCGGCGGCAGATTTATGTTAACTGAAAACAGGAAAAGTATTTTTTTTCAGATGGGTTATTATCAGCGCTCCAGTAATCTGCAGTTATGGTTCCTGGCTGTAGACCAGTATAATATTCGGTTGATTTCGCCCAATGGTGAAACAATAAGATTTGAGACGGATAATGTCAGGGGAAAAACTGTCAGAACCACGCTTCAGAATACGGATATTTTGCTTTATATCGGAACAGCCCAGCCCTATACAATGAAAAGAGAAATCTTTTTTTCCTTTACCGGAAATCCGGAAGTTAATCCCGGCACCTGGGAATTGGAACTGGAAAAGGTTTCTATAAAATCAGGAAATTATAATTTATATCTTCCGTCTTCTTTGGCAAGAAGCAGGGATACGGTATTTTTGCAACCCACACCGGAACTAACCATTACGATACCGGCAACGGCACAAAGAGTAATTTCGGTAGGTGCATATAATATGAATTATCGTGCTTACGCGGAATTTTCCGGAAGAGGATTTGTAGCAAAGGCTGTTGATCATAATCTCTTTTTTGTTAAACCGGAGCTGGTTGCTTCCGGCGTATCGGTGTTGACACAGACAGAAAGCGGACCGGAGAGAGTGAACGGAACCAGTTTTGCAACTCCGTTTGTAACCGGTGCGGCAGCCAGATTGTTACAGGAAGGAATTGTTATGGGAAAGGATCCTTATATGTATGGGGAAAAGTGTAAGGCATATTTGGCAAAGCGGGCCCAAAGACTGCCGGAAGATGATATAGACATCAATGAAAAGACCGGATACGGAGCCTTATGTCTAAGAAATCCGGAATGACAGATTTGCTTCTTTTATTAAAATTATTCTTTCCTATTTTCTCCAATGTGATAAAATTAGGATATGATACCGGAGGCAAAGTGCGTAGTAATCCGTTGGTATCATGGGGGCAAAATACCTTTTGACCTCAACATTATGATATCCACGAATACAGAGATTGAGGATTTTACATGTTTACAAAGGATAATAAATGGATTCGGTTTATAAAAAATATATTTGTATTTTTGGCATGTTCTTTAATTTTGCTTTTTGTTTTGGGCGAAATGTTTCTGCCGGATGAAGGTATGACACAAGCGTTACAGCAGACATCTTCTGAAAAGGGATGTTCTGTTTTGGCGACCGACTGGATACATATCTGTCTGGATGGGACAGAGGAAAAAGCAGATTTTCCCGGAAAAGTTGATGCTGCCCGTGGTGAAAATGTTGTATATCAGACGACGTTGCCAAAGGCTATATATGGGCAGACGAATCTTTGTTTTAAAAGCTACTGGCAGGATATGAGCTTTTATGTCGACGGTATTTACAGATATAGTTATTCGACAAAGGATAGCAGACCGTTTGGGACTCTAAGTCCCACAGCTTATGTTTTTGTTCCGATTCATGCTTCCGATGCCGGAAAAACCATAACTGTTGTAATGCACACGGATTCCTCTTTTACAGGAAAGACCAGTGAAGTGCTGATTGGTGATAAATACAGTATCTGGCTGCAAATATTTAAACAATACGGAATGGTTACTTTGTTGCAGTTTATTATTATGTTTGTATCCATTCTTTGTGTTGTGGTCTGTTTAATTCTGACCGCTGTATTCAAAAAGCCATTTGAACTCAAATATCTGGCAATTTTCACTTTTTTCTTATCTTTCTGGCTTTTTTCGGAAAATGAATTCAGACAGCTTTTGTTTCCGAATGTGTCCATGATGGTGGCGGTGACTTTTTATTCACTGATATTGGGTCCGATGTCTTTGGTGTTATACTTGAATGAACTTCAAAAGAAGCGGTATGAAAAGATATATTCTGTTTTATTGGCATATTCTTTATTTGATACGATTGTTGTTACTGTTTTGCAATTGACAAAAAAGGTTCAATTTCTGGATAGTCTTGTTTTAACTCATGTATTTATATTGGCAACAGTTGTGGTTATTATATCGACAATGTTTGTGGATATAAAAAAGAAAATGTTTAAAGAATACAGTCTGGTCGGAGTTGGGCTTATGGTAGTGGTTTTTTCCGGTCTGACCGAAATTATTCTGTATTACAAACAGGCATTTTTAAGAAGCGGAACTGCCATGTGTATGGGAATTATTATTTTGCTCTTTCTTGCGTGTTTGAAAACGGGACAGGATATTTTGGTATCTGAATCCAATAAGCAGAGAGTTATGCTTGCCAATGAGGCAAAAACCAAATTTCTTGCAAATATATCACATGAGTTACGAACTCCCATTAACACGATTTTGGGAATGAATGAAATGATATTGAGGGAAAACCGTGATGAAAATGTGCAGTCATATGCGAGAAATATACAAAATGCCGGGAAGAATCTGCTGTCCCTGATCAGAGATATATTGGACTTTTCTGAGATAGATGCCGGAAAGCTTCATTTATTACCGAAACCCTATTTGTTATCCGATTTGATTCGGGATGCAATAGGCAGTTTGAAGGCCAAGGCAGAAGCACATGAATTGAATGTTAAAATTTGTGTGGATGAAAATCTTCCCAATGTTTTACAGGGAGATGAAAAGGAAATTCGTCAGATTGTCAATCAGCTGACCAGTAATGCTGTAAAATATACAAAAGAAGGCACGGTTTCTTTATTCTTTGGTATGACAGAATGCGAGCATGATATCATACAGCTTTTAATCGAAGTTGAAGATACCGGATGTGGTATTAAAAAAGAAGACCAGGAAATTATTTATCAGAGTTTTTCGCGCGTAGATACGGATAAAAATCGATCCATTGAGGGAACAGGACTGGGACTTAGTATTACAAAACGTCTTGTTGATGAAATGCATGGAACAATCCGGGTTGAAAGTGAGTATCAGAAAGGATCCCGTTTTCTTGTTGCCATACCCCAAAAGAAAGTCGGAAAAGAGACTGTGGGAGATTTAGATAATCTGATAAGAAAAGAAGAAACAGTACATCAACTTTCTTTTATTGCGCCGGATGTAGAACTTTTGGTGGTTGATGATAATGAGATGAATATCAAAGTTGTTCAGGGACTTTTGAAAGGAACGGAAATCTCCATTATGTCGGCGATGGGGGGCAAGGAATGTCTGGCTCTTTGCTCGGTACATGCATTTGATTTGATTTTAATGGACCATATGATGCCGGAAATGGACGGAGTAGAGACCTTACAGCAACTTAGAAAACTGGATGGATATGAGAATGTACCGGTTGTGATTCTGACTGCAAATGCTGTAACGGGAAGCAAAGAAAGATATTTGTCCATGGGATTTAGCGACTATCTTTCAAAACCTCTGGATTCAGAAGCACTTGAAACTGTGTTGAAAAATGTTCTTTCCAAAAAGAAGTGGATTGATTTATCAAAAGAGAATTCAGACACAGAAGAAACAAATTCCGAAGATGAAAACAAAGAGATTGTGCAATCTGCAGATGAAAAAATACCTTTAATCGATACGCAGACAGGACTTACCTATTGTGCCGGCAGTGAGGAGATGTATCTGGAAATTCTGGAGACATATTTGTCGCAACGTGATAAATATATGTTTGGCATGCGTGAGTATTATGAGAAAAAGGACTGGGATAATTTTGCGATACTTGTCCATGCACTAAAGAGTACATCTTTAAGCATTGGGGCTAAGGATTTATCGGAAGAGGCTAAAAAGATGGAAATGGCAGCCAAAGCAATGGATGTGGCTGTTATTGATACGGGATTTGAAGAATTGTGCACACATTATGAGGGTGTGTTAAATGAAATCCAGACCATGGTTGAACCGACACAGACAGAGGATGTTCCCAATGAAAATGTGATAAAAAGGGAACTGGAATCAGAAAGCGAAGATCGTTTAACAGAAGCCATTATAACACAAAAGCATTTGACTTATCGCGCAAGAAAACTGATTTTGGTTGTGGATGATGATAATATCAATCTGACCATGGCAGAGAAACTGTTATCGTCTGATTATGATGTCAGACCGGTTTCTTCCGGATCTGAAGCCTTGGCATTTTTGGAAACAACGGAGCCGGATCTGATATTGCTTGATATTCAGATGCCGGAAATGGATGGATTTGCTGTTATGTCCGTGATACGTTCCCACAGTAGTTATTGTAATATTCCTGTCATTTTCCTGACAGCTGACAGAAGTGAAAAAACAGAGGAAACCTGTTTTGAAATGGGAGCTGTGGATTATATTGGGAAACCGTTTGTTCCGGCAATTTTGCGTCATCGTGTTCGTCGTACCCTGGAGTTGGAAGATTATCGGAAAAATCTGGAAAGAATGGTTCAAAAACAGTTGCAGCGGATTACACAGCTGCAGCAGGATATCATTTTCAGTATGGCAAACCTGATTGAAAGTCGGGATGGTACAACCGGAGAACATATTAAGCGTACTACAATTTATGCGGGATTTCTTATGGATAAAATGTTGGAGCATAATGTGTATACACAAGATTTGACACCAACCTTTATCGATTATATGAAAAAGGCTTCTCCACTTCATGATATTGGAAAAATTACGGTTCCGGACCGTATTTTACAAAAGCCCGGTAAGCTGGATTTTGAAGAATACGAAATCATGAAAGGACACGCTGCCGCAGGCGGAAAGCTGATTCGGGATAATATGACCAGAATTGTTGACAGGGAATTTGTGGATATGGCTGAAAAGCTGGCAGCTCATCATCATGAAAAGTGGAATGGGGGCGGATATCCGGAGGGGCTTTCCGGTAAAAATATTCCGTTGTGCGCCCGTATTCTGGCTGTGGTGGATGTTTTTGACGCATTAGTATCCAAACGCCAGTATAAAGAAGGTATGTCATTTGAAAAGGCATATGATATTATGAAACACGACAGAGGTGAGGCCTTTGAACCGATTTTATTTGATACTTTTTTTGCAGATAAAAATGAGTTAATCCGCCTGATGCGGGAGTTAAACGGATCGGAATAAGAGAAAAGAACAGGAGATACTATGTTTGAAAAAAAACAATATATATATAGTGAATCAATGGGAGTATGTAAAGTGGCAGATATTGTAAAGCTTTCCGCTAAAAAAGAAGCCGGAGAGGGTGTATACTATTATCACTTAAAATCCGTATCGGGAAAAGTCCAGGATGCTTATATTCCTGTTGAACATCATGAGGTTCTTTTGCGTGAGCTGATTTCTGCCGATGAGGCGGGATCTTATTCAAAAGAAGAGGTTGAGAAGATGCCAAAGCTTAGGCAGGAAGAGATTGCATTTGTTTTAAAATCTCAAAATAAAGAATAGGATTGCGAGAGCACAAAGTGCGTAGCAATCCGTTGGTATCATGGGGGCAAAATACCTTTTGACCCCAACATCATAATATAAATAGGAATTGGTTCATCATGGAAATAAAACAGATTGCGGTCATTCATACCGGCTTTAAGGAAAAGTTTGGAATCCCCAGACAGAGTGGATTGGCAAAAGACGCACAGGGATTGATTGAATTTCTTCCGGAGTTTCGCAGTAAAGAGGCGTTGCGTGGATTGGAAGGATATTCCCATATCTGGGTTTTGTGGGAATTTTGTGCATCAAAAAAAGAGCACTGGGCCGCTACGGTGACCCCACCACGATTAGGCGGGCGAAAAAGGATGGGCGTTTTTGCGACTAGATCACCTTTCCGACCCAATCCTATCGGGATGTCGGTGGTAAAATTGGAAGAAATAATATCAGATGAGAAAAAAGGATCTGTATTGCGGGTTTCCGGTGTGGATATGCTTGACAAAACACCTATTTATGATATAAAACCATATTTACCATATGCAGACAGTTATCCGGAGGCAACGATGGGTTTTGCGGGTGAAGTTTTTTCGCATCATTTGTATGTTGTGTGTCCGGATGAATTGTTAGAAAAACTCCCCATGCGAATCAGGCAGACCGTGATTGAACTGTTGGAACAGGATCCGAGAACCGCATTTATTGACGACGAAACACGTATATGGGGATTGACTTATGAATCATACAACATCCGATTTACGGTCTGTGGTGAGACGTTAACAGTCTGTGAAATCACAAAATTGCACTAACAAAATCGCAAAGCGTAAAAGAAAGTGAAATAGTAGAGAAATTAAATAAAAAAGACAGAATCGGATAATAAAGATAACGACAGAGGAGTTGGGATTATGAAATTTACAGAACAACCTGGATTTACTTATGTGGAAGGCGGTGTGTGTGCGGCATCGGGATTTGTCGCAAACGGATTAAACTGCGGGTTAAATCCGGATAAAGAAAAAAACGATTTGGCATTGGTATATAGTGAACGGGTCTGTGATACGGCTGCTGTTTATACACAGAATAAAGTAAAAGGCGCACCGATCCTGGTTACCAAAAAACATTTGCAGCTTAGTGGTAATAAAGCAAGAGCCATCATTGCAAACAGTAAAAATGCCAATACCTGCAATGCAGACGGGGAAGCAAAGGCGGAGCGGATGGCGCAGCTGGCTGCCGAAGCCCTTAGTATTCCGGTCGATGAAGTGATTGTTGCATCTACAGGTGTTATCGGACAAATCCTTCCCATTGAACCGATAGAATCCCATATCGATGAACTGGTTTCTGGGTTAGCTGCAGCTAATCACGGAAAAGCGGAATATGCCATAATGACAACGGATACGGTTATGAAGGAAGTTGCCGTTACATTTGAAATCAAAGGAAAGAAAGTGACTCTCGGGGGAATGGCAAAGGGAAGCGGAATGATTCATCCCAATATGGCTACTACCTTGAATTTTGTTACAACAGATGCTTCTATTGATGTCTCCCTGTTGCAAAAAGCACTGAGCCGGATTGTAAAAATCACTTATAATTGTCTGAGTGTTGACGGTGACCAGTCCACCAACGATATGCTTTGTGTTCTGGCAAATGGTGCCGCGCAGAATCCAAAGATTGATGCGGAAAATGAAGATTATGAAACATTTTGCACAGCATTGTACCTTGTTCTGATGAATTTGACAAAGATGCTTGCAAAAGACGGCGAGGGAGCAACAAAGCTTTTGGAATGTGAAGTAAAGGGAGCTCCTAATCAGGACACAGCCATCATTGTTGCAAAAAGTGTCATTCGCTCACCATTGTTTAAATGTGCCATGTTTGGCGAAGATGCCAACTGGGGGCGGATTCTGTGTGCTATCGGATATGCAGAGGCTGATTTTGATATTGACAAAGTGGATGTGGATCTGGAATCGGAGTTTGGAAACATCGCTGTCTGCCAAAATGGCTCCGGGGTTGATTTCTCAGAAGAGAAAGCGGCAAAAATCCTGTCTTCCGATGAGATATCTATTCAGATTGATTTGCATCAGGGTACAGAACATGCAAAGGCATGGGGATGTGATTTGACTTATGATTATGTGAAGATAAATGGTGATTACCGTTCTTAAAAATCCATAAATGAAATAAAAAAGTCGTAGTGAAAATGATATTTTGGGAAAAAAGATACTTGTTACTGTAACTACAGTGAAAAATACGAAGTATTGAGATAAAATCCTCAAAAACAAATGCAGTTTATTTGTTTTGGGGATTTTTTATTTTGAAGGAGGGTTATTAAATGGAGAACAAAAAACAAATACTGGTATTGGATGAAAAGAGCAAGCAGCTGGACCGGTTATGCAGATTGATTGCTGAAATGTGCAAAAGCGCTGATGTGTTGCGGACAACAGATTTAGAAGAGGCGTATCGCATTATATTTTGCAGAAATGTTGAACTGATTTTTGTCAGAGTATTTATGAAGCATCGTTATGACGATTCCCGAATTCGCTTTATTGAACAGGTGAGGCAAAAAGAAGAAACGGCATTTGTTCCAATTATTGTGGTTACAACAGATGAAGTAAATATTCAGCATTTTCTGGGAGAACTTCATTGTTTTGGAATTATGGAACCCCAGTTTGACCAAAACTATGCTCAGGAACTCATTGAAAATGCACTAAAATTCCATAAATACAAAATAGAAAAAAAGTTTGCCTATTTTAAAAGTGGTGGAGTAATAAAAAGTGTTCGTATTTCAGAAATACTTTACATAGAACACCATAAAAAATATGCAATGGTCTATACTTATACGGAACAATTCAGTATTACAAACTGTTCCGGAAATGACACGCTTCATAAATTTGAAAATTATGATTTTATCCTGTGTGCAAAAGGAGTTGTTGTCAATATGAGATGTGTTTCGGGAATTGATATGAAACACCATAAAATCATTTTCTCAGATCGTTCAATTTCTTTTGGACAGATTTATTATAAAAATATCTGCGCCTATCTTGAGCAAGCCGGAATCGTCTGATGTGTTTAAATTGCTGATGTGCTGTGAATTAGATGGGGAAATACAAAATGTTTTGTAATTTTGTAGCGCACAGCAGGAGAAGGGTGATAAAAGATGTGATATCAGATATGAAAAAGACAGGATGACAGATTTGTGTATATGTATCAAAACCGGTCCGAATGATGCCGGAGCGGTTTTTGTAATCCTTCCCTGTTGTGCGCGTTATGTCAACCATACAGATAGTGTATTAAAAGTTGGTGGGATTAGGGAGCAAATTTGCACCATGCATATTAGATATATGGCTGTAATTTCTTTTTATGTTTTATTTTGGAATTTCAGCCGGTCAAAATATATTTTCAGGAGACAAAAATTTGATGAAATATGAAATAAAGTATTTAAAATGTCAAAAATAGCAAAATGAATGTCAAAAATAGCATGCTCTTATGCCCTTTCAAAACGCAGACTTCGCCTTCAGACAGTCTTAAGAGAAAATGTTAAGAAAAAAGTCGGAATGTGTTTTATTCTTTGAAAATATTTGATATACTATATTTATCTATGAAAAATCGGAGAAACCAATGATATTGAATAAAAAGTTTCAATTTAACAGCATACAAAAAAAGCTGCTTTCTTTTATTTTTTTGTTTTCTTTATTGTTTCTTACAGGATGCGGACAAAAAGAAGGTGAGAATATAAAAGCCGGATTTGCGGCAATTGAACAGTCGGATTATGCCACCGCCATGCAGTGTTTTGAGACAGCTGTGGATGAAGGAGAAGATGCACAGTTAGCATATCGGGGCATCGGCATGACTTATCTTGGAATGGCAAAATATGAAGAAGCCATCGAGGCTTTTGAGACTGCTTTGGCCAACGGCGGATTATTTGCCGGTGATCTGGA
Organism: Lachnospiraceae bacterium; assembly: GCA_017387565.1. Lineage (GTDB taxonomy): Bacteria > Bacillota > Clostridia > Lachnospirales > Lachnospiraceae > UBA2882. The sequence continues at coordinate 106,505 of JAFOEY010000004.1, read as the reverse complement.
GCGGGATATCAATTTTTATATGGCGACTGCCATGTATAAAAACGGTCAGTATACCAATTCCGGAGAACTTCTGGATATTATCATCGAGAGTGAAAAGGATAATGTAGATGCCCATTTCTTGAGAGGCTGCATTGCTTTAGAGACCGGAGATTATGAAAATGGTATCTATCATTTTGATAAAGCCATAGAGTATTCTAAAGACCAGCAATCCATTAAAATCCGTATTTTCGAGGAACTGGCTTCCAACGGATATGATGAAAAGGGCAGTGAATATCTGACGGGTATTTTAGATGACAGTACTAAGTTGAGTGATTATGAGCAGGGCGTTGTGTATTTTTATCTAAAAGATTATGACAGTGCAAGAAATCATCTGGGTCTTGCAAAGCAGGCCGGAGGAAAAAACATGGGCAGTATTGTATATATGCTGGGAAAAACCTATGAGCAGTTAGGTGAATATAACTATGCCAGTGTTTTATATACGGAATATCTGCAGGATAATATCGGGGATGCCAATATTTATAATCAGTTGGGCATTTGTCAGTTAGAGCTTGGGGATACGGCATCTGCCATTCAGTCCTTTGAAAGTGGCTTATCGTTGGGAGATCCCACGATGACGCAGACTTTAAAATATAATCAGATCTGTGCATATGAGCAGGCTACCAATTTTACGAAAGCAAAGGCGTTATTGGATGAATATCTGGCTGCTTATCCGGATGATGAAAATGCACGCAGGGAAGCCGTATTTTTAAGTACCAGATAAAATGTTTTCAAATACTTTTTACATTAATCCTAAAACATTCGAAATCCGCCCTAATCGGGTTACTTTCTCATGTTTTACGGGTATCAAAGTCATACTTTTTCATGTTAGCATGAAAAGTATAACCTTTTGACACTGGTATCATCATACTAAATTTTAAATAAAAGGAGCAGAACAATGATTAATCAGTTAGTTTCAAAAATTCAAAAAACAGGGGCACCGATTGTTGTGGGATTGGATCCGATGATGAAATTTGTGCCAAAGCATATTCAGGAAAAAGCATTTTCCGAATATGGAGAAACGCTGGAAGGAGCTGCTGAAGCAATCTGGCAGTACAATAAAGGAATTGTTGATGCTGTTTATGATTTAATTCCGGCCGTAAAGCCGCAGATTGCCATGTATGAACAGTTTGGCATTCCCGGTTTACAGGCATTTAAAAAGACTGTGGATTATTGTAAAGAAAAAGGACTTGTGGTAATCGGAGATATTAAACGAGGTGATATCGGTTCCACTTCAACGGCATATGCGGTAGGTCATCTCGGAAAAGTACAGGTGGGAAGTAATCAGTTTTCCGGTTTTGATGAGGACTTTGTAACGGTCAATCCTTATCTCGGTTCCGACGGCGTAAAACCGTTTATTGATGTTTGTAAAGAAGAGAAAAAGGGTATTTTTGTTTTGGTTAAAACATCCAATCCAAGCAGTGGCGAATTTCAGGATCGCCTGATTGATGGAAAACCTTTATATGAGCTTGTAGGTGCCATGGTAGACCAGTGGGGATCAGAAGTTATGGGAGATTCTTACAGCTATGTCGGTGCTGTTGTCGGCGCAACTTATCCGGAAATGGGTAAGGTTTTGCGCAAGATTATGCCAAAAGCTTATATTCTGGTGCCCGGATACGGTGCACAGGGCGGTAAAGGCAAGGATTTGGTACATTTCTTCAATAAAGATGGTCTTGGCGCAATTGTCAACTCTTCGAGAGGAATTATAGCAGCTTATCAGCAGGATGCATACAAAGAGAAATATTCACCTGAGAATTACGCGGATGCTTCCCGTGCAGCAGTTTTAGCAATGAAAGAAGATATTGCAAGTGCACTGGCATAAAGATATTTGGTGGAAGGTTCGATATTGTCTTTGGTATAATTGATAAATGAACCGATAATGTCTCTTGCATAATTGGTAAATGAACTGATATTGTCTCTTGTATAAAGTTTTTCGGTAAATGAACCGATATTGTAAATAAGAAATGCGACAGTTTGTTAAGTAGCAGTTTGGTTAGGTAGATATACAGTTATTTTCCTACAATGAGAAAATAATGATTGCTGCACAGATAGGATATAAAATCAGGTAACTATTAATCAGCAAAAGGATTTGCTATTTTCACAATCAGGGAGGATAAGATTATGTCAAATGTAAGTTCAGTTGGAAGCAATTATACGGATGCATACAGCAATTACAGTGCTTCCAAAACAAAAAACACAACACAGACAGAGGGGGCAAAGACTAGCGCTGGTACAGCTGCGGTATCATTTAAAGCCTCAGCAGAAGGAAGAGCGGCTGTCGGTAAAATGTCTGATTCTGACCGTGCGGCACTGGTTTCACAGTTAAAAGCAGATGTTCAGTCGCGAACAGACCAGCTTACAAGTATTGTCACTAAAATGCTGGAAAAACAGGGAGTTGCCATTGGAACGGCTGATGATATGTGGAAAATATTAGCCGGTGGTAAATTTACGGTTGATGCAGCTACAAAAGCACAGGCCCAGGCAGATATTGCAGAAGATGGATACTGGGGTGTAAAACAGACCTCACAGCGTATTTTTGATTTTGCAATGGCTTTATCCGGTGGTGATGAAAAAGCGATGGAAAAAATGCGCTCTGCATTTGAAAAGGGATTTAAACAGGCTACGTCTGCATGGGGAAAAGAACTTCCTTCCATCAGTAAGGATACTTATGATGCAGTAGAAAAAATGTTTGATGATTATGCAGCGAGTTTTCAAAATGATTCCATTGAGTAGTACGGAGGTGTAAACAATGGGCATTTCATTTCAAAATGATTATTCTTTTTTGTTTGGCAATGCAACAAATACCACAACCGGAAATACGTTTTCTTTGTCCGATTATGCCATGATTAAAAGTGGCACGTATAAAAAGCTGATGAAAGCTTATTATGCGAATACGGATAATAGCTTTGTGAATAGTGTTGCCGGTAGTAAAGTGGCAAGTAAAGATGATACCGTGCAAATCAAAAAATTGCAGGAAACATCCTCTGCTCTTTCTGATTCGGCAAAAGCATTGTATTCCGAAAAAGGGAAAAAACTGTTTGATGAAAAAAATCGTGATGATCTGGTCAAAGCGGTTTCTACACTTGTTAAGGATTACAATTCCATGGTTGATGCGACCAATTCATCGGACAATGATAAGATACTTCGTGCCGGTTCATCAATGTTAAATAATACTGTTGCAAACTATAAATTATTGTCTTCGGTTGGAATCAGTATCGGGTCGGACAATAAGCTTTCTTTAGATGAAGATACGTTAAAAAAGGCCGGTGCATCAGCAGTTAAATCTGTTTTTAGCGGCGTTGGATCTTTTGCCTATAAGGTAGATACTTCGGCATCCTATATCAACAGCTATGCAAAGGATGATGCCCTTAAGGCAAGTGGATTATATGGTGCAAGTGGTTCCTACAGTGCTTATCTGCAGGGAAGCACATACAATTCTTTTACATAAATTCATAAGGAGTTTCAAAAAACAATGAGCGAATACAAAATGAATACCAAATGTGTACAAGGCGGCTATCAGCCGGGAAATGGAGAACCGCGTCAGATTCCGATTATCCAGTCTACAACTTTCCGTTATGAAACCAGTGAGGATATGGGAAAATTGTTTGATCTGGAAGCAGACGGCTATTTTTATACAAGATTACAAAATCCGACAAATGACTATGTCGCTGCAAAAATTGCGGAATTGGAAGGCGGAACGGCAGCAATGCTGACTTCCTCCGGACAGGCTGCTAACTTCTTTGCATTGTTCAATATCTGTGAATGTGGTAGTCATATTGTGGCTTCTTCATCCATCTATGGCGGAACTTTCAATTTAATATCCGTAACAATGGCAAAGATGGGAATCGAAGTTACATTTGTTTCCCCTGATTGTACCAAAGAGGAACTGGATGCTGCCTTTAAAGATAATACCAGAGCTGTATTTGGGGAAACCATTGCCAATCCGGCATTGACTGTTTTAGATATTGAAAAATTTGCAAAGGCAGCACATGAACATGGAGTACCGCTGATTGTGGATAATACGTTCCCGACACCGGTCAATTGCCGTCCGATTGAATGGGGAGCTGATATTGTGACACATTCTACAACTAAATATATGGACGGACATGGAGCGGCAGTTGGTGGAGCAATTGTGGATTCCGGCAATTTTGACTGGATGGCACATGCTGAAAAATTCCCCGGACTTTGTACACCGGATGATTCTTATCATGGGGTAACCTATGCGGAAAAATTTGGTAAAGAGGGTGCATTTATTACAAAATGTACTTCACAACTTATGAGAGATTTCGGATGTATCCAGTCTCCGCAAAATGCTTTTATTTTAAATCTAGGTCTGGAATCTTTGCATGTTAGAATGCCCAGACACGTAGAAAACGGACAGGCAGTTGCAGAATTTTTGCAAGGCCATGACAAGGTGTTTAAAGTAAATTATCCCGGATTAAAATCAGATCCGTATTATGAAATTGCACAGAAATATCTTCCCAATGGTGGATGTGGAGTTGTATCCTTTGAATTAAAGGGTGGAAAGCCTGCTGCAGAGGCATTTATGAAAGAATTAAAACTTGCTGCAATCGAAACGCATGTGGCAGATGCACGCACATGTTGTTTAAATCCTGCAACATCTACGCACAGACAGATGACAGAGGAACAGTTAATCGAGGCCGGTATTCCTGCCGGACTGATCCGAATTTCCTGTGGTCTGGAAGATAAAGAAGATTTAATTGCCGATTTGGCTCAGGCATTGGATGCTGTTAAATAATATTCAGATAAAAAACGGAACAATGATTATTGTTGAACTTTCAAGAAACTTATGTTTTGTAATAGCTTACATTGCATAAGTTTTTTTGCATCGTTTATAGATCGTTATATGGGAATATATTTTTATATTGTTGCATAAAATGATACCAGGGTCAAAAGGTCATACTTTTCATGCTCGCATGAAAAAGTATGACTTTGGGACCCGCAAAACATGAGAAAGTAGCCCGATCAGGGCGGATTTCGAATGTTTTAGGATTGCAAGAGCACAAAGTGCGTAGCAATCCGTTGGTATCGTGGGGTCAAAATACCTTTTGACCCCAACATCATAAAATAATATAAATACTTAACGTACGCAAAAAAAACAAGTAAAGCACTAGCGGAAAGAATAATCTTTCTTAAGGTGCTTTTTTAGAAAAGATAGTTTGGGGATAAATCTTGTATAATGGTAGGCAATGCCGTATACTATATATAAAGAATTAAGTAGTGGAGGTAATAGCATGGAAGTAAGAGAATTGCGTTTGCAAACAGGATTAAGTCAGAGCAAATTTGCCAAAATGTTTGATGTGCCGGTTTCTACTTTGAAAGATTGGGAACAGGAAAGAAGAAATCCTCCGGCGTACGTTATAAATATGATGAGAACTATTTTACAGTATAAAGGGATGCTTATCAGTCAAAGTTATGTGGATGCATGTGATTCGAGAAGAAAGAGTGTAGAAAATGCTATGGCTATTATGTTAAGTGCTACAAATGGCCCAGATGAATTGTTTTTAGAGGTGCTGGATTCCTACATTTTTGGGAAAATAACGTTGGAAGAAATGGAAGTTAGGATTGATAGATTTGAGTATTTGGGGGCGTAATATATGAGTGGCGGAAAGAATTGTTACCCAGACTGTGATGTTCTTATCAATAAATATAACATTCGCGATAAGGAACTTTTAGAAAAATTTGAAATACAGAAAGTATTTGTGAAGTTGTTAGGGTTGGATGTGAAGCCTGCAAGGATTGCCTATACTTATGATGTAGAGCATATGGTAAACATTCATAAATATTTATTTGGGGATATTTATGAATGGGCAGGAACATTTCGAAAAGAGAATCTGTTTAAGAGCGAGCGTGTTTTATCTGGTGGTTCTGCAGAATATGCAGACTACCATGAGATTGAGAAACGCTTGAAGAAATTGTTGCAAGAATATGTAGATTTTGATTGGATGAAGACTATGGAAAAGGGAGATGTGGTTTCTGATTTTTTGTTGGCATTATGGAGCATTCATCCTTTCAGAGAAGGAAACACCAGAACTTGCATCACATTTCTGTGGCATTATCTAAAGGGAAAAGGTGTAGATTTTCAAGTTGCATTGCTACGGAATAATCCTATGTATGTGAGGGATTCGCTGGTTATGGCAAATTATGACCGGAAAGAGTACTTAAGACAGATTATTTCCGATGCATTACAAGGTAAGGCACAGGAGCCGAAGTATTCCATGAACGAAGAACAAGCTGGAGAGCAGTATAAAATTGCGAAAGCAGATTATGAAGCATTTAGAGAGAAGTATTCGATAAAGAAGGATTAGTACGGAGAAGATAATCGTGTAAATGTAAAGGCAATCAGAGGTGTAAGGGCAATTACAAACTTAGAAGAATATAAGATGATTGAAATATGGAATCCTTCTGTATTATTGGAAAGCGAGGGATAATTATGATTGCAGAGCAGGTTATTAGTCCAGATTTTACGATTGACGATATTTATAAGATATATAACATGGATTTGTGTATAAGATATATAACATGGATTTGTCAGTTGAAAAATAAAGGGTTTGATGATATACTTTTTCAAGTATATCTTTGCTAATCTGTTTTCCAAAATAAGGTTATGGTTGCTGATGAAAAAGCAATCAACGTTGGAACTTCAAATATAATATTGGATGGATAGTGTGATACAAAAATGTCTCAAAACAAGGAGGACTTTTACATATGGAACAGTACAAACAGGAATTTATCGAATTCATGGTTGCTTCGGATGTATTAAAATTCGGTGATTTTACATTAAAAAGCGGAAGAAAATCGCCTTTCTTTATGAATGCCGGAGCATATGTAACAGGAGCTCAGCTAAAAAAGCTCGGAGAATATTACGCAAAAGCCATACATGATAAATACGGTGATGATTTTGATGTCCTGTTTGGACCTGCATATAAAGGAATTCCGCTGGCAGTTGTAACAGCAATCGCGTTTAGTGAATTGTACGGAAAAGAAATCCGCTATTGTTCTGACCGAAAAGAGGATAAGGATCATGGAGCGGACAAGGGTGCATTTTTAGGAAGCAAATTAAAAGACGGTGACAGAGTTGTGATGATTGAGGATGTTACCACTTCCGGAAAATCCATGGAAGAAACCGTACCTAAAGTAAGAGGTGCGGCTGATGTTACGATTGTAGGTCTGATGGTTTCACTTGACCGTATGGAAGTAGGCAAAGGCGGAGAGAAAAAGGCACTCGATGAAGTGAAGGATTTGTATGGGTTTGAGACCAATGCGATTGTGAGTATGGCAGAGGTTACGGAATACTTATACAACCGCGAATGCCAGGGAAAAGTTGTGATTGATGATACATTAAAAGCAGCAATTGATGCATATTATGAACAGTATGGTGCAAAATAAGGAGGAACTGCAGATGGAAGAAAAGATTTATAAAACAATGAAACGTTCCGGTGGAATGAATATTACACTTGGAATTCTGATGATCGTATTTGGTCTTACCGCCGGTGTGTTGATGATTGTGACAGGTGGCAGATTGTTGGTAAAAAAGGCAGACATTTTATTCTAGAATTGTGTTCTGATATTAACTGAAATTTGGACTACAATTCAAACTGAAATTTGGACTAAAATTCGAATTTCAATTTAAATTGAGATTTGAACTAAAAATTGAGCTGATTTTTTAACTTCATATTTAGAAAAAGGATGAGATTATGCATAGAAGAGGCTATATGTTTACCGGCAGAAGTCATTCCGACAATGGCAAGATGTCGGCAGCTTTGGGACTGATATCTTTTGTGTCCATGTGTCTGGTAATCTATCTGTCATACCGCTTAAAGGGAGCTATGAGTCCGAAGCTTGGGGCGGCGACTTTTTTTGCACTTTTAATTTCCATAGCGGGTGAGATTTTGGGAGTTATGTCACGCATGGAAAAAGATAAGTTTTATTTATTTCCGAATATCGGACTAATTTTGAATTCGTTGAGTTTATTTATCATAATCTGCCTTTTATACATGGGCATTTATGATATTTGAAATTTGGAGGCAATGATGAAAGAAAGATGGAATTTGTGTATCGAACGCATCGATGAAATTCAATCCGAGACATCTTTGCAGACAAAATGGGGAAGCTACTTTCGTGAAGTGGCTTCTTTTGTTTTGAATGCAGCAGCATTATGTGATGTGGTGGATGAAGATTTTGAAACAGAACCTGATAGGAGACGGAAAGAACCGTTATTTTCCAAAAATAATCAGGAAATCTGGAACGAAAAGACAATCGAAGGTCTTTACGCTGATTTACGAGAAAATAATTATGTAAACTCGTATTTGAATCCGGATTACGCAGCCCCAAAATTCGGAAAGAGAATGGGGCAGCTTTTATCCTTTGTATATGCTGAGATGTATGCCCTGCCTGTTTATGCAGCTGAGGCAGATTTGTTTGAAATTCTGATTCGTATGGAGTGGTTTGTAGAGTTATACTGCATCTGTATGCAGGATGATGCAACCATAGAGGAAATAGAACAATCTGCATGGGAATGCTGTTACTATTTTATCAGTGATTATTATGATGTGGAAACAGAAAAAAGGGTTGGAGAAAAGGTGGACCCTGCTTATGATTTTGCATACCGTCTGATCATGGAAGCAGATTTGTCTTCGCCGGATTATTTGTACCGATATGGAGAGTATATTTCAGAAAACGAAATCGAAACGGTACGTCTGCTCAATGAAATGCCACACGAAGAGCTAAAGAAAATGGCAGATACCTATACGGAAGGGTATCGAATTGGTTTCGTTAAGGGCAATAAAGATTTATCCAGGAAGAAAGTTGTGAATATCATTTACCCGCTCGGATTTGAAAAGGTAATAAAGCTTGCAATTGAGAATTTTGAAAAAATGGGATTAAAACCTACCCTGATGCGCAATTCACACAGCATCTTTTTTAAACGTGCAGGCAGGGTAAACGGCTATTATTCCACGAGTCCAAATCGGCAGTTTGATTATGACCACAGGGAAGATGATGCACTGTTTTTGGATAAAAAGCTGATGAACCGGAAACTGGAAGTGTTGAAAGAAGCTTATATCCGGTTTGAAGACATTTCCCAAAAGCACGCAGGTCCTGCCTGGATTGAGGTATTTGGCGAACAGAATTTTGAACCGCAGGATAAAGATACAGCATGCCATTATAGTAAAAAACAGCAGGAATATGCGACTTTCTATGCCATCCGGTCAGGAAAAATCATCAATACCTATATACCCGGAGAGGAAAGAAGTTTTACCATCATAGCTTTTCCGATTGCCGAAATCGGACTTGACTATCGTAAAATCATGAAAGAGACCATTGCACTCAATACGCTTCCTTATCAGTTGTATGAGGATGTACAGCAAATTATCATTGATGCACTGGATACCTGCGAATACGTAAAGGTCCTTGGCATGAATGGCAATAAGACGGATCTTACGGTGGCTCTTTGTAAATTGGAAAATCCGGATAAGATGACAAAATTTGAAAATTGTGTTGCAGATGTCAACATTCCGGTTGGTGAAGTGTTTACTTCGCCGGTTTTAAAAGGAACGAACGGCACATTGCATGTGAAAAAAGTATTTTTAAATGAGCTTTCATTTGACAATCTGCAAATAACCTTCAAGGATGGTATGGTTGATGATTATGATTGTACCAATTATGAGGAACATGAAAAAAATGTGAAGTATATCAAAGATCATATCTTATATCATCACGAGACGATTCCCATGGGCGAGTTTGCCATTGGGACCAATACAACCGCATACACCATGGGGCGCAAATACAAAATCGAAGATAAACTGCCTATTTTAATTGCAGAAAAGACCGGACCTCATTTTGCGGTTGGAGATACCTGTTATTCTCATGCAGAGGATGTTGCGGTATTCAATCCGGACGGAAAAGAGATTGTCGCACGCGATAATGAGATTTCCCTTCTCAGAAAGGATGAAGAGAAAAAGGAAAAGGCATATTTTCAGTGTCATACGGACATCACAATTCCATATGATGAGCTGGGACAATTATATGGTGTGACCAAAGATGGAAACAGGATTATGATCATTGAAAACGGACGTTTTGTGCTACCGGGCACGGAATTGTTGAATGATGCTCTTTGATGCACGCAAAAAAGGACAAGAAAAGCATAAGAAAACCCTTAAAAAGGTTGCACTTGACTGCTATTTTTTGTAAACTATAATAGATTAATTACGTAAAGGAGTGGCATGATTATGGCACAGGTTGGTATTGTCATGGGCAGCGATTCGGATATGCCCATCATGAGTAAAGCAGCAGATATTTTGGAGGAACTGGGTATTTCCTATGAAATGCGCATTATATCCGCGCACAGAGAGCCGGATGTCTTTTTTGAATATGCAAAGACGGCAGAAGAAAAAGGTTTTAAGGTAATTATCGCAGGTGCCGGTATGGCAGCGCATTTACCCGGTATGTGTGCGGCAATTTTCCCGATGCCGGTTATCGGTATTCCGATGCATACAACATCTTTGGGAGGACGCGATTCGTTATATTCCATCGTACAGATGCCAAGCGGAATCCCGGTGGCAACCGTTGCTATCAACGGAGGCGCCAATGCAGGTCTTTTAGCAGCCAAAATTTTAGCTACATCAGATGCCGCATTATTGGATAGATTAAAAGCTTATTCTGAAAAATTAAAAAATCAGGTTGAAGCAAAAGATGAAAAGCTACAGGAAGTAGGATACAAAAATTATTAAGGAGAAACCAAAATGGCAATGGATTACAAAACATCCGGAGTTGATATTGAAGCCGGATACAAATCAGTGGAATTAATGAAAAAACATGTAAAGCAGACGATGAGACCGGAAGTGTTAGGTGGTCTTGGAGGTTTTGCAGGTGCATTTGATCTTTCTAAAATAAAAGACATGGAGGAACCGGTTTTATTGTCCGGAACCGATGGTTGCGGAACCAAAGTCAAACTTGCATTTGTTATGGATAAGCATGATACCATAGGTATTGATGCAGTTGCCATGTGTGTGAATGATATTGCCTGCTCCGGCGGGGAACCGTTATTTTTCTTAGACTATATTGCATGCGGAAAAAATTATCCCGAAAAAATTGCAACGATTGTAAGCGGTGTTGCAGAGGGTTGTATCCAGTCAGAGTGTGCATTGGTTGGCGGTGAGACTGCTGAGCATCCCGGACTGATGCCGGAAGATGATTACGATCTGGCAGGTTTTGCGGTTGGTGTGGTAGATAAAAAAGATATGATTACCGGTGAAAATATTAAACCCGGTGATGTTTTAATCGGTATGGCAAGCAGCGGTGTACACAGCAATGGCTTTTCTTTGGTACGTAAAGTATTTGAGATGACAAAAGAAAGTCTTGATACATACTATGATGAGCTCGGCACAACACTTGGTGAAGCTTTGATTGCACCGACACGAATTTATGTAAAAGCATTAAAGAGTATCAAAAATGCAGGCGTGACCGTTAAGGGATGCAGTCATATTACAGGTGGCGGTTTTTATGAAAATATACCGCGTATGCTTCCGGACGGAGTTGCTGCAAAAATTCAAAAAGACAGCTATGAAATTCCACCGATTTTCAAATTGCTTGCAAAAACAGGCGGCATTGAAGAACAGATGATGTATAACACATACAACATGGGTCTGGGAATGGTCATTGCCGTAGATGAAAAAGATGTAGAAAAGACGATGGAAGCAATTAAAGCGACAGGGGATACGCCCTATGTAGTAGGTTCTGTCGTTGCAGGTGATAAAGGAGTTATCTTATGCTAAAAATTGTTGTCTGTGTTTCCGGTGGAGGAACCAATCTTCAGGCAATTATTGATGGTATTGCCGATGGAACCATTACAAATACCGAAATTGTCGGAGTAATCAGCAATAATAAAAATGCATATGCATTGGAAAGAGCGAAAAAAGCGGGAATTTCCGCTGTATGTATTTCTCCGAAAGATTATGAGACACGCGAGATATTTAATGATGCATTATTGGATGGAGTTTTGACATTAAAACCGGATCTGATTGTACTGGCCGGATTCTTGGTCAATATTCCGCCTCAAATGATTCAGGCATTTCGAAATCGCATCATCAACATTCATCCGTCTTTGATTCCTTCTTTCTGCGGAGTAGGATGCTATGGACTCAAAGTTCATGAAAAAGCCCTTGCCCGTGGAGTAAAGGTGTCCGGTGCCACGGTTCATTTTGTGGATGAGGGAACGGATACCGGTCCGATTATTATGCAAAAAGCCGTTGAGGTGATGCAGGGCGATACACCCGAAGTTCTTCAGAGACGTATCATGGAGCAGGCAGAATGGGTAATTTTACCCAAAACAATTGACCTGATTGCAAATGGTATAATTTCTGTAGAGGATAATGCGGTTTACATAAAATGATTTTATTAGATAGCTTATATCTATATAGATAGTATATTTCTGTTAGATAGTTCATTTCTGTCAGATAGATTATTTCTGTCAGATAGATTATCTCTGTCAGATAGATTATCTTTGTCAGATAGTTCATTTCTGTCGGATAGTTTATTTCTGTCGGATTGTTCATGAGATGATGATATGGCAGAATGGGATTGCAAATAGAATTTTTACATGAACCGTTTTATGTAATAGTACTAATATTTGTTTACATAACACATATGAAAGGATAACAAGATGAAAGTTTTAATCGTAGGTAGTGGTGGAAGAGAACATGCAATTGCACACAGTGTAGCAAAGAGTGAAAAAGTTGATAAAATCTATTGCGCACCCGGTAATGCCGGAATTGGGGAAATTGCAGAATGTGTTGCAATTGGTGCTATGGAATTTGATAAAATTGTAGATTTTGCAAAGACTAATGATATCGACTTGGTAATTGTCGGTATGGATGATCCGTTGGTCGGTGGTCTGGTTGATGAATTGGAAAAGGCAGGCATCCGTACTTTTGGACCACGCAAAAATGCGGCTATTCTGGAAGGAAGCAAGGCATTCTCAAAAGATTTAATGAAAAAATACAATATTCCCACAGCGGCTTATGAAAACTTTGATGATCCTAATAAAGCTTTGGAATATCTGGAAACTGCAAAATTCCCGATTGTCTTAAAAGCAGACGGTCTTGCACTCGGTAAGGGTGTGCTTATCTGCAATACTTTAGAGGAAGCAAAAGACGGTGTCAAATCCATTATGCTGGATAAAAAATTCGGTACTGCCGGAAATCAGATGGTCATTGAAGAATTTATGACGGGACGTGAAGTCAGTGTACTGTCTTTTGTCGACGGAAAAACCATCAAGATTATGTCTTCTGCACAGGATCATAAACGTGCCAAAGATGGAGATGAGGGATTAAACACCGGTGGAATGGGAACCTTTTCCCCCAGTCCTTTTTATACAAAGGAAGTGGATGAATTCTGTAAAAAATACATTTATCAGGCAACGGTTGATGCTATGGCTGCAGAAGGAAGAGAATTTAAGGGAGTTATTTTCTTTGGACTTATGTTAACCGAAGATGGTCCTAAAGTACTGGAATACAATGCCAGATTTGGCGATCCTGAGGCGCAGGTTGTTCTTCCACGTATGAAAAATGATTTGATCGAAGTTGCCGAAGCATGTATTGACGGTACTTTGGATCAGGTTGATTTACAGTTTGAAGATAATGCGGCTGTCTGCGTTGTATTAGCTTCAGACGGTTATCCGGTTTCTTATGAAAAGGGATTTGTCATCAAAGGACTTGAAAACTTTGATGATAAAGATGATTATTATGTTTTCCATGCAGGTACGAAAAAGACCGATGACGGTTTTGTGACAAACGGTGGTCGTGTTCTTGGTGTTACGGCAAAAGGAAAAGATTTAAAAGATGCCAGAAGAAAGGCATATGAGGCCACCGAATGGATTGATTTCGATAATAAATATATGAGACATGATATCGGTAAGGCAATTGATGAAGCGTAAAGCGACTGATAAGCATAAAGCGACTGATAAAGTATAGAGCGACAGAAAGAAAATTTTGGTCATGTTTAGCAGACGAGGAAAATAATCAAGGAAAAAGCGAAAGGGCTATTTTATGATGTTTAGGAAGAAAAAAGGACTACGAGTTGTTAGCATGTTGTTACTTGTGTCTTTGTTGATGTTTTATGGAGGCGAAAGTATTCAGACAGTATGTGCTACAGAAACTACGCAGATGCAGGGATCCGATGCTTATCTTAAGACTCTTACGGCTTCCCCGGGTACAATGACACCGTCTTTTTCTCCGATGGTGACCAGTTACACGGTAACGGTTCCTGCAGACGTTGATAAACTGAATGTAACCTGTAGTACTGCTGATGCAAATGCGACAGTGACGGAAGCAAAGGGATTTAAAGACCTGAAAATGGGAAATAATACTGCAGTTATCAAGGTTAAAGGGCCGAGTGGAACAATCTGCAGCTATAATATTACCATTGTAAGGGGTAATCTGTCAGAAGCCACTAATCCGGCAGAAGGTGCAGGTATCACACTGGCTACGAATCCGTCTACGACAAATTCAACAACGCAAACACCGGCACCGCAGCCGACAACAGATGTTTCGACAGATCTTTCCAATACACAGGAAAGTGTGAATAACGATAATTCAGTGGATACTACTGAAACCGATCCTTCCGAAACTGATGCCGGGACAGAGACAACAGAAACTGATGCTACAGAAACAGATGGATTGCAGGCCGTACCAATCATGGCAGAATTACCGGGATCAGGTGAGCGTTATTTAATTGGCGGAGACTCGATTTATGCTGATTATTATGTGACTTCAACGTTTGATACTTCTTTGCTTCCGGAAGGTTTTGTTGTAGAACCGTACAATTTTAACGGAGCAACTGTGCAGTCTGCATATTTAGCGGCCGGAGATATCCGCCTGCTTTATTCAGAATCTGAAGAAGGAAGTAATGCCGGTCTTCGTATATACTACGAAGACGATAAAGATGTTTTGGATTTTGTCCCGTTTTTAGGCTATAACGGCTATGTTTTTCCTGTCAGATATCAGGCTCAGATTCCGGTTCCGTTAAATTATACCGGCAGTTATATGCCTTTTGAAAAAAAGGTTGTATCTTGTTATATATATACAGAATTGACCGGAAATCCTTTATCTGTCCAGGAAGGAATGGAAACCAAGGATACCCTTCAGCCCGGTGAATCTACGGCTGATGCTGATCCAGTTATGGTGGATACATTGGATGAAATGCCGGAATTCTATTTGTTTTACGGTATGAATAACAGTGGTGAAGAAAACTTTTATCTCTATGACTGGAAAGAAGGGACTTATCAGAGATATGTTGAAAGAGACACCTCTTATGATCTGGACCAGTCTTATTTCAAATATAAAGATATGTCACATCAGAGATTTGTGATTATGTGTATCTTGTCCGTTTTGTTGTTACTTGCAATTTTCGTAATCGTCAATCTTTATATGAAGAACAGGGAACTAAAACGTGATCTGGAAGAATATGATCCTGATTTCAGTGGAGAAGATGATGATTCCGATTCGTATGATGATGTAAGAGACGATGACGATGATAATGACGATGACAACGAAGATGACGATGAAGATATCGACGAAGATAGCGATGCTTCGGATCTATATAATACGGATCAGGATGATTCTGCTTCCGATGCTTTTGCGGACGATTTCTCTCAGAGCGATGTAAAAGAAACGGATGTTGAGAATGATATAGATGATGATTTGATAAAGGAGCAATTTCCAATTCATGTTAGTCCGGAAATGTTTGAGGAAGATGACGGCATGCCGGAGACAAAACAGCCAAAAGAGGAAGCTATTGTACAAAAAGAAGCAACCGGAAGTATCCGACGCCCGGAGTTTAAGATGATTAATTTATCACGAGAGTCGGAACCAAGCGGTATCGATGATGATTTTGAATTTGAATTTATTCATTTTGAGGATGACTAAGATCGGAGGGCTTTAAATGGCCTATACAGAAAATGCCAAATCAGCTTTGGCAATTGCAAAACGAATGGCAAAAAAGACCGGACAGAATTATATAGGAACAGAACACATTTTGCTCGGTCTCATTCATAAAGACAGCGGTGTTGCTGCAAAACTTTTGGCAAAAAGCGGAGTAACAGAACAAAAAATCATGGAAGTAATCAAGGAATTGATTGCACCTTCCGGAAATGTATCGGTTTTGGAAAGAGACGGTTATTCTCCCCGTGCTTTGCAGATTTTAAAAGATGCGGATAAGCAGGCGGAGCGATTTGGCTGCAGTCAGACGGGTACGGAGCATATTCTGCTTGCCATTATCAAAGAGGGCGATAATATTGCCGCACGTTTATTGTTTACCATTGGCATTAATCTACAAAAGCTGTATGTAGATACTTTGATTGCCATGGGAGAAGATCCCAATCTGGCAAAAGATGACTTGAATGCAAAAAAGAAAAATAATCCTACCAAAACCTTAAACCAGTACAGTAAAGATCTGACAAAGATGGCAGCGGAAGGAAAGTTAGATCCCGTTATCGGAAGAGAAAATGAAATTCTGCGTGTGATTCAGATACTCAGTCGCAGAACGAAGAATAATCCCTGTCTGATTGGTGAACCCGGAGTTGGTAAAACGGCAATTGCGGAAGGTCTTGCCATGCGGATTGCTGCCAAAGAAGTACCGCAGACACTGGTTGATAAAAGAGTTGTGACACTTGATTTATCAGCTTTAGTTGCCGGCAGTAAATATCGTGGAGAATTTGAGGAAAGAATTAAGAAAGTAATCGCCGAAGTGATTCAGGCCGGCAATATTATTTTATTTTTGGATGAGATTCATACCATTGTCGGTGCCGGAGGTGCGGAAGGTTCGATTGATGCTTCCAATATTTTAAAACCCTCGCTTGCCCGTGGTGAGATTCAGCTGATTGGTGCGACTACGATTGAGGAATATAGAAAGTATTTATCCAAAGATGCTGCGCTTGAACGTCGTTTTCAACCTGTTAACGTAGAAGAACCGACCGTAAGTGAGGCCATTGAAATCCTGCAGGGAATCAAGCATAAGTATGAAGAGCATCATATGGTTACGATTTCCGATGAGGCAGTGGAAGCAGCGGTCAAATTATCCAAACGTTATATCAATGATAGGAATCTGCCGGATAAGGCTATTGATTTAATTGATGAAGCAGCTGCCGCAATTCGCTTAAAAGGAATGAATCTGCCACCTCAATGTCATGAGTTGGAAGAGCAGATTAAGAAAATGGATCTACAGATTGAAAGATCCTTTAAATTTGATGCTTTTATGCAGGCACATGAGATTAAAATACAGCAGGATGAACTGGTTAAAAAATATAACCGGTTAAAAGAGCGGCATGCAATGAAAATGGAAGATAGAAGCCTCGTTGTCAATGAAAATGACATTGCAGATGTCGTATCCATGTGGACAAAAATTCCGGTCAGCAAGCTTGCAGAAAAAGAAAGCGAGAGACTGCTTCGATTAGAGAGCATCCTGCATAAACGTGTCATCGGACAGAAGGAAGCGGTAACGGCTGTTGCCAAGGCCATGAGAAGAGGCCGTGTCGGACTTGCAGATCCCAATAAGCCGATAGGTTCTTTTCTGTTTTTAGGTCCGACCGGTGTCGGAAAAACGGAATTGTCCAAAGCACTTGCGGAAGCGATGTTCGGTTCGGAAAATGCCTTGATTCGTGTTGATATGTCGGAATATATGGAACCGCATTCTGTTGCGAAAATGGTTGGTTCCCCTCCGGGCTATGTCGGACACGATGACGGTGGGCAGTTAAGTGAGAAAGTCCGGAGAAATCCGTATTCTGTGATTTTGTTTGATGAAATCGAGAAAGCACATCCGGATGTCTTCAATATACTGCTTCAGGTTTTGGATGAAGGACATATTACTGATTCCAAGGGAAGAAAAGTGAATTTCAAAAATACGATTTTAATCATGACTTCCAATGCCGGTGCATCCAGAATTGTGGAGCCCAAAAATCTTGGTTTTGCGGCAACGACGACAGAAAAGCAAAATTACAACAAGATGAAAGACAATGTCATGGAAGAAGTGAAACGTCTTTTCAAGCCGGAATTTATTAACCGTATTGATGAGATTATGGTATTCCATCAGTTAAATAAAGAAGACATGACAAAGATTGTGACGTTGTTATCCAAAAATCTTTGCACCAGATGCAAAAATCAAATGGATATTGATCTGACCATTACGCCGGCCCTAAAGAGTTACATTGTCGATAAGTTCAGTGACTTAAAGATGGGGGCAAGACCGCTTAAGAGAGCTATCCAGACAGAAATTGAGGATGTCATGGCAGAAGAGATTCTGGCTGGCAATATAAAATCGGGACAAAAAATCAGAGCAGGAATACAGGATAAAAAAGTTGTCTTTTCTGTAAAGGAATAGTATTTACCATAGGAAGAAAATAAGGTATACTAAGATTATCTAGTGAAAAAACATAATTTTACCGCAAGATTTTGTGGTGGTAATGTATAAGTACCAGGAGGATACGAGTATGGCAGTAGTTGCAGAATTGCTTCGTTCAGAGGCAGACGGAAGTATTAGTTTTGGAAACCATTCATTAGCTGCAAAAGCAAAATTAGAGGATTTTCCGCATAATGGAGATCTCTATAAAGTAAAAACATTTCAGACAATGACTAAATTAGAAAAGAATGGCATGTTTTTATATGAATCCGTACCAGGAACCAGTGTCAACAATCTGGTTGAAAGTGCAGACGGAATGAGCTTTTTGGTCGAAGGCAATGAAGATGCCCAGATTACGCTGGGATTAAAAGAGGATACCGAATACGAAGTCTTTGTTGCCGGAGCCAGTGTGGGAAAGATGAATACCGGAATGAGCGGCAAGTTAAATCTTTCCGTTGAACTTGCAGAAGCAGGAGAAGTAGAAGTAAGAGTAGTTGAGGTATAAGCTATGGCAAAAGGAAAAGCAGGCAGTGCTTTCTTTTGTCAGAATTGCGGATATGAATCTTCCAAATGGATGGGACAATGTCCCGCCTGTCATGAGTGGAACTGTTTTGTGGAGGAGCGGGTTACAAAAAGTACCCACATTTCATCCGGTTCCATCCGGACAGAGAAAAAAGCGTTAGTTTCCATTAATGAAATTAAAGGTGATAAGGAAGAGCGTTTTACAACCAATATTGAAGAATTTGACAGGGTGCTGGGTGGCGGTATCGTCCCCGGCTCCCTTACGTTAGTGGGTGGAGATCCCGGAATTGGGAAATCCACTTTACTTTTACAGGTTTGTAAACAATTATCGGATTCTGGCAGAGAAGTACTTTATATTTCGGGAGAGGAATCGCTTTCCCAGATTAAAATGCGGGCAGACCGGATCGGGATGTTTCAGGACAAATTTAAGCTGCTTACGGAGATCAATCTCAATGTGATTGCAGAAACCGTAAAAAGTGCAAAACCGGATGTTGTTGTCATTGATTCGATTCAGACCATGTATAATGAAGAGGTCAATGCCGCACCGGGAAGTGTTTCCCAGGTTCGGGAATCAACTTCTGTTTTATTGCAGCTTGCAAAGGGTGAAAATATTGCGGTTCTCATTGTGGGACATGTGACAAAAGAAGGTACGGTAGCAGGTCCCAGAGTATTAGAGCATATGGTGGATACTGTCCTGTATTTTGAAGGTGATAAACAGGATATATATCGTATTTTAAGAGGCGTCAAAAACCGTTTTGGCTCGACCAATGAGATTGGTGTTTTTGAAATGGAAGAAGGAGGACTTCGCGAAATCAAGAATCCTTCGGAATTTATGATCAGCGGAAAGCCGGAGGGAGCAAATGGTTCTGTGGTCACCTGTTGTATGGAAGGAACCAGGCCGATGCTTATGGAAGTGCAGGCTTTAGTCTGTGATACCAACTTTCAGATACCACGCAGACAGGCAACCGGGTGTGATTTTAACCGTATGAATTTATTGATTGCCGTAATTGAGAAAAGGATTCGGATCCCGCTTGGACATGAGGATGCTTATATCAATTTTGCAGGTGGAATGCGGGTATCGGAACCGGCAACGGATTTGGCCGTTGTTATGGCACTGGTATCGAGTTATCGGAATAAGCCGGTGGATGACAAGATGATTGTGTTTGGAGAAGTCGGACTGAGCGGAGAAGTAAGAGGAATATCCATGGTAAAACAGCGCGTGATGGAAGCAAAAAAAATGGGGTATCAAAGCTGTGTGGTGCCATTCGCCAACCAAAAACAACTTGCGGATGTCAAAGATATGAAGTTATATGCGGTAAAAAATATTATGGAAGCGGTTTCGCTGATTGGTGCGGAGTAGGAATAGCAATTTTGTCATAAAAAAGTGCTGAATTTGAACATATAGTGTCGTGATTGCGCAATATATTACAATTTTTGAGCAATATATTTGTAGAAAAAAGTAGATATTTTAGATACAATAAAAAAGGTTCAACGAGAGTTGAACTTGCTAATTAGCAATTCCGGAAGAATTCCCCTTTTACACAAACAGGTAGGCCGAGCGCATTGAATGCGTTCGGCTTATTTGTTTGTGGGGACATTTTTTGTAGGACGGTTCTTTGGTCACGGGGGGGCCAAATGTTATACATTGCTATATATGTATGTAAATGATGTTGGGGTCAAAAGGTATTTTGACCCCATGATACCAACGGATTGCTACGCACTTTGTGCTCTCGCAATCCGTAAACAATCGAAATCCGCCCTAATCGGGCTACTTTCTCATGTTTTGCGGGTTCCAAAGTCATACTTTTTCATGCGAGCATGAAAAGTATGACCTTTTGACCCTGGTATCATGTAAATATGAGAATATAAAAAGCAAAGAAAAAATAGCTTGCATTATTTCAATATACTATGTTATAATCAACTTCGGCGGTTAACAAAGCCAAATAATATGTATAGAGGAATAGTACAGTGGTAGTGCGGCGGTCTCCAAAACCGTTAACGGGGGTTCGATCCCCTCTTCCTCTGCTAAAAAACCTTGATTTTTCAAGGTTTTTTGTTTTTTCAGAATATTTTTATAACAAAACTAGGGGAAATAAGGGATGATTAATTCTTTAAAAGACTGGTTTCATTAAGGTAGTTGAAATTAATAATCTTGGAGAAATTAGGAATAATAAACGCGGGATATATTTTACAAACATTTTACCTGATAAGAAAATGATATTTACATGTCTTCTTTATGATAAATACAAAGGAGCGTGTATAAATATGAAATTAGTATGGAACATGGTAAATAAATTAAACATAAGTATCCGATGGAAACGATATCTGTTCCTGTTATGTTTTTCTTTGATTTGTGCAGCGTCAGGTTTGGTCTTCTGGCTGCTTGCAGGACGAGTTATTTGGTCAGATATGCAGTGGATGCTTTGCTTTTTGGGATATCCTATGGTGTATGTTGGATTTTATGGAGGGTATTTGTATCTTGCATATCATGATATCTGATTGCTTTACAAGTTAAAAAATGGCAAAATAAAGAACCGGTCCTTTTCTTGATATGCTGAATCAGGGAAGTTTTCGATTCTTTTATTTTGTCATTCTTTTTGCATTGGGATGTCACAGTCATGATTTCCTTCTAACTTCATCAAATCCGTTTTCATACATTTCACAGTAGTCTTCGTATGTCATAACATCATCTCCGTTTGCTTTTTTTATTATAACATAGGCGTATATATCAGGCACTTGGAACATATAGATGTTTTTCGACATTTTAACGGAAAATGCTATTCATATAGATTGTAATCTTGTAAAGAAAGAAGGTAAATGGTATCATTTATTCATAGTGTAATGATACAAAAGGTGAATTCGTTTTTGCTTCTTTTGGAGTAAAATGTGTTAGGGGATGCAAGATGAAAAATAAAATATCGAAGCAGTTTTTGATTACAATTATAGCCATTTTCTGTTTGCTTGTATTTATGACAGTCTATATTTTTTCTTCATTCTATTACAGTTCGGTTAAAAGAATAGAAGAACTGGGTGTTAGCAATATGAAAAGCGAATCTGCCATGATTGAAAACTACCTCAATAAAAGTATGGATGTTTTATGGGTAACTGCGGATACGGTCAACTATATGATTGAAAATGGTGCCTCATCCGAAGAGATTCTTCAGTATTTAACAATCGAAGCAGAGCATAAAACTCAGCAGATTGATGAAAACTTTACCGGAATATACGGTTACATCAACGGGGAGTATTTAGATGGTATTGGCTGGGTTCCTCCAAAAGATTATGATCCGAAAACAAGAGACTGGTATATTGCGGCAAAAGAAGCAGGAGGAAAGGCTACCATTGTCGCTCCGTATCTTGACGCACAGACCAATACCGTGATGTTTTCCGTCAGTCAGCTGCTTTCAGACGGAGAAAGTGTTGTATCACTGGATGTTGCACTCAATGAAGTCCAGACCATTACCGAGGAAATGACGATGAATGGTATGGGATATGGCTTTATTATGGATGAGTCGGGACTAATCATTGCTCATTTTGATGAAAGTGAAAAAGGAAAAGTATATCCGACCAATGAAGAGCAGGAAATAATGCTTGCCAACATTTTTGATCCGGACAAGGAAAGCTTTGAAATGTCAATCCAGGACGAGGATTGTACGGTGTTTTTTGATCAGGTCATGGATGAATGGTATGTAGTAATGGTTATCAGCAATACCAGATTGTTTCATGACCTGCGGATGCAAATGATGATTGGTATTTTCATTACTTTGATTGTTTTTCTAATCATTGTTGTTTTTTGCTCCATTTCTGCAAGAATTATTGATCAATATCAGAAAAAAGAGCATGAGAGTAAAGAGAAACTGGACAATATGAATGCCAATATCATTCGTTCGCTCACGCATACGATTGATGCAAAGGACCGTTATACCAGTGGACATTCCCAGAGAGTGGCAGATTATTCTCTTGCTATTGCAAAAAGAATGGGTAAAAGCGAAGAAGAGCAAAGAATTATATATTATGCGGGACTTTTGCATGATGTTGGTAAAATCAGGATTCCTGAGGAGGTTATTAATAAACCGGGAAAACTGACAGAGGATGAATTTGAGCAGATTAAGGTTCATCCCATCAGCGGTTATCATATTTTAAAAGGAATACATGATGATGAGCAGATTGCCCAGGGGGCGAAATATCATCATGAGCGATATGATGGAAAAGGATATCCGAATGGACTGGAAGGTGAAAGTGTCCCTGAAATTTCACGGATTATCGGTGTTGCTGACGCATATGATGCCATGACCAGTGACAGAAGTTATCGAAAAGCACTTCCACAAGAAAAGGTCCGCTCGGAAATCGAAAAAGGACGTGGACAGCAGTTTGATAAAGAAATTGCGGATATCATGATACAGATGATTGATGAGGACGAGCATTATCTGATGTGTCAATCAAAAAAGAATGTTCAGAATATTCTTGTGATTGATGATGAAATCATGAATATCAAAGTGGTGGAGCATATTTTCAAAGATGAACCGGAATTTCATACTATCGGTGTGAATAATAAAGAAGAAGCTTTTTCAATATTGGAAAAGCAGGAAATCAGTATTATTTTATTGGATTTGATTATGCCGGATATTGATGGTTTTGAACTTTATAATATGATTCGGCAAAAGTATAATATTCCGATTGTGCTTGTGACCGCAGACAGGAGTATCGAGACAGTTGAAAAAATCAGACAGCTTGGAATTGACGATTATCTGACAAAACCGTTACATGCATATGTCGTAAAAGAAACCATTCAAAGTATTACAAATAATTGGGATAATTGGAATGACTTTTTAAGTATGAACCATAAAACAGACAGACATCATCCAATTATCGAAGGAGTATAGGATGCTATGAAAAAGAACTTTCGTTTCATCTGGATTATCTTTTTTATACAGTTGATTGTAATTTTGGCTTCCTTTCTTTATGCAAAGGTGGATGATATAACACTTGCAAAAGGAGATGTACAGTCGTTTAATTCCGGGTGGAAACTGATTCGGGAAGACGGAACCGAGACGGATTTGGAAAATCTTCCCAATAATACAATTAGCAGTCCGAATGAAAAGATTATACTAAAAAATACGATTCCCAAAGAATACTTTGGTAAAACTCTGACTTTTTTATCGGCTGACAAAACTCTGCGCATTTTCGTCGATGATGAATTGATTTATTCTTTTGGTATGAATGATCAAAGGCTATTTGGTCGGACACCGGGCAGTGTCATTGTATTTGCCGATCTGCCGTCTGAGTGCGACAAAGGTGAAATCCGTATTGAAATGTGCTCACCTTATGCAAATTATGCCACGTATTTAACGGAAATATCAGTTGCTAAAAGAGATGTGGCTATTCTTCATTTTATCACACAGAAATCATTTGATCTTATCTTAAGTCTGATTATTTTTATGTCAGCTGTAATCTTTTTGATTTTGGCAATTACACAGAAAATGCTTCGTAGAAAAACCGGTGGAATTGAATATTTAAGTGTTTATTTGTTGTTAATGAGCTTTTATTATTTGATTGAAACTAAGGTGTTGGAGGTTTTTTACGGAAATCAGACGTTGTATTCCAATCTGATTTTTATTATTTTAATGACAGCTCCTTTGTTTTTTGAAACTTATTGTAGTGAAGCATTTCCAAAGTTGTCTAAGACGTTTTTTATTGCAATTGCTCTTTCGATTATAAATATTGTTGTGCAATTAGTTTTGCAAATCGGTGGGTTTGTGGATTTCATGGAAATGTCTTTTATATCCCATGGAATCATTGTTGTATTGATTATTATAAATGTTGTGGTTTTGGGACAAATGGCGCGTAAAGAAAAGAGCATGGAGATGGTAGTCCGGTTTTTTGGATGCGCCAGTATGATGGTCGGTGCTTTTGTCGATATTATCAGAGCTTATACAATCAAGGTTGGCGATTTGGGAAAGGCAAGCCGGTATGGTGTAAGTGTTTTTGCAGTTTGTACACTGATTATTTATATGATCCAGATGATGCACGAGCATGTGAAATTTATGGAAAAGGCAAAAAATGATGCGATTGCCGCCAATGTTGCAAAAAGCCGGTTTCTTGCCAATATGTCGCATGAAATTCGGACACCGTTAAATGGCATTCTGGGAATGGATGCAATTCTTTTGGAAGAGTGCAAAGATGAAAATCTGAAGGAATGTGCAAGAAACATTCAAAGTGCGGGAGAATCACTGCTTTCCGTTATTAATGACATTCTGGATATTTCGAAGATTGAGGCAGGAAAACTCGAAATTCTTCCCGTGGAATATTAACTGGCTTCCGTCATTAACGACTGTTGTAATATCGCAAAAGTAAGAGCTGATAGTAAAGAGCTTTCTTTCCGTATGATGGTGGAGCCGAATCTTCCTACCCATCTGTATGGCGATGAAGTCCGCATCCGGCAGATTATCAATAACTTTTTGTCCAATGCCGTGAAGTATACAAAAGAAGGAAGTATCACGCTTTCTGTTGATTACGAATCGGTCAGCAGCCGTCAGATTATGTTGGTTGTGTCCGTGCGTGATACCGGAATTGGAATTAAAAAAGAAGATTTAAAAAAATTGTTCCAATCTTTTACACGTCTGGAAGAAAAACGGAACCGTAATATAGAAGGAACCGGACTTGGTTTAAATCTGACCCAGAAACTTGTGCAGATGATGGGTGGAGAAATAACGGTAGAAAGTGTTTATGGTGAAGGCTCCTGCTTTAAAGCCAAAATACCGCAGAAGGTTATGAATCCGGAACCGATGGGCGATTTTGAAAAGAGGTATCACCATTATCTGGAAACAACAGAAACAAAAGGAGAAGTATTTATTGCTCCTGATGTACAAATTTTGGTAGTCGATGATGTAGAGATAAATCTGAAGGTTATGAAGGGTCTTTTGAAAAAGACGCAGATGCAGATTGACACTGCGGAAAGCGGTGAAAAATGCCTGCAATATGTTCAGAAAAAGCAGTATGATTTAATCTTTTTAGATCATATGATGCCGGAAATGGATGGTATTGAAACACTGCAGAAAATGAAAACTCTGGAAACACAGTTCAATAAACAGACGCCGGTTATCATGCTTACGGCAAATGCAACACGAGGCGCAAGGCAGGAATATCTAAAGGCGGGCTTTACCGATTATCTGGCAAAACCATTTAAGGAAAGAGAGATTCATGATATACTGGTGAAATATCTGGGAGAAAAGATGTATCCTAAGGAAAAGATGCCGGATCTGCAGTCGGATGGGAATGATATAGAAGCTGCAATAGAGCCGGTGAATGAGCAATCGGATGTGGAACCGGATATATCATTGGAGGAAAATCGTACTGACGAAAAAAAGGATATTCTCCTGCGTTTGAAAGAGGAAGCGCAACTGGATGTGGAAATCGGTATTGGTTATTGTATGAATCGGGATTTTTATTTAGAGGTACTGAAAGATTATCTGAATTCCGATAAAAAAGCGGATCTGGAAAATTTGTTTGAAAAGAAAGACTGGGGAAAATACCGTACGATAGTACATGCATTAAAGAGTACTTCTAAGACAGTGGGAGCTGTGACTCTTTCCAAAGAAGCGGAGGAACTGGAAATGGCAGCAAAAGCTGAAAATGAAAACTATATAGAGACTCATCATGCGTCACTCATGGAACATTATGAGGTTCTGAAAGAGCAGTTAAAGCTGATTTTTGAAAATGCCGGTAAGTAATAGAATGAATAAGATAACCTGAGTAGGCCATATTACAAAAATAAAACCAACAGAAAAAGGAAAATTAGAAAATATATGGTTGTGGACAAAAAACGGAAAAAGTATTTGATATTTATTGTAGTATTTGTCAGTTTAACGACAATGTTGACTGGGTGCAGGCTGCCTTTCTCTGATCGTTCCATAGATAAGGTGGTATTGACAACCGGATTTGACAAGGATGGGGTATTTCGGATTGGCACGGCTGTGTGTAGTGTGGATGAATTTATGCTTTATCTGACCAATACGCAGAATCGGTATGAAGAAATCTATGGAAGTGAAATTTGGAGCGTTGCTTCGGAAAATCAAACGCTGGAGGATAAGATGAAAGATATGGTCGGTGCGCAGCTGGCCCAGATTAAAATCATGAATCTTTTAGCGAAAGAAAATCATGTAACAATAACAGAGGAAGAAAAAAAGCTGGTTGAAGCTGCAGCAAAGGAGTATTATTCCTCTTTGAATCCGCATGAGATTGATGCATTGAATCTAACACAGGAACATGTTGCGGAGTATTATACTGAGTATCTGATTGCACATAAGGTTTATACTTACATTATCCGTGATATCAACCCGGAAATCAGTGATGACGAAGCAAGAACGGTAACGGTAGACTGGATATATTTGAAATCGCCGGTTGATGATTTTCAAATAAAACAAAAGGCATATGATGTCCTTGCAAAGCTGCAGTCAGGAGAAGATTTTGAAACTGTTGCAAATGAATACAGTGATGATCCTGTATTAACCCATTCATTTTATAAAGGTGTGGAAAGTCCTGAAATAGAAAATGTGGCATTTAATCTTGCAGAAGGAGAAATCAGTGATTTAATCTTTTGTATTGATGGATATTATATTCTACGATGTGTGAGTACACTCAATCGACAGGAAACGGATGAAAATAAAATCAGAATGGTTGAGCAACGAAAAAAAGAAGCATTTAATGATGTATATGGATCTTTTGCGCGGGAACAAATTACGCAATTGAATGAAAGCTGTTGGAAAAAGATAGAATTATTTGAGGATGAAGAGATTCGGACTTCTAACTTTTTTGATGTTTATGATCAGTATTTGGGCGAACTGAAACTACAGTGAAATCCGCCCTAGCGGGCTACTTTCTCATGTTTTGCGGGTCCCAAGGTCATACTTTTTCATGCAAGCATGAAAAGTATGACTTTTGGACCCTGGTATCAGCATTTTATAAAAAATTTACAATTGTGGAACCCCAGTAAAATCAAGGGTTTCAAGAGATTTATTAGCACTCGTGCAAATTGAGTGCTAATTTGGTGTTGAAATTCTTTCAGACAGGGTGTACACTTCTAAATGTCGGGTGCAACAGGCACTTGTTTTAGGAAAGGAAAGTGATTTTTTTATGGCAAACAAACATGGCAATTTATCAATCGACAGCGATAACATATTCCCTGTGATTAAGAAGTGGTTATATTCTGATCACGATATTTTTTACAGAGAATTGATTTCAAACGGCTGTGATGCTATTACAAAATTAAAGAAGCTGGATATGATGGGAGAATACGAACTTCCGGCTGATTACAAACCGATGATTAAGGTAGAAGTAAGTCCTGAGAATAAGACAATTACCATTACGGATAACGGTCTTGGAATGACTGCGGATGAAGTAGAAGAGTATATTAACCAGATTGCTTTTTCCGGTGCAACGGACTTTATTTCAAAGTATAAAGATAAAACAAATGAAGATCAGATTATCGGTCACTTTGGTTTAGGATTTTATTCTGCATTTATGGTGGCAGATACGGTTGATATCGATACGTTGTCTTATCAGGCAGGAGCTACACCAGTTCACTGGGAATGTGATGGTGGTACAGAGTTTGATATGGCTGACGGCGACATGCAGGAGGTTGGTACAAAGATTACCTTGCATGTAAATGAAGACTGTCTCAAGTTCTGTAATGAATATGAAGCAAAAGAAGTTATCAAAAAATACTGTGCATTTATGCCTTATGAAATTTATGTTGGAAAATACCAGACAACCGATACGGAAGTTGTAAAAGAAGAGGAAGTTCTTACGACGGATGAAGTGGTAGAAAAAATCGAGCCCAAGGAAGAGGATAAAAAGGATGCTGATGGCAATCCCAAAGAGCCGGAACAAAAGGTTCGTATTAAAAAACGCCCCGAGCTGGTAAATGATACGCATCCTCTGTGGACAAAAAATGCAAAAGATTGCACGAAAGAAGAATATCTGGAATTCTACCGAAAAGTATTCCATGATTATAAAGAGCCTTTATTCTGGATCCATCTGAATATGGATTATCCTTTCAATTTAAAGGGAATTCTCTATTTCCCGAAAATCAATATGGAATATGAATCCATTGAAGGGAAAATCAAATTATATAATAACCAGGTATTTATTGCTGACAATATCAAAGAAGTAATCCCTGAATACCTGATGTTATTAAAGGGTGTCATCGATTGTCCCGATCTTCCTTTGAATGTATCACGTTCAGCATTGCAGAATGATGGATTTGTAACCAAAATTTCCGAATTTATCAGTAAGAAAATTGCAGATAAGCTTTCCGGTATGTGCAAGACGGACAAAGAAGAATATGAAAAATGCTGGGATGATATTGCTCCGTTTATCAAATTCGGCTGCTTAAAAGATGACAAGTTCTGTGAAAAGATGACAGATTATATTCTGTTTAAAAACTTAGACGGCAATTACATGACACTTCCCGAATGTCTGGAAGTAAAACCGATTGATCCTGACAATGAAGAAAATGCTGTGGATGAAAACGGTGAAAAAGTAGAAGCTGAAGTCGTAGATGAAGCAGAGAAGGATAACGAGGTTTCAGAGGAAACAGAAGAAGCAAAAGAAAAAGTCATCTACTATGTTACAGATGAAAAGCAGCAAAGTCAGTATATTAATATGTTTAAGCAGGCCAAGATGGATGCGGTATATCTGACTGAGCGTATTGATCAACCGTTTGTTCAACAGCTTGAAAGTAAAAATGAAGGCATTAAATTCAGCCGTATTGATGCGGATTTAACTGACGTTTTCAAGACAAAGACTTCGAAAAAAGCACAGGAAGAATACGATTCCAAAGCAGAATCCATTTCCAAGAAAATGAAGAAGGCTTTAAAGAAAGACAAACTGACTGTTAAGATTGAAAAACTGAAAAACAAGAAGGTTTCATCTGTTCTTACAGTTTCAGAAGATGCGCGTCGTATGCAGGATATGATGCAGATGTATGCTTCAAGCGGAATGGATATGGGCATGTTTGGCAATGAAGGTGAGACACTTGTATTAAATGCAAATCATCCTTTGGTTGCATACATTATGGAGCATGAAGACGGAGACCATACACAGATGATTTGTGAACAACTCTATGATCTGGCTCAGTTGCAGAATGCACCTCTTGCGCCGGAAGCAATGACCAAGTTTATTGCCCGTAGCAATGAGATTATGATGCTTTTAACAAAATAATCGGGTTGGTTCTTATAAAAGTTCTTGAGCATAGATTTTGACAAAACAGAAAAATGATTTATAATTAGCATAGGCTGACAAGAAGTTAGCCTATGCTAATTTTTGTTGCGCAAACGAGGAAAATACACTGTGTTTTCATTTGAAATTTCAGTGAGATTCTTTCTCATGATACCAACGGATTGTTACGCGCATTGTGCTCTCGCAATACTAAAACATTCGAAATCTGCCCTGTTCGGGCTGTTTTCTCATGTTTTGACCTTTTGATCCGGGTATCATGAAATTGTAGATTATAAAATGATTTGGATTGTAAGGAGAGGATAATATGCGATATATCTGGTTATTCATTAAAACATTATTGCGCATGCTGTTAAAACCGCTGTCTTTTTTGCCTGCCATCATTATGATGTATGTGATATTCAATTTTTCAGCACAGAATGGAGCCGATTCTGCTGCACTTAGCAGAAAGGTCAGTGTAGCCATGGTGGAAGTTGCCAATATTGTTCTGGACAAGGACTGGAGTGATGCACAAATTCAAAGTAAAGCAGATGAATATCACTATTATGTGAGAAAATTGGCACATTTTACGGAATATTTCCTGCTTGCCGTATCTGTTGCGTTTCCGCTTTATGTCTATGGAATGCGTGGGATCTGGCTTGTTATTTTTGCGGGAGCGCTTTGTGTAGGATTTGCCTATCTGGATGAATATCATCAGTCTTTTATTGCAGGGAGGACGCCGTCTAAAAAGGATGTGATGATTGACAGTTCCGGGGCGATATTGGGGATTTTTGTTACCAGAATATTCGGATTTATTGGGCGTAAAACGATTTTTGCACCATTGGCAAAATCAAGATAATATGCTATACTTTTTTTAGATTGACATCTATGTCATAAGTGGTACCAAGGTCTAACAAAAATGAGTGAAGTTGGGGATTTGTATGCAAAAACAGAAATTTAGCAGAGAAGAATTTTTGGAAATGTTTAAACAGGATGTGATCAGGCTTTCCAAATATATTCCGTGGCTGGAAGAAAAAAGCGGGGCGGATGTTTCAAAATACTATAAAGACGGCGAAAAAATGGCACATACTTTGTCTTTTCCGGTTTATGATTCCATTTTGTTGGCATTTTTAAATGATGCCAGTACAACAGTCTTTATGGAGCAGAATTACCAATACTTTTACACCAGAAAACATATTCAGAGTTATGAGGATGAACTTGCTTTGATTGAAAAAGCCGATATTATGCACATGGATATTTTGCAATGCATATTATCACGTTATGTATTTGGCGGAATGGTCAAAGCATATCTGTGGAAAGACGGTGTTGAACATCGTATTTTTGTTAATATATTGAAAAAGGCACGCCAGATTGTTGAATTTTGGAGTGAACCGTTAATTATTGAAGATGAAATTCCTGCAGAGGGTTATCCTGAAGAGGAGGAATTTACATATCCGGAGGTAGATGAAGCAGACTGGACGGACGAAGAGTTTGCTGCGGTGCTTGCCGGAGAATTGGATCCGAATGATATACCAAGACTTCGATGGGAAAAAGAGCATGGTACGACGGAGGCTTCTGAGGGAACGGCTTCCTCAAATATTCCCCAAGTTGTATTGCCTTTTGATTATGAATTTCCGCCGGTTGATGATGAGGATTGGACGGATGAAGAATTTTCGGCAGTGCTTGCAGGGGAACTTAATCCGGATGATATTCCTAAACTTCATTATGAGAGAGAAAATGGGGTTGTAGTTGTATTTGAAGTGGAACTGCCCCGTGATTATGAATTCACACCGGTCGATGATGAGGATTGGACGGATGAAGAGTTTGCAGCAGTGCTTGCTGGGGAGCTTAATCCGGATGATATTCCCAGACTTCATTATGAGAGAGAAAATGGAGTTGTAGTTGTTTTTGCACCGGAAGAAGAACCGGTAGAAGAGACCGCAGAGGAGACGGTTGAAGAGACAGCAGAAGAATCGGTTGAAGAGACAGCAGAAGAGCCGGAAGAAGCGGTTGAAGAAACTGTAGAAGAGCCGGAAGAAGAGATAGCAGAAGAGCCGGAAGAAGAAACGATAGAAGAGACTGCAGAAGAGACGGCAGAAGAATCGATAGAAGAGATTGCAGAGGAGCCGGAAGAAGAATCGGCGGAAGAGCTGGAAGAAGAATCGGCAGAAGAGACTGCAGAAGAGCCGGCAGAAGAGAATGTTGAAGAATTGTGTGATGATGATGAAACGGAGTCAGAGGAATAATGGGCGAGAAATCAGCACAAAAAAGACAATATATAATAAAGAAAGCCAGAGAAGTGTTTTCCAAAAGAGGATATAAAGACGTTACCATGAAGGATATTGTAGAAGCATGTGAAATCAGTCGTGGTGGATTATATCTGTATTTTGACAGCACAAAAGATATTTTTCTGGCAGTTCTGAATGATTCGGAAGATGATGAAGACGATGTTTTTTCAAAAGCCGTTTCTCACAGGGCCAGCAGTTCAGACATTCTGGCTTTATTTTTGAAGGAACAAAAGAAGGAATTATGCCAGAAAAAAGAGAGCCTGATTCGGGCAACCTATGAATTTTTCTTTGAAAACCAATATCCATTAAAAGAGAATCCTTTAAAACTGCAATTTGATGCAGCCGTACAGATTATTGAAAAGCTTATTTCGGACGGAGTTAGAACAGGGGAATTTGTATGTGCTGATCCTAAGGGATATGCCAGTAATATGATGTATGTTTTAGAAGGACTGCGTGTGATGTCCCAGACAGTTGGCATTAGTGAAAAAGCGGTCAATAAAGAAATCCTTTATTTGATGAAAGGACTTCTGAAAGAAGAAACGTAGTATGATAGAGAATGTTACAAAAGCAGCATTATATGTCAAAGAAAACCTTGTAATTCGAAGAAATCGTATATGTCCGGAAAACGGAAATGAGAATCGTGGTCGGATATGTGTGGTCACCGGTGCTCACGGAGACGAATTAGAAGGTCAGTTTGTATGTTATGAATTAATTAGACGTATTAAAGCCCAAAAATATAAGTTGAGAGGTACGGTCGATATTTATCCGGCATTAAATCCATTAGGAATGGATACCGGAGTGAGAACAGTACCGATTTTAGATATGGATTTAAACCATATGTTCCCGGGACAAAAGGACGGAACTATGATGGATAAAGTAATTGCGTCCATAGTTGATTCTTTAAAAGGCGCAGAAGTGGTGATTGATGTACATGCATCCGATACGTTTGTGAAAGAGATTCCACAGGTACGTATCAGTGAAGAATTTGAGAATATGATGGTTCCGTATGCGAAACAACTAAATGTCGATTTAATTTGGATAAATGCAGCGGCAACGGTTCATGAATCGAGTCTGGCATACAGTATGTGCAAACTGGGAGTTCCTGCGCTTATCATGGAAATGGGTCTTGGAAATCGTATTAACAGAGAATATGGAGAGCAGGTTGTGGATGGTATCCTTCATCTGATGAACAAGCTTGGTTTATGGGAAGATGAAGGGATTCCGGTTATGGAACCACGCATTATCCGCAATGACGATATTTCTTTTATCCGAGCTTCCGAATCGGGTGTTTTCATGCCTCTTGCCGA
Organism: Lachnospiraceae bacterium; assembly: GCA_017387565.1. Lineage (GTDB taxonomy): Bacteria > Bacillota > Clostridia > Lachnospirales > Lachnospiraceae > UBA2882. The sequence continues at coordinate 72,727 of JAFOEY010000004.1, read as the reverse complement.
GAATGACTCCTATGTTACCAAAGGGATGGTATTAGGTGAGATGATTAATCCACTTCTTGGCGAAGTTATCTATCAGGTAAAGGCTCCGTGTGATGGAAGGCTGTTTACACTCCGTGAACATCCGCTTGCTTATGAAGGTGCTCTTATAGGTCGCATTTTGAAAGAAGAAACGGAGAAAAAATCATGAAAGAACAGATCATTTTTTCCATGAAAGCTCCTTATCGGGAAGATTTTGAAATCAAAGGCTATTCCTTTGGAAAAGGGATGAAAAGTGCATGTATTTTAGGTCCTGTCAGAGGAAATGAGATACAACAGCTTTATATCTGTTCACAGTTGATTAAAGCATTACGAGAACTTGAAAAGAACGGATGTATTACCAACAATAAAGAAATCATGGTTATTCCTTGTATCAATTATTATTCCATGAATGTGGGGAGAAAATTCTGGCCGGTGGATAATACCGATATTAACCGGATGTTTCCGGGAAATGATGAAGAGAGTACTTCTTCGCGAATTGCCAGTGGTCTGTTAAAAGCAATCAAAGACTACAGTTATGGAATTCAGTTTGCTTCTTTTTATCTGAATGGAGAATTTGTGCCACATGTCCGGATGATGGAAACCGGATACCAGAACACGTCGCTTGCCAATTTGTTTGGACTGCCGTATGTTGTGGTTCGAAAGCCACAGCCAATTGATACCAAAACATTAAATTATAATTGGCAGAATGAGATGACAGCTGCATTTTCGGTTTATACCAATGCCAACGACCGGATTGATGAGAAAAGCGCAAAACAGGCTGTTGCTGCGGTTTTGAGATTTTTGACCCGTATGGGATTGATAAAATATGAAAGTCACAGTGGTTATATTTCCCATATTATTTTGGAGGAGGATTTAAGCAATGTTTCTTCCACAAAAAGCGGTATTTTTAAACGCCTGATTGAAACGGGACAGGAGGTTCGTTATGGTCAGGAACTGGGCTATGTAATAGATCCGTTTCTTGGCGACGTGATAGAAACCATTGTTGCTGATACGGAAGGAATCGTATTCTTTTCTCATACGGAGCCTTTAGTTAATGAAGGAGACATTGTTTATCGACTGATTCACCGTCTGCATGAATAGAAGGAATTCCGGGCAGAGCGTGATTATGAAATCATTTTATTGGCAATCCGATAAAACTCAATTAGGACATCGGCCTCTTTTTTATTAATGTGAGCATTAGAATAAATACATTGCTGGGTTAAGGAAAAAAGTTCGTTTATGGATATTTTTTGCTTTTGTAAAAAATGTTCCAGATGACGGACTTTTTTATTTTTCTGATTTTTGCCAATAAAATCACATATTTGTTCGCATAAATCTTCCGGCAGGTGAATTGAGGCTTTAAAACCATGTCTGTTTGTGTATTTTTCCACTCTGTTTTTTAGTTGCCGATATGCAAAAGCAATAGAGCTTTTATATATCCCGTGACAATAATCCTTATGACGTTTGCGGTAAGCAAAATAAATCTGTATTCCTTTTATTGTTATCGGTGCAGACAAGACCAGAAATATTGTGATGAGAAAACAGATGAAAACCGGAGATGTTCCAATCTGAATGGAATTAAATAAATCACTGTAATCATTTCCGGTATATTCAATCTGTTGTGTCTGGTTTTCGCCCATATTGCCGGAAAGGAGGCCGGAGAGAGCTGATAAAAATTCGTTGTAGCTGATTTCCTCCTTATCTGTAGAGGGGGGTGTCATATCTACCGGAATCCAGCCAAAATTGTCAATATAAACTTCGGTCCATGCATGGGCATTTCCATCAGGAATTTCCACGGAAATAATCTGATTGCCGGTAAGAAATTTGGTGCCGGTAAAGAAATCATTGAATGAATAATCCGTAATCTTTCCTTTTTCTGCGATGTCACTCTGATCAATGACATAGCCCTCAACGTAGCGGGCAGGGATACCGTAGGAACGTAACAGCAGGGTTGCTGCTGTTGCGAAATGTGCACAGTATCCTCTTTTTTGTTCACCCAGAAAATAAGTGACATAGTCTTTGTTGTATGGAGTTGACCCCGGAGACATATCATAGGTGTAATTAGAATACAAAAAATTACGGATTAAGGTAATCTGCTCATCCATATCCGGACTTTCGCCAATAAGTTCATGGTAGGAGTCAATTTCATCCTGAATAGACATGGGAATAGACAAATAGTTATTATAGGCTTCTGTCTTGTATGCGCGAGCCATTTCCTGTTCTTCCTCTGTTTTATAAAAATCATATAAGTTAGAATCAGAATTTGAAATTCCAAAATTAGTTACGGAATAAGGAATGAAAGAAACTTCGACGGTCCGGTTAAGGGGAGAAATACCTGTCAAAGTACTTTCTTTTGTTATATGGCTGTGCTCAGGAAGCGATTCGACAAAATACGGAAGGTATTGATAATTGGTGGATGCGCCTACGTTTTCAATCAGCATTTTTGCACTCATCAGGGGTGTTATCTGATTATTCATCAGTTCATACATGGTCTTACTTTCTGTAAAAGCAATTTGATTTTCGTCAATATTACTATAAATATAACCGTTTTCTTTTGTGGGAGCCATCCATTCGGTTGAAGTATAGAATGCACCGGTATAACTCTTTAAATAAATCCGTTCATATGCATAAGGAACAAATGTTGCTATTAAATCGGTTTCGTAATCAGGTCGTACACTTCTGATACCACCCAGTTTGCCGGCGCTAATTCCACCGGTTGCCTCATAGCGGTTAAACATTCCGGAAATGCCGGACTGTACCAGAATTTTGACATTTTCATCCAGGGAGCTTTTCAGAGCTCCGGAATGCATGGATTCGGTTTCTGAATTTTTTACACTTAATGAGCAAAAGATGGAAAAGAAGAGTGCTATTATTCCTGCAAATGTACATAAACCGGCCATGGTACGTGCATTTGATTTATGAAAGATGTAAGCTTCTTCTTTTATCTGATATGCAAAATGATAGGTTTTCTTTTTACCGGAGCCAATAAAATGATAGTGACCGCTTAGCTTTAGAAAACAGGTCGCAAAATAAGCATAAAAAACAAAGACGAAAGCGACATAAGATGGATATTGACCGATATAAATACCTAACTGCAATGGCCAGAAGGTAAAGTTAAATACAGACAGATAGTACATATCATGAAAGATAGCAACATTGACCAATATGGCGATGAAAATTCCGACGAATATGGAAGTTGTGGTTACGGACAAAAATCGATTGGATACAAGCTCGGTTGATTCACGGGTGAAATTGAGCAGGAAGTGTTTACTGTAAGCTTCGTTGAAAATGTTGATAAAAGCCTGAAAACCGCTGTTTGCAAGTGTACGGTTTTTAAACAGGGAGCTTGCAAACAATATAAACAGAAGCGGATAACCGATATTAAAAATCCACTTATTCATATGCATGAAGGATAATGCCATGGATGCCAGAAAAATAATGGCAAAGACCAAAGCATAGTTGTATGAAATATCAAATTCTGTCAGGATGCCATGAATTGCTCCGAATGTCGCAGAACAGATGATGGTACCTTTTACAAAACAATGAATAAGTGTATCATTGGCATCATGATTTTGATTATCATGCAGGATAAAGCCCGAAAATGGTTGAACTTCCTGCGAAATAATATTCTTTTTTTGGAATAATGACAGATTAAGCAGTGACATCATCGACTCCTTTGTGGGTTACATGTAACAGGGTTCCTTTGCAAAGACCGGTTTTTTCATAGATATCAAGTGCCAGATTTTCGGTTTCATAGGCTTTTTCATAAAAGCATTCTGAGAATGCATTTATTAAATCTTCTTCGCATCGAACGGTTGACATAACAAAATCTTCCCGCGTTGTGGAATAAAAGGCAAAAACAAAAATTTCCTGTGCTTCTATCAACTCCAATGCCAGACTGTGTGCTTCTTCCAAAGCGCGATCGAGTACATCAGATAAAGATGCATCAAGAGCGCATGTGTCTTTGGACGGTTGGTATAACTCTAAGAGTAAAAAGAATTCATTGGTCGATGTGGCCTCGTTTTCTTTTACCATGAGTTTGTCAATTTTGGAAGAAAGCTTCCAGTGGATTTTCTGCAAGCGGTCACCGGGCCTGTATTCACGGATATCGGTCACATTGGAGGATACATTTCCCTTTTTTTCCGCTTCTTCAAATTCATCAAACCCCTCTGTATAAATTGCTTCATGCCTGTTTTCCTCAACCTGAAAAGTCGGAAATATACGTATCTGCGCTTTTAAATCACAATTCTTTTGAAAACGAAAAAGATGCAGGTAATCATAACCTTCCAACTGTAAAATCGAAGCCTCGTATAAGCCGCATTTTGAAAGAGTAACCGGAAATATGAGCTGATTATCGGAATGAGGCCGCAGAGAAAGCAAATGTGTTTTTTTATCTTCATCGTGGTAGAAAAAAGAGCAGAAAGATATGGTTGCTGCAATCGAAGAGAAGGGTAACTTTACAGGATTTTTTATCTGTACGATGATATTTGCAGTGCAGCCTTTTTGGGTCGTATTCGGATGAATCATCAAAACAGGCTGGAGCTTATTAAAACAACGTTTAGACAGATAATAGGAGATGGCAGGAAGACACAGTTCTAAAATGACAAGCATATAAAAGAAAGTCTGTTGATAGAAGAAAGCAAAAAAAACAGACATCAAAATAAAGAACAAATATGAGATAAAAGAACCAGGAATACTTGGCGCAAAGTGTTTTTTCATATGCAAAAGCCTCCGATTTCATAAAACGCAGTAAATAAGCGAGAAAAAGAAAAATAGGAAAGCGTAAAAATCAGGAAAGCTCGGGGATAGGAATCAGCTCCAATGTCTGCTGTACAATATCGGCAGTGTCCTTTCCGGATGCTTTGGCTTTGGTGGATAAAATCATACGGTGGTTGCATACCGAATAGAATATTTTGTGAATATCCTGCGGAATGACATAATCCCTGTCCTGATAGCAGGCATATGCCTTTGCCATTTTTAATATCGCAAGGGAGCCTCGGGGGGAAATCCCCTGGGTCAGTAAATCCGTGTTTCTGGTTGCTTCAGTAAGGGATACAATATAATCACAGATAGCATCACTCGCAAAAACAGAATCTGCCTTTTTTTGAAGATTTAACAAATCTGCCGTATTCATAACGGGTGAGACTTCGTCAATATGTTCCATGGAATGACCTTTTAAAATTTCGGTTGCCGATTTATGGTCAGGATAACCGAGACTTAGACGCACAAAAAAACGGTCAAGTTGTGAATCGGGTAATTTCTGGGTGCCGGATGCACCAATGGGATTTTGCGTGGCGATGACAAAGAAAGGCGGCTCTAAGCTGTAAGTCACGCCTTCGATGCTGACCCGTCGTTCTTCCATGACCTCTAATAAAGCGGACTGTGTTTTGGGTGAAGTCCGGTTTATTTCATCGGCTAAAAACAGATTGGTGAAAATAGCGCCTTTTCTGAATTCAAAATTGCCGGTTTCTTTATCGTACATGGAAAAACCGAGAATATCACTTGGTAAAACGTCCGGTGTAAACTGCATTCTTTTGTAGGATAAGCCGATAGCACGGCTTAGAGCAACTGCCAGTGTGGTTTTGCCGACTCCCGGAATATCTTCTAAAAGAATATGACCTTTGGCAAGAAGAGTACATAATACCACGTCCAGTACATCATCTTTGCCCCGGATGACCTTTTTAATTTCTTCTTTTACGGATGCTAATGCCTGATTCATATCAAACTCCTTTTTATTGTAAAATTTTAATCCTTATTCTAAATTGAGTGACTGTTTTATTTTTGGAAAACTGATAAAATGATATATGAATTGCTCCGCTACCATGCGGCTTTCGCAATCTGTTGATTTTCTGGCGAAAATCACTACTTGCACATGTGTGAGCGGGACAATAAATTATAATTTTTGACCCTGTATATATCATATGTTATATACTTATCTTAGGCAAGAAAAAATATATAAATTCTCTTTTCGAATTTGTGTTTCCAGAGAGAATATATTTTGCCGACATCTCTTACTTTTTTGTAACTTTAGGGGGATAGCAAATCGTCCTTACAGAAATCTATATCTTTACCCGCCGGCTTTTACGAGGTTTTGTGTCATTCTTAGCGGCATGGCGAACAAAATTAATGCCCGGTTTCAACTGTTTGAAGACGAAGTCTGAGTTTTGAAACCGGGCATTTAGTATACATTTTGTGAGCATGCCGCTTAGAATGACTAAAAACCGAAGTACGAGGCGGATAAAGATATAGATTTCTGTAAGGACACCCCCGCATTCAGCAAAAAACTGTTGAAAAATGTTTTTTCTTCATGGCGAAAATCAGTAGAAAACAGACCAAGATAGTTGAAAACGGATGGCTGTATGTGCTATAATTAGTCGATTATGCGAAAGGATAAGCAGGTGACAGCAATGAAGGCATTTTTAATCTTGGAAGATGGTACTGTTTTTGAAGGAACGCATATCGGCGCTGAAAAAGAGATTATCAGCGAGATTGTATTCAATACTTCGATGGCAGGATATCTGGAAGTGTTAACCGACCCCTCTTATGCGGGACAGGCGGTTTGCATGACCTATCCGTTAATTGGCAACTATGGTATATGCAGAGAGGATATGGAATCAAGAAAGATCTGGCCTGACGGATTTATCGTCAGGGAACTTTCCCGTATTCCCAGTAACTTTCGTTGTAATGCAACAATTCAGGATGTTTTGTGTGAGTATGATATTCCGGGGATTGCCGGTATTGATACAAGAGCCCTGACAAAGATTTTACGTGAAAAGGGCACCATGAACGGAATGATTACAACCCATGAGCCTACGGATCTTGAGTTGATAAAAGAAAAGTTAAGAGCCTATACGGTAGGTAATGTGGTTGATATTGTTACATGTGAGCAAAAATATAGTTTAAAAGGTTCTTTGGAGCTTTCAGAAAACGGCCCGATATCCGGTTCTGCCAAATATACCGGTGAAAAAGAAATGAGACCGTCTTTAGTCAGAGTATTAAACGGTGCCGGAAAAAAAGTCGCGCTTTTAGATTTGGGAGCCAAAGATAATATTGCGAGAAATCTTGTTCAGAGAGGATGCGATGTGACGGTTTATCCGGCACGCACTCCTGCAGAAGAAATTTTGGCAGATCAGCCGGACGGCATCATGTTATCAAACGGACCGGGAGATCCCAAGACTTGTACAGAAGTAATAGAAAATATCAAAAAGTTATATGATAGCAACGTTCCGATTTTTGCCATTTGTTTAGGACATCAGTTGATGGCACTTGCAACCGGAGCAGATACTTACAAGATGAAATACGGCCACAGGGGCGGTAATCATCCGGTTAAAGATTTAGCGACCGGAAGAGTTTATATTTCTTCACAAAATCACGGATATGTTGTAGATATGGAGAGACTTGACCCTTCCATTGCCACTCCGGCATTTATCAATGTAAACGACGGCACCTGTGAAGGACTTGCCTATACGGGCAAAAATATTTTCACAGTCCAGTTCCATCCGGAAGCATGTCCCGGACCTCAGGATTCGGGTTACTTGTTTGACCGTTTTATTCAGATGATGGAGGTGGAGAAAGATGCCTAAGAATCCCAATGTTAAAAAAGTACTCGTAATTGGTTCCGGACCGATTGTTATCGGTCAGGCAGCAGAATTTGATTATGCGGGAACACAGGCCTGCAGATCGCTAAAAGAAGAAGGTGTGGAGGTTGTTTTGGTCAATTCCAACCCTGCCACCATTATGACCGATAAAAATATTGCGGACAGAGTGTATATTGAACCTCTGACTGTTAAGGTGTTAGAGCAACTGATTGAAAAAGAAAAACCGGACAGTATCTTACCGACCCTTGGAGGACAGGCCGGACTCAATCTGGGTATGGAGTTAGAGGAAAGCGGATTCTTAAAATCCCACAATGTGACTTTGCTCGGAACGACAGCCGCAACCATCAAAAAAGCAGAGGATCGTCAGGAATTCAAAGATACGATGGAAAAAATCGGAGAACCCTGTGCTGCATCTTTGGTTGTGGAAAATGTGGAAGACGGTGTTGCATTTACCAATACCATCGGATATCCCGTGGTACTTCGCCCGGCATATACGCTTGGCGGTTCCGGCGGCGGTATTGCACATAATCAGGCAGAACTGGAAGAAATTCTGGAAAACGGCCTTCGTCTATCCCGTGTCGGACAGGTTTTGGTTGAGCGTTGTATTGCCGGCTGGAAAGAAATTGAATATGAAGTGATGCGTGATAGTGCGGGTAACTGTATTACCGTATGTAATATGGAAAATATCGATCCTGTCGGTGTTCATACCGGTGACAGTATTGTTGTGGCACCTTCCCAGACATTGGGCGATAAAGAGTACCAGATGCTTCGTACTGCCGCACTCAATATTATCGATGAGCTTCAGATTACCGGTGGCTGCAATGTCCAGTTTGCATTGCACCCTACGAGTTTTGAATACTGTGTTATCGAAGTTAATCCCCGTGTAAGCCGATCTTCGGCACTGGCATCCAAAGCAACGGGTTATCCCATTGCCAAAGTTGCAGCAAAGATTGCGTTAGGCTATACACTCGATGAAATCAAAAATGCCATTACCGGCAAGACCTATGCCAGCTTTGAACCGACACTGGACTATTGTGTCGTAAAGATGCCAAGACTTCCTTTTGATAAATTCATTACCGCAAAGCGTACGCTTACCACACAGATGAAAGCGACCGGTGAGGTCATGAGTATCTGTAACAATTTCGAAGGTGCTTTGATGAAAGCACTCCGCTCATTGGAGCAGCATGTCGATTCTTTAATGAGTTATGATTTTTCGGAATATTCCGTTGAAGACTTAAAAGAACGCTTGAAAATTGTGGATGACCAGAGAATCTTTATCATTGCGGAAGCAATCCGCAAGGGGATTGATTATGAAACCATTCATGATATTACCAAAGTTGATATCTGGTTTATTGATAAAATCGCCATTCTGGTTGAAATGGAACAACAATTGAAAAACTCTGACCTCACGGTAGAGTTATTGAAAGAGGCAAAGCGTCTGGAATTCCCGGATAATGTGATTGCAAAGCTTACCGGAAAGAGTGAGACAGAAATTCGTCAGATGCGTTATGACAATGGTATCGTTGCCGCTTTCAAGATGGTAGATACCTGTGCCGCAGAATTTGAGGCGGCAACCCCTTATTATTATTCGGTATTCGGTTCGGAAAATGAAGCCGTAGAAACAAGACCGGAAAAGAAAGTTCTGGTTTTGGGCTCCGGTCCTATCCGTATCGGTCAGGGTGTGGAATTTGACTATTGCTCCGTTCATGCCACATGGGCGTTTTCAAAAGCGGGCTATGAAACCATTATCGTAAATAACAATCCGGAAACAGTTTCAACTGACTTTGATATCGCAGATAAATTGTATTTTGAGCCTCTGACACCGGAGGATGTGGAAAACATTGTCCGTCTTGAAAAACCGGATGGAGCCGTGGTTCAGTTCGGTGGTCAGACAGCAATTAAATTAACGGAAAGCCTGATGAAGATGGGAGTTCCGATTTTAGGTACCAAGGCCGAAGATGTGGATGCTGCCGAAGACAGAGAATTGTTTGATAAGATTTTGGAAGAGACCGGTATTCCGAGGGCAGCAGGCGGAACCGTATATACAGCAGAAGAAGCCAAAGAAGTTGCCAACAGACTTGGTTATCCGGTACTGGTTCGTCCGTCCTATGTATTGGGTGGACAGGGCATGCAGATTGCGTTAAATGATGCCGAGATTGAAGAGTTTATGGCGGTTATCAACCGTTATGCCCAGGATCATCCGATTTTGGTAGATAAATATTTGCAGGGAAAAGAGTTGGAAGTCGATGCTGTCTGTGACGGAACCGATATCTTAATTCCGGGTATTATGGAACATATTGAGCGTACCGGTGTACATTCCGGAGATAGTATTTCCGTATATCCGGCACCGACAATCAGCGATAAAGTCAGAGAGACGATTGCAGAATATTCCAGACGTCTCGCAAAAGCGCTACATGTTATCGGTCTGATTAATATTCAGTTTATTGCCATGGGTGATGAGGTTTATGTTATTGAAGTCAATCCCAGATCCTCGCGTACCGTTCCCTATATCAGTAAAGTGACGGGAATTCCGATTGTAGATCTGGCAACGGAAGTCATTATCGGTAAAAAAATCAGGGATTTGGGCTATGAGCCCGGACTTCAGCCCAAAGCCGATTACTTTGCAATCAAAATGCCGGTATTCTCGTTTGAAAAAATCCGTGGTGCGGAAATCAGCTTAGGACCGGAAATGAAGTCTACCGGAGAATGTCTTGGCATTGCCGAGAGCTTTGATGAAGCTTTGTACAAAGCGTTTTTAGGAGCCGGTATTGATCTTCCGAAGCACAAGCAGTTGATTATTACCGTAAAAGATGCGGACAAGGGAGAGGCCATTGAAATCGGCAGACGATTTGAAAAGCTGGGATATACCATTTATGCAACACGTTCTACGGCAAAGGCATTAAAAGATGCAGGCGTCGCAGCCAGAAAGGTTAATAAAATCCAACAGGAATCACCGACGGTTATGGATTTACTGCTTGGACACCGTATTGACCTGGTAATTGATACACCGACACAGGGACGGGATAAGTCAAGAGACGGTTTCTTAATCAGAAGAACCGCAATTGAGACCGGTGTCAATTGTCTGACAAGCTTAGATACGGCAAATGCACTTCTGACAAGTCTGGAAAATGGCAAGAAGGATAAATTGAATTTGATTGATATAGCAACCATATAATTTAAGTATTTTACTTAAGTAAGATTTTTTCGCCGGAAGGTAATTGGGGATAAATGGCGAAAAACTATGTATGTTATGGAGAGACTCATGTTTAATTGGGAAAAGAAAAATGCACATGGAAGTGCCCGTAAAAATATCATACCGTCCATCATTATAGGTGTATTGGCTTCTCTTGGAATCCTGATAGCCTGTTTTGTGCATATTCGTTTAATACGGGACAATTTAAAAGATGTCATCAGTGAACAGTACGAATCGCAGTTGAAGGTTGCTGAGAAAGCAATGAATGATCGGATGAAGGGAATCGAGAAAAGCACAAACAGTGCCTGCGAGGAAATTGAAGCGAAGCTGTCTAAACAGTGTACGGATGCTCAGATTGTACTGACATTATCAAAATACGCAACTTCGGATGATATTACGGATTTGGTTTATATTACAGAAGATGGGGTTGCACTTTATGAAGATGGTGATGTTCGTAATGTCAGGGAACGTTTTGAAGATCTTAGTACGATTACCAATAATTGCTTCTTTGTTGTAAATGATTATTTTCTGAATCAGGAAATATACATGCTGCTTTATGTTGTTCCTGTTTTTGTTGAGGAAAAATTTGAAGGAATTGTTGTTGCTTCCCAGAACTGTGCGCATATGATCGAGAGTGAAGCATTTGCCAATATGAAGAGTATCGGTGAAATTTATGTTTTTGACCGAGATACCCATATTCTGGCAACAACATATCCCATGGAAAATGAGCAGAAGAAATATGAAAATTTCCTGGATTTTTCAACTACTATGTATCATATTAACACTCGTTCGGTTTCTAAATTGAAATCAACTATTGAGAATGCGACTCCGGATGGCGAGACCGTTGTATGCCAGAATAAAGATGGTATGAATTATTATCTGGCATGTGTTACGGTGGATGGATATGAGGATGTTGTTGTTGCCCTTTTCTATTCGGATGATGCATTCAACATGAGTGAAAGCCGTATTGTCGGCAGTACGGTCGGTACGGTAATCATCATTATTTTTCTGATGTTGCTTATCTTGATTTTAGGATTTTTAAGTAGTGCAAGAGTAAATAAAATGATAGAGCAGTTTGCGTTTGAAGATGAAATTACAGGTGGTAAAAACCTGAACTACTTTAAGCGTGAGGCTACTGAAATCCTTAAGCGTTATAAAGGAATGGCATTTTCCGTACATCGGTTTGATATTTCGAACTTTCGTTATATTAATGAGGCATATGGGCATGAAAAGGCGGATTTGCTATTGAAGGCGATTACGGAAGAAGCAGAACGCATTTTCTCTTCCAACGAAATATGTGTCCGTATGAATGCAGACCAATTTGTTCTGTTGACTAAGAATACACTGGTTATGGAAGAAAGATTGTTTGTTTTTACAGATAAGGTAAATGCAAGGGCTTTGGATATCGGCATCCGATATCCTATCAAATTTAAACGTGGTGTATATAAAATCCAGGATTCTTCTGAAGATATTTCGGTTATTATTGATAAAGCAAATGCAGCCAGAAAAGAATTAAATGGTGAAGAAAAAGAAAGTGTTGCCATTTATTCAGATAAAATGGTAAAGGATATGCGCAAGGTCGATATGATTGAATCGACCATGGAAAGTGCATTGTTTAATGGAGAGTTCAAGCTGTTTATTCAGCCTAAATGGGATATCAGTGAAAATCGTCTATATGGTGGTGAAGCATTGGTTCGTTGGATTCGTGACGATGGAACCATGGTGTATCCTTCTGATTTTATACCTGTCTTTGAAAAAAACGGTTTTATTGAGCAATTGGATATGTATATGCTTGAAAGTGCATGTCAATTAATCAGACAACTTGTGGATGCAGGAAAAACGGTTTATCCGATATCAGTTAACCAGTCACGTGTTTTGCTTCATAATCCGCAGTATTTGGAAAAGGTAAAAGAAGTACTTCATCGCTATGACGTTCCGAAAAGAAGTATAGAATTGGAAGTAACAGAGACCGTTCTGTTTATGGACCAGGGAAAGATGCTATCGATTATGAATAGTTTAAAAGCAGAGGATATTCCGCTTTCGATGGACGATTTCGGATCAGGCTATTCATCGTTGAATATGTTAAAGGATTTCCCGTTTGATGTATTAAAAATTGATAAGGAATTCTTTAGTGAATCTATCACATCGGAGGCTTCCATTCTGATTTTGACCAAGATCGTTGAGATGGCACACGGTCTGGGCATTAAAGTTATTTGTGAAGGTGTAGAAACCAAAGATCAGGTAGAAATGCTTCGTAAAATTGGTGTGCGTTATGTGCAGGGGTATTATTATTCAAGACCGATTCCGGGTGCCAGATTTTTGGAACAGTTCTGTGAACTTGATGTTTTTTCGGATACTTCGGTAAGCGAAGCAAAGAAAAATGATGACATCGCAAGGGAATTGATTGCAGCTCAAATACAAAGAATTGCTAAAATGAATAAAATAGAGCAGACATCCGAGAAAGAACAAGAAACGGATGGCGGGCAGACATCCGAGAAAGAACAGGAACCGGATGACGGGCAGACATCCGAGAAAGAACAGGAAACGGATGACGGGCAGACATCCAAGAAAGAACAGGAAACGGATGACGGGCAGACATCCAAGAAAGAACAGGAAACGGATGACGGGCAGACATCCCAAAAAGAACAGGAACCGGATGATGAGCAGACATCTGAAAAATAAAATGGTTTGGGAATAATGATGAGCATAAATTATCAAAAAAAGCTGGATGAGATATTGGAACTGCCGAATATACAAGGGAAAAAACTACTTATTCATTGTTGCTGTGCACCATGTAGCAGTTATGTGCTGGAGTATCTGGGAAACTATTTTTCCATTACGGTATTATATTATAATCCGAACATTACAAGCGAGACGGAGTATTGCAAACGTGTGAAGGAACAAAAACGTCTGATTGATGCTTTCAATGCGCAAAAGAAGTGTAAATATCCCATTGATTTTGTTGAAGGTAATTATGAGCCGACACTGTTTTTTGATGCTGTAAAAGGGCATGAAAAAGACAAAGAAGGCGGTGAACGTTGTGGTATTTGTTTTGAATTGCGTTTAAAAGAAGCTGCCAGATATGCAGCGAAATCAGGATATGATTATTTTACCACCTCTTTAACCATTAGTCCTTTAAAGGATGCTGAAAGGCTCAATGCCATTGGGGAGGCCTGCGGTAAAGAAGTTCATGTCCCGTTTTTGCCATCAGACTTTAAAAAGAAAAACGGTTATAAACGTTCCATTGAATTATCAAAGGAATATGATTTATACAGACAAAATTTCTGTGGCTGTGTATTCAGTCAGAATGAAAAATGAGGGATAAGATGAAAAAATTTTTAGATTTAATTTCAGAAGAAATGAAACATGCATTTACCGAGGCCGGATATGACGGCGAGTTAGGCAAGGTAACCGTATCAAATAGACCGGATTTGTGCGAATATCAGTGCAACGGAGCCATGGCGGGTGCGAAACTCTATCATAAGGCACCGATTATGATTGCAAATGATGTTGCCGCAAAATGTGCAGACAGTAAGGTATTTGCATCAGTGGAGGCTGTTGCTCCCGGATTTTTAAATATTCGTCTGGATGAACAGTTTATTGCGGATTATCTGGAAGAAATGAAAGCTGATAAAAAATATGGGCTTGAAGAAGCAAAAGAGCCGTCAAAGATTGTGATTGACTACGGTGGACCGAATGTCGCAAAACCTCTGCATGTCGGTCATTTACGTTCTGCCATCATTGGAGAGAGTATTAAGCGGATTGCCAGATACAACGGTCATGAGGTAATCGGTGATATCCATTTAGGAGACTGGGGGCTTCAGATGGGGTTGATTATCACCGAATTAAAAGAAAGACAGCCAGATCTTCCGTATTTTGATGAAAGCTTTGATGGGGATTATCCCAAAGAGGCACCTTTTACGATTTCTGAACTTGAGGAAATATATCCTGCTGCAAGTTTAAAATCAAAAGAAGATGCGTCTTATAAAGAGCGTGCCATGGATGCAACATTCAGATTGCAAAATGGGGAGAGAGGATATCGGGCTTTGTGGAATCATATTATTAATGTTTCTGTTTCCGATCTCAAGAAAAATTATGAGAAATTAAATGTGGAATTTGATTTATGGAAAGGAGAATCCGATGTCCATGATGTCATTCCCGGCATGGTTGAATATATGAAACGGGAAGGATACGCACATGAATCCGAAGGTGCGCTGGTAGTTGATGTAAAAGAAGAGACCGATACCAAGGAAATCCCGCCCTGTATGATTTTAAAAAGCGACGGAGCTTCTTTATACAATACGACAGATTTGGCGACCATTAAGGAGCGTATGGAAAAAATCGAGCCGGATCATATCATTTATGTTGTAGATAAAAGACAGGAATTGTACTTTACACAGGTGTTCCGTTGTGCACGCAAGACCAAGCTGGTTACACCCGAAACAAAACTGACCTTTGTTGGTTTTGGTACGATGAATGGCAAAGACGGAAAACCTTTTAAAACCCGTCAGGGTGGTGTTATGCGTCTGGAAAATCTGATTCGCGATATCAACGATCAGATGTATGAAAAAATTGTGAGCAATCATGAAGTTCCTGAAGAGGAAGCAAAAAAAACAGCCCAGATAGTTGCATTAGCAGCTATAAAATATGGAGATTTATCAAATCAGGCGAGCAAAGATTATGTCTTTGACGTGGATCGATTTACTTCTTTTGAGGGAGATACAGGTCCGTATATTTTATATACGATTGTTCGTATTAAATCTATATTGACAAAATATGCCGCAACCGGAAAAAACGCAGATCAGGCATCTATTTTAAAAGCAGAAAGTGCTGCGGAAAAAGAACTGATGATGAATTTGGCAGGCTTTAATGCCATGATGGAAAATGCCTGGGCGGAAATGGCACCGCATAAAGTGTGTGCATATATTTATGATTTGGCAAATGCATTTAACCACTTCTATCATGCAACCAAAATCATGCAGGAAGAAGATGAGGTTAAACAGGCGGGATATATTGCACTGTTACAGTTAACGAAAGAAATTCTGGAAACATGTATTGATGTTTTAGGATTTAGTGCACCTGATCGGATGTGATAGAATGGAATTTTTCAGAGTCAATGAACATATGGTCAAATGTGTTGTGACAGAACAGGACATGGACCAATATGATGTTTCAATTGAAGATTTTTTTACACGCAGTGAAAATGCAATGGAGTTTTTGCATGTCATTGTACAACAGGCGAGTGAAGAAGTTGGATACAAGCCACAGGGACCGCTTACTTCTCTTCAGATTGCGCCGGTTAAAGAGCATGGATTGGCCATCTTTTTAACGGAGAAACCGCAATTTGATCTTCGAACCGTGATAAATGCTTTAAAAAAGGATGCGGGCATTCCGATTCCGGATGAAGTCCTTGATCAGGTTGAAAATGCAACGGACGAAGAGCGGACGGAACTTTTCCAAAAGTTTTTGCAAAATATTCATAAAGAGATTGAAAAAGGGCTGGATGACACCATTCGAACGAATTCGGATGGAACAAGGCATCTTGTCAGTCTGGATCGGAAAATATTTGCTTTTGACAGAGTTTCCGATCTGTTCGGATATGTCAAAGCCGTAGAATTACCGAAGGAAGTCGGTAGTAGTTTGTATAAAGATCATGACCATGATACTTATTATCTGATTGTTGATAGAAATGAATCAGAGGCCGGAACACTGGCCGGAGTGTATCTGACAGCATATGAATATGGACATTTCGTTTCAGAAAAGGCAGAGCATGCAATGTTTATTAAGGAACATTGCGAATGCCTGATTGCAGAGAATGCGATTGGAAAACTGAAGGGAAATTAATATTCGAGCAATATTAAGAGAGCGTGAATTATGAATAACGAATTAACGAAAAGTGATATTGAAAAAATGCAGGAGGAAATCGAATACCGTAAAATTACGGTCCGACAGGAACTCTTAGAGCATGTGAAAACGGCAAGGGCACATGGTGACCTAAGCGAAAATTTTGAATATAAGGCTGCCAAGAAAGAAAAGAATGCCAATGAAAGCCGTATCCGTTTTTTGGAACGCATGATTAAGACCGCGGTGATTGTATCGGATGAATCTCCGGAAGATGAAGTCGGTATCAATAAAGAAGTGACCGTTGAGTTTTGTGATGATCACAGTGAAGAGACTTACTGCATCGTGACAACGATGCGTGAAAATTCGCTTAAAGGATTGATTAGTACGGAATCGCCGGTGGGAAAAGCGCTGATGGGGCATAAGGTAAATGATAAGGTCACGGTTTGCGTTAATGATAAGGTAAGCTATGATTTGTTAATTAAGAAAATTGATGTTATGAAAGAAGATGTCGGGCTAAATAAATTTTAGCCCGACATTTTTTGTGTTATTTTTTCATCCATATTAAATTTGTATGCAAGGTTTCGTTTGTGTAATTGAAATTATGATATCAATCACAGAAACATTGGTATTTGTTTTCGCTTAGATAACAACGTAATATTTCAAATTGTGTTTATGGTCATGCTTGGTTTCTTGGACATCCCATGCATCCGCCACAGTTACCACCGGGAACTGCCTGCTGATTCGACATTTGACTTATGTCAGCCTGCATATCCATGAGACTTGCAGGTGATGTCAACATGCAGATTGCCTGAGAAGATATGCCTTCACCACTTCCGGTAAAGCCTAAACCTTCTTCGGTTGTGGCTTTTACATTAATTTGTGTTATGTCAACCTCTAAAGCATCGGCAATGTTTTGGCGCATCTGGTCAATATAGGGGCGCATTTTGGGACGCTGTGCAATAATGGTAGCATCAATGTTTTCAATCATGAAATGATTTTCTTCCAATAAGCTTCCCACATGCTTTAATAATTCGATACTGGAAATTCCTTTGTACTTTTCATCCGTATCCGGAAAATGTTTGCCAATGTCTCCGAGTGCAGCAGCACCAAGTAAAGCATCCATAATCGCATGCAACAATACGTCAGCATCGGAGTGACCTAAGAGTCCTTTTTCATAGGGGATTGTTACACCACCCATGATTAAATCGCGGCCTTCCACTAATTTGTGAACATCATATCCCATTCCTATTCGCATAAATTCACCTCATTTAGGAGTAATCAAAATAAATATACTATGTTTGTTATCCAACAAGCAGAGCATTATTAACATGAACTTCTTCATTATCAAAGAAGTCTGGTTGAAAAGATATAAATTTTAGTACATCTGAGGGCGTAGCCGAAGGATTGGTATTTAGATACTCTGTTATTAGGTATAAATGAGTTTCTTTTTCTTCGGCATAATCAATAACACTATCAACAAATTCAAAATAAGAATTTGAAATTGCATTTAATCTACTAATTAGTTCTTCCATATAATCATCTCTTTCTTGACTTGATTTTTCTTCGCATATATATATTATACTGATTGAAACCATGGTTTTCAAAATAATATCTATATGCTATGTTATCCAATCCATATGAATAATGTACACAATATTCTTGTCCATTATACTTGCTATAATTAGTGTTAATTTCGTGTTCGATTTTAGTTTTTTCTTTTGGCCTCAAACGGTAAGGCTTAAGTTCAAATGGTTTATTTATTGTTTCAAAAACCATAAAATTACCTTTCTATAAGTATAGCATGATTTTATGTTTAAAGTAAATCCATATAGGCCAGACATTCTCAAAGCAGACGTTCCCTAGAAATAAATTCAATGGCAGCTGAAACAAGAGAAAAGTCTAGCACTTTTAACAACGTAAATCGACGCAAGGAAATTGACAACGACGTGAAAGTGTGTAATAATACAATTGGAGGTGATTTTATGTTTAAAGTAAATCCATATAGGCCAGGTGCAGGATTAATGCCAACATATATTGCTGGACGTGATGATGATATTAATGCTATTGAACAGATGTTTATCGCGTTAAAAATGAACATTCCAACACAATCTATTATATTTAGTGGATTACGTGGAGTTGGGAAAACAGTTCTCATAAACAAACTACAAGATATAGCTGAAGAAAAAGAGATATTTTGTAGACATATTGAAGTAGAAGAAAGAAATGATTTTATTTCTCAAATTGCAACTTGTTCACAAGCTTTTCTAAGAAAAGTAAGTACAAAAGAGAAATTTAAACATTTAATACAAAAACCATTGGATGCAATAAAATCGTTAGTTGTATCATTTGATCCAAATGGTAGTACATTTTCTTTATCTGTACAAGAAAGAGAGTTATATAAGTCAAATAGCTTAACCCAGAGCTTAACAGAAGTATTTGTAACAATTGGAGAAACGGCATATAAAACGGAAACACCAATATGCTTCTTTATTGATGAAATTCAATATATGAAACAGAATGAATTAGGTTCTTTAATTGCTGCATTACATCGCACCAATCAACTTGGATACCCTGTAATGATTGTGGGTGCCGGATTACCAAAAATATATAAAATGCTATCAGAGGAAAAATCTTATTCAGAAAGATTGTTTTTGTATAAAGAAATAGGTTCATTAACAGATGACCAATCAAAAAAAGCAATAGTAGAACCTGCTAAAAAATTTAAAATATCTTATACAGAAGATGCAATTAAAAAAATAATAAAGATTACAAAAGGATACCCATTTTTTATTCAACAGCTGTGTCAAGTTGTTTATAAGAATACTGATGATAAAATAATTCAAGAGTGTCATATTGATAATAATATAGAAGAATTTTTCACTTTATTAGATGTTGGATTTTTTAAAGTTAGATATGAGAGATGTTCAGATGGTGAAAAGAAATTTATATTTGCAATGGTATCTTGTGAAGAATTACCATGTACAATTTCTAATGTATCAAAGCAATTGAACAAAAAAGTAAAAACAATTTCACCAACTAGAGCACAATTAATAAGTAAAGGAATTATATTTCCTGTTAGACATTCAGAATTGGATTTTACTGTCCCTGAATTTACCGGTTATATTCAAAGACTAGACGAATATAAGCAATGGTGTGAAGAAAATTAAATAACAATAAAACACAAAGCATTTGGAGAATATATATCCAAGTGCTTTTTTATTTGATTACCTTTTTGATTACTTTGATTACTTTTTCAAAATTAAAAATCCCAAAAACCTTATAAAATCAAGGCTCTCGGGACCTATCGGAATAGCGAGAGGGGGATTCGAACCCTCGACACTACGGGTATGAACCGTATGCTCTAGCCAACTGAGCTATCTCGCCATATAAATGGGACCTATAGGGCTCGAACCTATGACCCTCTGCTTGTAAGGCAGATGCTCTCCCAGCTGAGCTAAGATCCCATTTTTTGTTTCGATTACTTTTTGCAACCGACTTTGTTAGTATATATTAAATGCATTGTACTTGTCAAGCAATTTTATAATTATTTTTCTTGCTTTTTATAATTTTTTTCATTATTCTTGCCATTATTCTTTTTTATTCTTTTTCATATTTTTTCATTATTTTCCCAATAATATCGCAATGCTATTTTTCCAGTATTTATTCCAATTATATCCAATAAATCACAATACTTTCCATTGCTTTCCATTGTTTATCCTTTATACGGAACAACCTTACATCCGTTTGTAGCAATGACAGAGCAGGGTTTATCAAAGGTAACAGAAGTCCCTTCCAGCGTTTCAATTTTGCCACCTGCTTCTGTTAAAATAATACAACCGGCTGCATAGTCCCAAGGCTGTAATATCAGTTCAAAAAACAGTTCAGCCCTTCCCGAAGCAATCAGGCAGATATCAAGTGCAGCGGTCCCTGTGCGACGTAAATCCAGTGCCTGTTTAAAAAAGTGATGCGCCATATCAAATGCCTTATCATTTAATTCTTTATAATAGGGAGCTGTCCCAAACAACACCAATCCGTCTGACAATGGCTTATCCGATACCTTAATTGGTTTTTTATTCAAAAATGCCCCGCAATCTTTCTTTGCTGTATACATCTCATCCAAATAGGGATTGTAAATAACGCCGATATAAGGCTGTCCATCTTTTAATAATCCGACTGAAATCACACTGGCTTTCAAATCGCGAACAAAATTAGCAGTTCCATCGATTGGATCAACAACAAAAGCATATCCGTTATGAATATCGGCATGCATATCTTCTTCCTCCCCGACAAATACAGCTTCGGGCAATACAACTGCCAGATCTTTTTGCAGCTTTTCCTGAATCTTTTTATCATATACCGTCACAAAATTTCCATGACCTTCTTTTGATGACACAAAAGATGCGGTTCGATCCGCATGCAGTAAAATTTCTCCACATTCTCTTACAACTTTTTCAATCTGATCTACTAAACAATTCATATGCATTTCCTGCCTGTTTTCTTCTTTTTATCTTTATTTTCTTTTAATCCATCTTCTTTATATTCTTCTTTTGTTTAAGTCTGTTACATTGTATAGTATTTTATTTTCTTTTTCAACCATACTATTCTGCCAAACTATTTTGTCAAAAGGCTTACCTCATTTCAATAGAAGATTAGAAGCATCCTACATTATTAGAAAAATATACCGACTGATTGGTAAACCCGTGACAGAAGCACAGGCCTTTCCCTTTTGGGATTTTGTTATGGCGGTTACTATCTGGGATGAGATTCCGGATTTGATATAGGGAAGATGGAATGTTGTAAATATTGAAAAATAACTTTTACTCGGTGTTTACAAAAATTACATATGATTGAGGTAGAAGATATTATTTGAAAATGAAAAAATATGTTAGAAAGAGATGGAGATTTCTTGTTTTTTCAACGAAAAAATGGTAACATCAATTAAATTATGCGCAGAATTGAATGATTAAATGTATCATGTACGATCTTCGTATAAGTTATAGAATTACTGTTAAGGAGATAATAATCATGCTTTATCTGGTTTGCTTTTTGGTTTCAGTATTGATCTTTTTATGGTCTGTTGCCATAAATGAAAATATGAAAATAAATCAAATCCTATTAATAATAATAACAGTGATTGGTAATGGTGGTTATTATACTTTAGCAAGCGCGACTTGTTTGGAAACGGCGATTTTGGCAAATAAGCTGACATATCTTATAGGGATTTTTGCACCAATGCTCATTTTTTTTAATATTTGTGAGATATGTAAAATCAAGATCAAACATTATTTAGTAGTAGTTCTGTACACGGTGCAGATGATGCTTTACATGAGTGTACTCACAATCGGAAGCAGTGATTTGTTTTATAAAACAGTAGAATTTCATGTGGGAAGCAATGGTGGATTGCTGAATAGTTTATTGCATATAAATTCGGCAAAATACCCGAAAGAGTATGACGCAAAGCTATAGGGCCTGAAATTACAGTATGGTAGCCAGTTGCAGGAAGTAAGCTAGAGGCACGCTATGATAAATCGGAGTGTCTTTTTTTATACAGTGTCTAAGCAGTGTATTGTCTGACTTCGTTCAATAGCTAAGAATTCATTCTCAAAGGGAAAATCAAATGACAAAGGAGAAGAATTATGAAGAGAGCAGTTTGCATTTTGCTTTCAGTAGTCATGGCAGCAACACTGTTTATGGGCTGCGGTAACCAGAATGGTAAAGAAGAAAATGATGTGAAAACACAGACAGATGAACAGGGAAATGTCGTGTCAAAGGCAGATGAACAGGAAAATGCTGTTTCACAGGGAGAACAAAAGGAAAAGGTCGTAGTTGCCTGCTGGGGCAATCAGATGTTGGATACCTATACTGAGTATCTCTGTGATCTGTTCCCGGAGGTAGAATTTGAATTTGTTTTAGCAACCAATTCCACGGATTACTACCGTTTTCGTCAGGATCATGACGATATGCCCGACATTTTGACGGTGCGCCGCTTTGCCCTGAAGGATGCGGTTCTTTTAAAGGATTATTTGTATGATTTGAGCAATACGGAACTGGCTTCTACATATTATGGCTCTTATCTTGACAGCTATACCTATGATGATGGGTCGGTAAACTGGCTTCCCACCTGCGAGGAGGTGGATGGCATTATCATCAACAAAACCCTGTTCGATGAGTACAATGTGCCCATTCCAACAGACTATGAAAGCTTTATTGATGCTTGTGAGACTTTTGAAGAAGCAGGCATTCGAAGCTTTGTGTCAGACTTTTCTGCGGATTATACCTGCATGGAGGTTTTGCAGGGCGCATCCATTCCAATGCTTCAAAGTATAGAGGGACGTAAGTGGCGCCAGCAGTATGAGAGTGGCGCTACACAGGAGCTTTCAAAGGAAGTATGGCTGCCTATTTTCGAGAATTTCTTCGATTTTAAAGAAAAAGTTGGTCTTGGCGCAGAGGATGCTACCTATCAGAACAGAACACCGAAGGAACTGTTTAGTGAGGGCAAAGCTGCCATGTTCCGTGGTACCGGTGCGGATGTTATTTCCTTCCCCGGTCGCGGTCAGGACGAGGTGCTTTTGTTACCTTATTTCGGACAGACAGAACAGAATAACTGGTATCTGACCTATCCTACATTCCAGATTGCGGCTTCCAATAAGGGGATGGATGATCCTGAACGGGAAAAGTTGATTTTGGATATCATGACCGCTATGGTAAATCAGCAGGGGCAGGATCATATTTCCTACGGTAAAAACATGGTGCCTTACAAAAAAGACGTGACATTGGAACTGATGCCGGAGATGGATAACCTGAAACCCTATATGGAACAGAATAAGTTGTATATTCGTTTGGCATCCAATGAGATGTTCCGTATTTCCAAAGATGTCGTGCAGATGATCTTAAACGATGAAGTTAAGACACCGGAGGAAGCATTGGCTGTGTTTAATGAGGAGTTAGCCGGGGAAGAACCGGGTACGGAGATTGTTGCCCACATCGACACCGCTTACTCCAACGATTTCACCCCGGAACATGGCAATCAGGCGGCTTCTGCCATTGCAAATACGATGCGCGTATTGTCCGGTGTGGATCTGGTGTTTATGCAGTCCTGTTATGCTGCCAGCGATATTTATGCCGGTGATTATTCTCAGAAAGATCTGGGTTATCTGGCAAAGAATGACGGCGGTTGGCCGGGACTTATGGAACTGACCGGTGATCAGATTTATACACTTGTGGAGACAACACTCTCGATGACCGGCAACCGTGGTGCGGTCTGCAATGACAGTACCTTGTATGTATCCAGTGGTTTCGAGATGGATATTACCAAAACGGAAAGTGGATATACACTCAATGCCCTGACGATAGAGGGAGAAGAACTGGATCGCAGTAAAACCTATTCTTTCCTAATCTACGGCGAACGTGACTGGTATATGTCTGAGGTTATGGAACAGATGGGAGTAGAGGAAGTTGATTCAACCGGTCCCAAGGCAGAAGGATATCTGATGCAGCGTCTGGTGGAAGAAGGCGGACAACTGGAAGCACCAACGGATTATATTATTATGCGATAAATGGCAGGATAATTACTTAATGTACAGTGTGTAAAGAGAATTTGGGGAGAGCACTCATATGCAGAAGAGAAAACGAATAATTACATATCTTTTGCCCGTTGCGTTTGCGATGATTTTGGTCGTTGTCCTGGCGTTTGGCGTACTTTTCATACGTAATTCTTTAATGAAGTTGACGATTGAGGAGCGTTCCAGTCAGTTAGAGGAAATGGTTACTCAGATTCGGACGAATTTGGACAATGGCCTTCAAACCCATTGGAATTTAGTGGCAGGCCTCAATAACGCTGTACAGGGAAATCATTTCAAGGACAGTCAGGATGTGTCTGAGAACATAGCGCATATGGAAAATGATTTCTGTACGGATATGTATGGGTGTCGGGTGATGCTTTTAGATGAACAGGGTACCGCGTATTTAAGTGACGGTCCGGCAGGAATCTGGTATGATATCAGCCATCTGTTGGATGGAGAAAAGCGGCATACCTTTGTTTCTGAAACCGATACGATTGATGGAAGCTTTTTGGTGTTTTCGCAGGAATTGGATACGCCCATCACAATGGGAGATGATAAAATCCGCTTTACCCATGTCGTGTTATTGAAAGATATCCGGACGGTGAAACAATATTATACCACCACGACCTACGGAGGCAGTGCGGCAACTTATATCATCAAGAAAAATGGAACATTAGTCTATTTTGATGCAGATATTGACGATGTCATTGGTGCCCGGAATGTTTACAAGGCGTTAGAAGAAGCGGAGTATGTTCAGGGACGGAGTTTTGACATGATCAAAGAGCAACTGGATAAGAATGGTATTGCAGCTGCAAATATACTGTTGGATCAGACTGAGTATTACTATTGTCTTACAACGTTAGATGACTATGATATGACGTTGATGCTTTTAATTCCTGCGGATGCTGTGGCAATCAGTACCATGAATATGATGAATTCCACCGTTCGGACACTGACAATTTTCATATCCGTTATAGCATTATTGATGTTATTGGCGTTCTTTAGTTTGATTAAGGTGCAACGCAGTAGTCAAATGGTGAAGCTGGAGCAGGAGACAAACAAGGAATTGAATCAACTGCGTCTGATGGCAGAGTCAGCCAATGCAGCAAAAAGTACTTTCCTCAATAATATGTCTCATGACATTCGGACACCTATGAATGCCATTATCGGTTTTACCAATATTGCGATGAAACATAGTCCATCGCCTGAAATCAAGAATTGTCTGGATAAAATCAGTGACAGTTCCGATCATTTGCTTGCTCTTATCAATGATGTGTTGGATATCAGCCGTATTGAAAGCGGTAAAATCCAATATATGCCGACACCTGTTGATATTGCTGAAGTTTCGAATTCTGTGCTTACCATAATGTCCGGTTACCTGTCCAATCGTAATATCAACTTTCAAACCGAAGTCGAAGAACCGCAAGCCCGCTATGTATTGACCGATGCCGTGCGTGTCAGGGAGATATTGGTAAACATTCTCGGAAATGCCGTAAAGTTTACGAATGATGGTGGTACTGTCACCTATGCGGTTAGCTATGATAAAGAAAAAGATGAAAAATATATTCATGTAAGATATCGGATAACCGATACCGGTATTGGCATGTCTGAAGAATTTGTTGATCATATTTTTGATGAGTTTTCACAGGAAGAGCATGGTGCCCGGACGCAGTATAAGGGTACCGGTTTAGGCATGACTATCACCAAAAAGTATGTTGACCTAATGGGTGGAACGATTTTGGTGGAGAGTAAAAAGGGTGTTGGTTCAACATTTATTGTTGATTTGCCTATGGAAATCACGGATGAATGTGAAGTAAAGAAAACGGATTATGCTGTTGATAAAGTAGACTTAACCGGACTGAAAGTTCTTTTGGCTGAAGACAATGATTTAAACGCTGAAATAGCGATTGTACAGTTGGAAGAACTTGGAATGCAAATTACCAGAGCCGGTGATGGTGACGAAGTAGTAAATATCTTTACGGACAATCCGCCGGGCACATTTGATATCATTCTTATGGATGTCATGATGCCAAATAAGAATGGTTATGAGGCGACAAATGCTATCCGCAATTTAAAAAATCGTCCTGATGGAGAAGAGATTCCTATTATTGCGATGACGGCAAATGCCTTTGCTGAGGATGTACAGGCATCAATGGAAGCCGGAATGAACGGGCATTTGTCAAAGCCGATTGTGATGGATGAAGTGATCAAAACCATTGCGCGAAATCTGGACAGATAAGTTTTATTTTAGTAGGGCTGTTGCACTAATTACTTAATGCGACAGCCTTGTTTTTATTTATGTCGTTATTTTTGGGATGATTTTTCTGCCAATCTGTATGGGGTACAAGTTCGGCGCAGAACATAAATTTGAATTAAATAGTGCACAAAAAACTAAAAACGATGAATTTGTGCAAAGTGTGCTTGCACAAATAAATAACGATTGGTATAATGTGAATTGTGGAGGTGCATATATGAAACTTAAAAGAGAAACATATCTTGAGCAAATAAGGCCATATTATGATTCTGATATAATAAAAGTTATAACAGGCGTACGAAGATCCGGAAAATCAATTTTACTAGATACAATAAAGGATGAATTGTTAGATAATGGAATTAGTAAAGATCATATCATTTATTTAAATTTTGAAGATATGGATTATGATTATATCGTTGATGCTTCGGACTTGAATAAAGACATTAAAAGCAGAATTCTTGATGATGATAAATACTATATTTTTTTAGATGAGATCCAGCATATTGAAAGCTTCGAGAAAGCATTGGCTTCATTTAGGGCAACGCTTAATGTATCTCTTTTTGTTACCGGTAGCAATTCGGCATTGCTTTCAGGAGAACTATCCACTCTGCTTACGGGAAGAACGGTTGAGTTTGAGATTTTCCCTTTTTCTTTTTTTGAAATGAAGCAATATTTTGAACTCAACAATAAAGAGTTTACGGATGATTTGTTTATGGATTATTTAAAATGGGGTGGATTTCCACTTCGATTTGATTATACAGAAGAGTCGGCAGCTCATAAATACTTAGTGAATTTGTATGAAAGTATCGTCAATAGGGATATTGTAGGAAAGACAAAAAGTGCTGATAAAAAGGCATTTATGGATATCTCATTATATATTCTTGCAAACGCCGGAAAAGAATTGTCTATTGAAAACATTATTGATACGTATAAAAAAAATAACAAAAATATATCAAAGCGGACAATATATAACTACCTGGAGCGTATGAAAAAGGCATATTTGATACATGGAGTAGGAAGATATAACATTGTTGGAAAATCAGCATTAAGCAATAAGGAAAAACAATATGCTATAGATGTTGGATTTAGGACAATTAATACAAATACAATTAACTATGAGGATACTTTCTTTTTAGAAAACATTATATATAACGAATTGCGGACAAGGGGATTTACGGTATTTGCCGGTAAAACATATAAAGGAGAAATTGATTTTGTCGCAATAAAGAACGGAAAGAAGTGCTTTATACAGGTTTCATATTTATTAGCAAGTGAAGAAACCATAAAAAGAGAATTTGGAGCATATAGCAAAATCACCGATGCATCACCTAAATATGTTATGTCTCTTGATAAAATTGATATGAGTCATGATGGAATTATCCATGTTAATATTATTGATTTTTTGCTTAGAAGAGTTGAATTGATATTGACATAGAGTGCTTTAAATAAAGGAGTATTCAATTATAAACAGAGTTTCATATGACAACAAAAAGTGACAATGAAAAGGGAGAATACGAAAAATGACTCAAAAATGCAATTTTTGCGGTGGTGCATTAAAATACGATGCCGAACTTCAAATGATGGTATGTGAGTATTGTCTGGGTATGTTTCCTGTTGAGGAAACTGACGAGGAAAAAGAACTTACAAAGAAAGCCGACGATGATTTGAAAATTGGCAATCATTCAAAAATTGACGATCCTTCGCGGACTGATGATTTCATAGAATGTGAGATATATACATGTAAAAGCTGCGGAGCAGAGCTTGTCATTAATGACGTAGAGGCGTCGACGTATTGTGCGTATTGCGGACAACCAACCATTGTCTTTGATCGCATAGCGAAAAGAAGGAGACCGAAGTATATTATTCCATTTTCCATTACAAAAAACTATGCAATTGCCAATATCCGGGAAAAATTCATACAGGGAAAATTTGTTCCGGATGAAATAAAGTATTTTAATCCTGATTTGCTGCGGGGAATCTATGTTCCTTTTTGGCTTTATGATATTTGTTACAAAGATAAACAACTGATACAGGGGCAATATACGGAAAAAGGCAGCAATGATAGTAGCACAATGATTTGCTTTCGGGAGGCAGTTGCTACATACAAAAACATTCCGGTGGATGCATCGGATCGTTTGTCAAATGAATCATCAGAACGTTTGGAACCGTTTTATGATAGAGACATGATGGATTTTAAGGTAGAATATTTGTCCGGATTTTATGCTGATTTGATGGATTCCAAGACAGATCAGTTAAAAACCATTGCCCTGTCACGTGTCAAAGAAATGTTCTGGGAGCAGATGCAAAAAAATGTTGCATTGAAACAATGTACATTGTTGAAAAGCAGTCCTAAGTATGCCATTGAAAAAGAGGAGTATGCATTATTTCCGGTGTGGTTTATGATTTTTCATGAGGGCGACCGGGAATACACGATTCTGGTAAACGGTCAAACCGGAAAAGTTGTTGGTGCTCTTCCTCCAAGCCGACCTAAGACTTTGAAAACAGCAATTATAATGGGAATTCTGCTTAGTGTGCTTGGTGCATTTATTCTTCCCAGAATTGCCTGTTTTGATATAGAAATGCAAGGATGGGTTGATTCTGTTTTATTTCTTGGAATTCCGGCATTGTTGGCAGGAGGTTTACGCAATCTTCAAAGTCTTAGAAAGAGTTTGCATCTGACAACCGAGAAAGTAGTCAGGGATTTTGTGAAAGAAAGGCAGGATATGTGATATGGATTTATTTTTTCTTTATTCTGTGGCAGGTGTTTTATTAGGTCTGTCTGCTACATTTTATATCATTACGGGTATGTTGAAGAAATCGAACGAAATCGGAAATACAAAAGGGGACAGATTTGATTATGCTTGTTCTTTTGACGTTTTAAAGGCAAAGAATCAGGTGAGCCGATTTTTTGATATTGATAAAATGTGATTGGTAATTTCGATTATTTGTGGAATGGACATTGCATAAATCCTGATGCGTGAGATTATTTGCCAGCATGTCACCTTAAGGTAACGAGATCTGCAGAAAGGGCGGCAAGTTCCTCTTTGGACAGACATAAGAATTAATTTTATGATATACTTTTTTCTATAAGGGAGAGTTATCTGTGAGTAAAACCAAAAATATTGTTTTGAGCATTTTGCCGAACATTTTTCTTATCTTATTTACAGTATTTATTATCGTTTTTAAAATACCCAAAGAATTGGAAGTCATTGCAGAGGATTCTTTATTCCAAGAGCCGGATGCAATCCCAAATCAGATTAAAATCATTGCTATTGATGAGGCAACGTTATCGGAGCTTGGTCCCTATTCGGACTGGGACAGGCAACTATTTGCAGATTTAATCGGAATACTAAATAAAGATTCGCAAAATAGTCCGCGCCTGATTGGAATGGATGTAATTTTTACGGGGACGAATCATTCGGAAGGTGATAAAGCTCTTGTCGATGCTGTAAAGAAGTCCGGAAATGTACTGTTTGCATCCAAACTGGAAAGTGACAGCCGGCTTGTGGAGACACAAAAGGGTTTTGCATTGGAAAGTAGTATTACAAATGAAACGACTGCGTATGAAGGATTGGATGCAGTATCCTGTTCGGGATTTACAAACATCATATTGGATGAAGACGGATATGTCCGCAAGGTATATACGACGGTATCATCGGAAGGTGTCTTATATAAAAGTTTTTCTTATCAGATAGCAGAAAGTATCTGTGGAAAAGAATCGCTTTCCGATCTTCCGTCCGTTGTTGAAATTCAGTATAGCGGCAATCCCGGTGATTTTGAAACGATTTCCATGTCGAAGGTATTGGATGGGAGTGTTCCTATCGGATATTTTGCGGACAGTATTGTGCTTGTCGGTGCGCATGAAGAGGGAATGCTTGATTCCTATCGTGTCCCGATTGATCACGCGACGGAAATGTATGGGGTAGAGTGTCATGCGAATGCTGCCTGGGCCTTTGCGACAAACAGACGTATTTATCCCGCTCCGGTTTGGACGGAGGTACTTGTTGCGTCAATTTTAATAGGCTTATTCAGTATTCTGATAAGAAAGTGCAGGGTACGGACGAAGCTATTTGCAACATTGGGAATGACCATTTTGTACCCTTTGTGTACATTGCTTGTTTTCCGAATATCGGGTGTCCGCTTTTCGGTATTATATGTGCCGATAGCTGCAGTTGTAACATTCTTTGTTTTTCTGCTTATCCGATATGTCGGTCTTCAAAAGGAACGTGCCGATGAGATGCAAAAGATGCTTTTCTCCATGGCTGATTGTATGGCGGAAGCCATTGAAGGTAGAACTCCATATAATGCCAATCATACAAAAAATGTGGCAAAGCGTTCGCTCCAGATGCTGGATTATATAAACAGGATGCATAAAGAAAAAAGAACGGAACTTCATTTTTCTAAAAAGGATAAAAATCAGATGTACCTTGCAGCGATGTTGCATGATATAGGAAAAATGGATGTTCCCTTGGAAGTCATGGATAAGCCGACAAAACTTGGACATCTGGAAGCTCCCTTGCGTGCAAGACTGGAAATGATCTCATTAAAGCTGGAAAATGATGCGCTTATGGGTGCACTTCCCCGCAGAGAAGCAGATGAACGGATTGCAGAGATTCAAACCTTTTTAGAAAAACTTGGTGGATTTAACTGTGGCCGTCCGTTAAAAGAGGATGAATGGGAAATGATTGACCATATCGGGAAGACAGAATATGTTTCGCCGGATGGAGAAAGAATACCATACCTGACAACTGAAGAATGGGATGATTTACATATTAAGGCGGGAACACTTTCGGAGCATGAGCGAACCATCATGCAGAGTCATGTTGTATATACGGATAAAATTCTGAGCCATATGCATTTTGGAAAGGATTATCAGGATGTAAGGGCAATGGCGTCAAATCATCACGAACTATTAAATGCAAAAGGTTATCCGAACGGAATTGGTGCGGATAAGCTGGATGTTATGACGCGAATCCTAACGATTATGGACATCTATGATTCGTTGATTGCGGATGACCGCCCGTATAAAAAGCCGAAGTCCGTCAAAGTTGCTTTTGACATTTTAAGTGAAGAAGCAGAGCTTGGGAAAATCGATTCGGATCTTCTTGCCATTGCAAAGGAAATCTGGTTAGAAGAAAACGAATGAGAAAAACGGGTATCATCCTTATGGAGATACCCGCTTTTTTTCATTTTTTCTTTTGGGCAGTCTCAAAAATTCTTTTCCAAAGATTTTGTAATAGGGCTGCTCTTTATATTTACAGATATAGTACCAATAACCATCGCAAAAAAAGATTCCGATAAGTCCGATAATGAATGCCCAAGCAAGTACGAAAAATGCATTGCACTGACCCCAGAAGAAGGTGAAGGGCAGGCTGCTGTAATCCCAGACGTTCAGTTCCAAGTAGACATTCACAATTAATCCGGTGATGCCTTCTCCAAGGGTACACAAAACGGTAGAACTTAATACCCGTTCAAAATAGTCCGGTTTATGACGGTATAAATAATGAGGAAGATTAATGCAGTATACACCCAGAAAGCCACTCAACAAAAACATGGATATGTGAGTGTAACCTCTATAGATTAATTCGATAAAACAGTAGATATATCCGCATAATACAAATAACATAATTTTTTGAAAAAAGTGCTTGATGATTTTCATGTTGTCTCCTCCAATCATATGATTTAGTCTGTCTTTTTTCGGAAGAATTATGTTATATAAATGGATAATTTTGTGCCGACTGTAAAGAATATAAATGAAAATATATTGTGATAGGAGCAAATTTATGACTGCATATGTAAATGAAAATTGTATCGGCTGTGGGCTGTGTGCGAGCATTTGTCCGGTAGTGTTTCGAATGACGGATGAGAACGTGGCGCTTGCAGATGGCGAAATATTACCGGAGCAGGAGGATGTCGCAAAAGAAGCTGCACAAAGCTGTCCGGTAAATGCCATTGAAATAGAATAAAAAAGTTTGAAAACGGATCAAAATGAGCTGCTTATTTGTTTACCGGAGTAACTCCTTCAATACCGTAATAAAAATTGTCTCGCCAATCTGTTGTGAAGATAAAAAAGCAGAATGATTGAAAAAACAAGGGGAAATTGATATGATGATACGGAATATATAAAAAATGAGGGAATTAAGGAATGAATTAAAACATAATGTGACAAAATAATTCATTCTTTATAAAGTTGCAAGGGAGAGGAAGATGGATTTACAGGAGTTTTATTTGGCATGTGAAGGAAATTATCAGAATGTTAAATCGCGTTTGGTAAAAGAAGCGTTGATACAACGACTGGTAATTAAATTTTTAGATGACGACAGTTATGAAAAACTTTTAGAGGCAATGGAGCAGAAAGACTACGGTATGGCATTTCGGGCAGTACATACGCTGAAAGGTCTCAGCCAAAATTTTTCTTTTGATCGTTTGAGTAAATCGACAAGTGCGTTGACAGAGGTGTTGCGCAAATGGGAAAGTGAGCCTGTAGATGAGGAGAAATGCGAGCTGCTGTGGCGGCAGGTCTCTATAGATTATATGGTCGTGACAAGTGCCATTCGTAAATTAAAAGAAAATGTGGAGACTGAATAAAAGATCATGTATGTTCAGCTATAGCGGATGGTTTGCATTCGTGATTGAACCGGCAGGATATCTCAAAATGTTTACGTTTGTCCTGATTGGGTATCTGGTTGTTATGTTTTTTGATTTTAGAAGAATCAAAAAGATTCCTATGGATGAAGCACTTAAGAATGTGGAGTGACATAGTCTGTTTGATTGGAAGATACTGCATAGTGTCTACTGCTATGCAGTATCCTCTTTTTCGGACATTTATTTTTTTCTGTTTCTATATTCTGTAGGAGTTAGGGAATACATTTTCTTAAAGGTCTTACAGAAATAGTCTGTATTGCGAAATCCGGTTTCTATGGAAATAGCACTGACCTTTTTTTCTGTATTTGTAAGGAGAAGTGCTGCCTCTTTTATCCTGTAGCATATCAGATAGTTGACCGGAGAAGTATTCAGTACATTGCGGAATAAGTTCAAAGCGGTACTGATACTCACGTCACCGGCTTTTGCAATATCTAAAAGAGAAATGTCAGTGTTGTAATTTGAGTGAATAAACTGCATCATCATTTGTAATCGTGCAAGGGATGAAGAATTCAAGTTTTGCGTTTTTGGATAACAGGCAACATTTGCTGCTATGAGAGACCATATCTTTTGTATTTGAATAGAGACTAGGAGCTCATTCATCTCATTTCTGCTAAGCGCTATCAGCTTTTTCATTTCAGACAGAACTTTCTCCTGCCACTCTGATGCAGAAGAAAAAATAGAATAATCCAAAGAAGAGTTTAAATAGGGCAATACATATTTCTGATAGATACTACTGTCTGTCGGTGCAATCAGAGACGGAAGAAAAAGAAAATTGGGAATTGCAGCGTTATGTTCTGCATGCATTTGATGAAGCAGCTTGGAATTTATGAAGATTCCCTGCCCTTCGGATAAAGGAAAGCTTTTTTCACCGATATGAAAGTGCACCATCCCGGATTCGATATACACAAATTCAAATTCGGTATGCCAATGCCAATCAATGCGGTTAAAGTCAAAATCCTCCATTTTTTCGTCATAAAATCTGAACGGAAAAAGAGAAGTTCCGTGTAGAGTTGTTTCCATCAGGGTATCATCGGTTTTTATGCTGGCAGAAATTTTCTTTTCTGTCTGAGACATGGCGGTTTCCTCCAAAGATTTCTGTTTTGCGATATTATACAGTATTTTTGCGAAATGATACAGTGAAAAGTCAATAAAAATGTTATATATTTCTATTAAAATACAGAAAAAGGATAGGGCGAGGGTACATAAGTGTATGGTGTGGTGATGAGCATTACATAAGAATTATGACGAAGGAAAACGAGGGAAAAAAAGATGAAGAATTATAAAAAAACAAAAATAGCATGTTATTTAGGATTTGTAACGCAGGCAGTGGCTGCAAATTTTGCGCCTTTGCTTTTTCTGAAATTTCATACCGATTATCATATTTCACTTGGAAGTATTGCCTTAATATCAACGTTCTTTTTCTTTACGCAGCTTTTGGTGGATCTGTTTTGCGCCAGGTATGTAGACAAAATTGGATATAGAGTATGTATTGTTGCTTCTGAAGTCTGTTCGGCAGCAGGGCTTGTGGGTTTAGCTTTTTTACCGGAGATACTTCCCTCACCTTTTGTTGGTATTATTATGAGTGTAATTCTGTATGCAATCGGAAGTGGTTTAATTGAGGTATTGGGAAGTCCTATTGTGGAAGCATGTCCGTTTGAAAACAAGGAGGCTACCATGAGTCTGTTGCATTCTTTTTATTGTTGGGGAGCAGTCGGAACCATACTTGTATCGACAGTTTTCTTTCTGATATTTGGCATTGACAGTTGGAAATGGCTTGCAGTTATCTTTGCTTTGATTCCTGCTATCAATATTTTCAATTTTGCAACATGCCCGATTGAAAATCTGGTAGAGGAAGGACAGGGAATGGGAATTTTCACACTTTTTTCAAATCCCATGTTTTTAGTTGCTATTGTGATGATGGTATGCTCCGGGGCATCCGAGCTTGCTATGGCTCAATGGGCATCTGCATACGCAGAATCGGCACTCGGATTTTCAAAGGCACTAGGAGATATTGCCGGACCTTGCATGTTTGCCGTGACCATGGGAGTTTCACGAGTGCTGTATGGCAAAGCCGGTGAAAAAATAAACCTGAACCGGTTTATGATTGGTTCAGGAATCTTGTGTTTTGTATGTTATCTGTTAGCATCATTTTCGAAAAATCCGATGATTGGACTTGCCGGATGTATTGTTTGCGGTTTTTCTGTAGGGATCATGTGGCCGGGGACAATCAGCATCTCATCCAAAGCATTTCCGATGGGAGGAACAGCCATGTTTGCACTTTTAGCAATGGCGGGTGATCTGGGAGGAAGTATAGGTCCTGCTGTTGTCGGAAGAGTGGCAGATATGTTTGGCGGCAGTATCTATGTGGGAATGCGCATTGGTCTGTTGTTCCCGATGACATTGTGCCTGATGCTGTTTTTGTTCCATGTATTGAATCGCAATGAGAATAAGCAGAAATAGACACAAAGAATTTATCATGAAGCTTTCACTAACGGTTGTCGGATAAAAGCTTTGAGGAATGGAGTGCCCGCTTAATTGCCTCAAAGCTTTCCTCGCTTAAATCATGTTCGATTTTACAGGCATCAGCCATAGCGGTTTCTTTGCTTACGCCGATATGCATTAGTAAATCGGCAAGTATCGTATGCCGTTCTAAGACATCTTCAGCTCGTTGCCTGCCATCCTCGGTCAGCGTGATATATCCGGTATCTGCCATGGTTATATAACCTTTTTCGCGAAGATTTTTCATGGCAATACTGACACTTGGTTTTGTAAAATTCATTTCATTGGCAATATCGATAGAGCGAACCTGTCCGATGTTTTTTTGTAATAAAAGGATTGTCTCTAAATAATCTTCAAGAGATTCGTCTGCCCGATGCTTGATATAACTCATATTTTTACTCCATTCTTTTCCCACATCATATCATTTTTGAACTCAAATGACAATTAAAATTGGCTGACTGTCAGCGGTGCGATTTGTGTAGCAGTATTTTTATAGCTGGTGTTATTGAGAAAAAATATCAATAAGGAATTTTTATGAGAAACTGCCTTGACAAAAGCAGTTAGTTATATTAAACTCGGTCTTGGTTAGTGGGAACTAACTGGACGTTATTGAAGCATTAAAAGAGTGTTTGTATAGATTGAATAGGGCAACTTTTATGTGTTTTGAATGCGCTGTACAAAGTGTGTATTTCAATCTCGACAGTTTGCAACGTGAAGAAAACGAACGGAAAGGTGGCAGAAGTTATGAGTTTAGCAGATGCAGTAATTGGCGAAGAATATATCGTGAAAGATATTGAAGCCGAAGATGAAGAACTGAAGTCTTTTCTTTTTTCTTTGGGATGTTATAGCGGAGAACCTATTACGGTAAATTCCCATATCAAAGGCGGTTGTGTCGTTTCTATCAAGGATGCCAGATATAACATTGATACAGATTTAGCAAGAGCTATTTCGATATAAGAAGATGAAGATATTAAAAGCAGAAATCAAAAATCTAAATCATAACTCCAAATCATGATCATGAATCATAATCAGAAATTATTTCCGCATTGGAATGAGAGTATGGGGATTATAAGCATACAGAATATAGCATACGAAATATGGCATACGAAATATGGCATACGGAATATAGCATACGAAATATAGTATACGGAATATAAGAATAAGGAATATAAGAATAAGGAAATAGTATATATTTGACTGTACTATACAAGAGAAAGGTGATGACATCACTTTTTTTAAAAACTTGCAGTTAGTTATAACTAACACAATGCTGATATAAAAACCGAACAAGAAAAAAAGGAGGATGCGTCATGAGAATCGCATTAACGGGAAATCCAAACAGCGGAAAGACGACAATGTATAATGCCCTGACCGGAAGAAATGAGAAGGTCGGAAACTGGGCCGGAGTTACCGTAGAAAAGAAAGAAAGCCGGATCAAAAAAACATATTATGATGGAAAGGAAGAATTAATTGCGGTAGACTTACCGGGAGCTTACTCCATGTCGCCGTTTACATCGGAAGAAAGTATTACCAGTGCCTATGTCAAGAATGAAAATCCGGATGTAATCATTAACATTGTGGATGCCACAAACTTAAGCCGAAGTCTGTTTTTTACTACACAGCTTTTAGAACTTGGTATCCCGGTGGTGGTTGCCCTGAATAAGAGCGATATTAATGAGAAAAAAGATACCGAGATTGATGAAACACTTTTGTCTGAAAAGCTGGGATGTCCGGTTATAAAAACGGTATCAACTTCTGCCGGACATGTCGGATTAAAAGATGTAGTAGCGAAAGCAGTATCTTTAAACGGCTGTGAACAAAAAGCACCTTATGTGCAGGAAGAGATTGATTTGCATAATAAGAGTGAAGTAGAAGCTGCTGACAGAAAGCGCTTTGACTTTGTTAAGTCGATGGTTTCTTTGGTTGAGAAGAGAAAGGTTTTAACAAAAGAAAAAAACGGACAGGACAAAATCGATGCGGTTCTAACAAATCCATGGCTTGGTATTCCGATTTTTGCTCTGGTAATGTTTGGCGTGTTTTATATTTCCCAGTCTACTGTGGGAACATGGATTGCAGACTGGCTGGTTTCTTGGATAGAAGCTTTCCAGGGATGGGTAGCAGGATTGATAGAAAATACAAATCCGTTCTTACAGTCATTGCTGGTTGATGGTATTATTGGTGGTGTAGGTGCGGTTGTAGGTTTCCTGCCACTTGTTATGGTTATGTATTTTCTGATTGCTCTTTTGGAAGACTGCGGTTACATGGCAAGAGCCACGGTTGTTTTAGACCCAATCTTTAAAAGAGTGGGTCTTTCCGGTAAATCCGTTATTCCTATGGTAATCGGTACCGGATGTGCCATTCCGGGTATCATGGCATGCCGTACTATCCGGAATGAGAGAGAAAGAAGAGCAACAGCCATGCTGACGCCCTTTATGCCCTGTGGCGCAAAACTTCCGGTAATTGCGTTGTTTGTGGGTGCATTTTTTCCGGATACTCCCTGGGTTGGAACCCTGATGTACTTTGTCGGTATTCTTTTAATTTTGCTTGGAGCCTTATTAGTAAATGCCATAACCGGATATAAATTCAGAAAATCCTTCTTTATCATTGAATTACCTGCATATAAGGTTCCAAGCCTGAAAAGGGCTGTGATTTCCATGCTTGGACGTGGAAAAGCATATATTATTAAAGCCGGAACCATCATTCTTGTATGTAATACGATTGTACAGATTATGCAATCCTTCGACTGGAAATTGCAGGTAGTAGAGGAAGGACTGGAAAGTACTTCTATCCTTGCTACCATTGCTTCACCGATTGCAGTTATCTTAGTTCCGATTGTCGGAATTGCGGCATGGCAGCTTGCAGCAGCAGCGGTAACCGGTTTTATTGCAAAAGAAAATGTAGTAGGAACACTGGCAGTCTGCTATGGCTTGAGTGCTTTTATTGACACGGAAGAACTTGCACTTGTTGGAGATGGCAATGTGGTTGCATCTGCAATGGCGATTACAAAAGTGGCAGCTCTTGCTTTCCTGATGTTTAACTTATTCACACCGCCTTGTTTTGCAGCACTTGGTGCCATGAATTCGGAAATGCAGAGCAAAAAATGGTTGTGGGGAGGCATTGCCCTTCAGTTAGGAACAGGTTACACGGTGGCTTTTTTTGTATATCAGGTTGGTACACTGATTACGACAGGTAAGATTGGAAACGGATTTGTTTGGGGACTGATCGCAGTACTTGTCATGATAGCTATTGTTGTGGGAATGATTTACAGAACGAATAAGCTGTTTAGCGCAGAATATGAATTGAAGAAGGCTGTATCGTGAATTTCAGAAAGGAGAACAAATGGGAAATTTGATTGTTGTAGGAATTATACTTGTTTTAATAGTTGCAGCAGTTCTTTATATATGGAAACAAAAGAAAAAAGGTACAAGATGCATCGGATGTCCTTTAGCCGGATGCTGTTCCAAAAAAGAATGTGATAATTCGAAAAATGATAACTCCCATGCCGGAGATGAATAAGACTATATTTGTACTTCTTTTGTGCAGGCATAATTAAAAAATAGACTTTAAAATGAATGTGAAAGGATTGTGAAAGGAATGTGAAAGGAACTGCTGAATATAAAAATCCGGTAAAAAAGGACAATCAGATGACAGCAAATTATCACAGAACAAATATGCAGAAAGAAACGGTTTTGCAGAGACTAAAAGAAAATGGTTGCAGAATAACGAAACAACGTAAGATTCTGTTGGACATTATATTGCAGGAAGAATGTGCATGCTGTAAGGAGATATATTATAAGGCGGTGGAAAAAGATCCTTCCTTGGGAGCAGCAACTGTATACCGCATGATCAATCTTTTGGAAGAAATCGGTGCCATCAGCCGTAAGAATATGTACCGCATTTCCTGTGGCATGAATTGCGAAAAGAAAGGTGGGTGTATCGTAGAATTGGATGATCAGTCCATTTGCAGGCTATCGACCGATGAGTGGAACAAGGTAATATCAGAAGGTCTGAGGTGTTGCGGTTATGTTAATACACAGAAGGTTGTAAATCATAATTGCACAGAAGATTGTGAAGCATAAATATGATGTTGGGGTCAAAAGGTATTTTGCTCCCATGATACCAACGGATTGCTACGCACTTTGTGCTCTCGCAATCCGTAAACAATCGAAATCCGCCCTGATCGGGCTACTTTCTCATGTTTTGCGGGTCCCAAAGTCATACTTTTTCATGCGAGCATGAAAAGTATGACCTTTTGACCCTGGTATCATAAATACGTAAAAGGTTGTGAATTTTAAATGCTTAACGGAATGGGATAAATATGATAAAATAAAACGAATGGTTGTTTTTGCCATTCGTTTTTTCTTAGTTTGTGTATTCAAATAAGCTATTAAGTAGGCCCAGAACAAGAAACAAAGTCGATTTGGAAGCTAAATAAAAAGAAAAGATGAGTAGAATTATGAGCCAAAATGTAAATGCAACAACAAATGAAACAAACAACATAACAACAAATGCAACAAACAAATTAACAACAGACAATTTAGCAAAAAATACAGCGACATGCGAAAAAGTAAGTGACAGAAGACCAATTCTAAAGAACAGAATTTATCTGTATCTGACAGAGTTTTTTGCTGGTATGTCAGTTATGGCAGTGGAACTGGGGGCAAGCAGACTGATGGCACCTTACTTTAGTTCCTCGCAGATTGTATGGACGATCATCATCGGTACAATTATGATTGCAATGGCATTGGGCAATATTTATGGCGGAAGAAGTGCTGACAAAAATCCCAATCCCGATAAGCTGTATGTCCGTATTATGATTGCGGCTATCTGGATTGCTTTAATTCCGGTAGTCGGAAAATATATTATCCTTGGCATTTCAGCGCTGTTAATTTTTACGGTTAGCAGTAACTTCCTGATTATTGCCGGATTTGCAGCCTGCATGGTTATATTTGTGTTTCCTCTTTTTTTACTGGGCACGGTTACGCCGTCATTGGTAAAATTTACGGTTGATAATCTTGATGATAACGGAAAACTGGTTGGAAATCTGAATGCTGCCAACACCATAGGAAGCATCATCGGTACTTTTGTTCCAACCTTTATCAGCATCCCGGCAGTCGGAACTTCGATTACGTTTCTGATATTTGCAGGGATTTTACTTTTGTTAGCAATCATTTATTTTATGAGTGGATGCGTAAATTTTTTCAAAGCCCGGAAGCTTCCGATTAGCATTGTGATTTTCCTTGTCTGTGTGCTTCTGGGCCATGATAATAGTTTTGCTTTCTGGCAGGATGATCTGACATATGAAGGGGAATCGATTTATAACTACCTTCAGGTTTATGAAGATGAAAAACAGGTTGTGTTGTCTACCAATGTTCTTTTTGGTGTCCAGTCTGTGTATCGAAAGGAAAAAGGGCTGACGGGCATGTATTACGATTATGCGATGGCTGCTCCTCTGATGGCGGGAATTCATGAGAAAGATGAGCTGAACATCCTGATTTTAGGGAACGGCACCGGCACCTATGCAACACAGTGTGAAAGATATTTTGATAATGTTTTGATATCCGGTGTGGAAATTGATGAAAAGATAACAGAACTTGCAGTGCAGTATTTTGAACTCCCCTCCAATGTGGATGTGACGACCTATGACGGACGTGCCTATCTGAATGCCATTGAGGATCAATATGACGTGATTATGGTAGATGCTTATCAGGACATTACCATACCATTTCAGATGTCTTCCGTGGAATTTTTTGAACTGGTAAAAGATCATCTGACGGATGATGGAGTCATGGTGGTCAACATGAATATGCGTGGCAGTAAAGAAGGAAGTATCAATCAATATCTTGCGGATACGATATCCAATGTGTTTTCGCAGGTCTATACCGTAGATGTTGAAAGAAGCACCAACCGGGAACTATTTGCTTCCAATAATGAAAATGTTCTTTCTGTTTTTGAAGCTAACATGAAAGCTGAAGAAGATGCAGAGATTCTCACAATGATGGAGCAGGTATCTACAAATATTGTAAAATATGAAAAGGGCGGCTATCTGATGACGGATGATAAAGCTCCGGTTGAACTTCTCGGAATGAAAGTCATCGATGAACTGATTAAAGATGAGGTTGCTTTTTATAAAGAGATTTATCAACAGGAAGGATTGGCTGCATTGCTCAAAATGTTATAGTTTGCAAATGGCGAAATGTAAAAATAGCGAAATGTAAAAATAGCGAAATGTTGAAATCGTGAAATTTGTGATTGCAGGAAGAAATTGTGGATTTTTGTAATTGTGAGAATTGCGGAAACAAATTCTGAGCTTAAAGATGTTGGATAATGAAAAAACAAATGCTAAGATAATATAAGGAAAAATAATTTGGAAAAGCATTCGGAAAATGAAAAATGCTGGTTAGAAGAAAAGTTATTTAGAATATAGAAGAAAATCGGGGAAGAAAATATATGATACGAGTGGTAAAAGCGGAATGTCCAAACTGTGGGGCAACATTAAAACGTGTAAGAAAAGATACTTTTAAATGTGCATATTGTAATGCATTCTTTTTAATTGATCGTCAGGAAGATAAGGTTGTTGTAACTCCCAAAGAAACAAATACAGAAAATAACACA
This sequence comes from Lachnospiraceae bacterium, assembly GCA_017387565.1. GTDB lineage: Bacteria > Bacillota > Clostridia > Lachnospirales > Lachnospiraceae > UBA2882. The sequence continues at coordinate 30,499 of JAFOEY010000004.1, read as the reverse complement.
AATATTCCGGCTGTTATATTGTTCTTCTGTTTTGTGTGTATCCTTTCGGTCGTTCTTTTGATGTCTGCAAGAGAGGAAAAAGGGAATGAAACAGAACCGGTTATGGAAGTTGTATCAAGGTATGAGATTTCTTCGCCATATTTTATTTCTTTTGTTGAGCAGGTATTCGGAAAAAACGTATCTGAGGTCACAAGAAAAGAGCTGGCTACAATCAAATATTTGAGATTAAGGGATCCCGCGGATCAATACTTTGTTGATTACCGGATTGGAGACGGAGAAATCCAAACGGTTGAAATTAAAACAACAGCGGAAGGCAGAATGGATGATATCCGGTTCTTTTCCGGTCTGGAGGAACTGGATATTGGTTATAAAATGCTTTCAAAAGGACAGTTGGATGGATTGAAAAATCTGATTGCATTAGCATGCGGAAATACGCCCAAAGACCTGTTGGCAATTGTTCCGAAAACGGAAAATATCAAAAGTCTGAATCTGGATTACTCTCAAAATGAGTTAGAAGGCATTGACAAATTTGTATCATTGGAAAGATTGATGATTGATAATTATAATTTGACGGATTTAACTTTGGTTTCTGAATTACAGAATTTGAAAGAGCTGTCAGTCAATGCGGATGCTTTAATACAATATGAATCAATAAAAAATATTTCCGGATTGGAAACGCTCTATATTGAATCAGATAGTGTAAGGGATTTGTCTTTTTTAAATCAGTTAACAAACCTGAGGGAACTGGAGATACGGGATACCGAAATATGCGATATCCGTTTTCTGGAAGATATGACAACGCTCAAAAAGCTGCGTCTGGATTACAACAATGAAATCAATGATTTTATGGTAATAGAGAAACTGACCGAATTAGAAGAGTTGATGATTTATTATTCGTCATCCAAACAGGGAATTTTAGATTTTTCAAAGTTTCCCAATTTAAAATCGTTGGAGATATATGGAATTGATTATTTACAGTCTCTTCAGTCATTAACCGGGCTGGAAAAACTGAAACTCCATGGATGTAGTCAGATTGATTTAAGGGTAGTATCAGGTCTTCCGAATCTAAAAGAAATACAGATTTACAGTAATTATGGGGATGTTGATCATTTTGAAGAATTGGCGAATCTGCCAAGTCTGGAAATATTGGATATGCGGGATACTTCATTATTGACCGATATTTCTGTTGTCTTTCAAATTCCGACACTGAAAGAGTTATATCTGACTAACTCTAAGGTTGGAGTGGAAGTGGAAAAACTCAAAGAAAATAATACATTAAAGGTACTCGACATTGGGGGAACCAGTTTTATTACCAATATCAATGTACTTTCAGAGGGCTTTGTGAAAATGGCTAATTATGATTCCCTTGCTTTTTCGGATCTGAAAGATGCACTTTCTCATTTTTCGGGATTGGAAGAACTATATGTTAAAGGAAATAAGATTGAAACACTGGATTTTATTGCTTCGTTTCCTAAATTAAAGGTGCTTGATATTACGGATAATTACATAAAAGACCTGACACCGCTATTGGATTTGCCGGATTTGCAAATTGTATATTGTAAGGATAATCCGATTTCTCAGGAACAGAAGATAGAAGCACATTTTATTATTGCCAATGAGATCGAGCCGGATTTACGGTATTAAAAGTGTGAATGGAAAAACGCGTGCTGTGATTTATGAAGAAAATAGAAAAAGCAAAATGTTCAGTTTTGTTTTGTATAGTATCTAAGAAGTGATATTGAAAAAATCAGAAATGGAGCAGTCATATGAAAAAGATATTGATTACAAACGATGACGGGATTGATTCAGATGGATTGATTCGTCTTGCTGAAGTTGCAATGGAATTTGGCGAGGTATGGGTAGTTGCTCCACAAAGTCAGAGAAGTGCCGTGTCACATAGCATTACTTTAAGACACAGTATTGAGGCATGGGAAGTGGATTTCCCTATACCGGGAGTTCATGCATATGCCTGTGATGGAACACCGGCTGATTGTGTGAGAATCGGTGTGTTAAATATTGTGCCGGGAAAGCCGGATCATGTTTTTTCCGGCATTAATTATGGATATAATGTCGGTTCGGATTTGCAGTATTCTGCGACTGCAGGTGCAGCTTTTGAAGCTTCTTTTCAAAAGATTCATACAATTGCATTTTCGGAAGATGCAGATGAAATGCATGAGGTAACGGACGAATACATAAAAGATATTATAGCTGAGTTGATGGATAAACCATTAGGAAGCAATCAGATCTGGAATGTGAATTTCCCAAGCTGCAGATTAAAAGAATGCAAAGGAATTCTAAGAGAAAGAACCGTTTCCACCGATGAGTTTTATAAAGACCGGTATTTAGAAAAAAAGATTTCGCCGGGAAGGATTTCATATATGGTAGAAGGAATTCGAAATTATGAAGCTTTACAGGGAACCGATTTGAGAGCTATACTGGACAACTATGTTTCCATAGGGATTGCTGCCAATATTTCGTAGAATGTATTATACTGAGTAAAAAAGGAGGTGTGGCAGTGGTTAAAGAGTTAGTAGGAATAAACTATGCAACAGTTGTGACTGTGTTTTGTCTTCTTGTTTTTATTATTACTAATGATTATTTCAATAAGAGGATTCGTGTGCTGTATCTGATATCGTGCGTTATGGTGTTGTGTCTGGTTACGGTTGATTCGATAGAGTATTGGACAGCCACATTTGATACACTGTCTCCCTTGAGAATTTGGATGTCGGCAATTGGTTATAGTATTCGACCGGCTATTGTTTTTGTAGTGATATTGTTACTGCTGGAAAAACAAAACGATAAAAGGATTTTCTGGTTTGCACTACCACTAATCATCAATACAATGATTGCTTTTTCAGCACTTTTTACGGATATTGCATATTCTTATACAGTGGATAATCAATTTGTCCGCGGACCGATTGGATATTTTGCTTTTGTTACGACCGGTTTTTATGAGATCATGTTAATTGTCTGTACCGTCAAAATGAATAGGTCTGTAAGAATTTCGGAGACCGTTATTTCGGTTGCAGTAGTGATAATATTTTTGTTGGCTACAGTCCTGGAATCGGTATGGAAGTACGAAGGTGTTATTAATACTTCCGGTGCGATAGCTATGACATTTTATTATCTCTATTTAAATTCCCAGCAGTTTAAACGAGATCCTTTGACAAATGTTCTGAACCGAAGATGCTTTTTTCTGGATTACGAAAAAAATGAGGCAAATATCAGTGCCTTGATATCATTAGATTTGAATGATTTAAAAAAATGGAACGATAAATATGGTCATGCCAAAGGAGATGAGGCAATATCAACCATCGTTCATTGTATTGAATCGGTTATTCCCAAAAACTGCTTTTTATACCGCATTGGCGGGGATGAATTTATGATTTTGTGTTTTGGTCAGAAAAGAAATGATACAGAGCAATTAGTGAAACAAATGAAAGAAAAAATTGCGAAAACACCTTTCTCATGTGCAATCGGTGTTGTATATCAGGATGGTGATATGGATTGTAATGAGATGTGTTTACAGGCTGATAAGGCAATGTATGAAGACAAAATAAAAATGAAAGGATTGAAGTAAAGAGACTAAAGGATGATTGGTATAATATTTTAGGAAACTGTTTTATAAGCTTCAGAGATAAAAATATATTAATAAAAGAAGAGCAAAGAAGACATAAAATACTTGATATTTCTGTGATTTTTTAGCATGATTATATCAACTACAAGATGTTGTAGTTGATATAATTGGTAAAACTATATGTTGTGAATGCGTTATTGTAAACCAATATGTTTTCAGCTATGATCAAGGAGGATGATAGTATGCGTAGAGTTTTAGGAGGAGAAATGGAGTATTTTCGGATTCGCGAAGCACGGTTTGGATATGATCGTGATTCGACAAAAGGCAGGGAACAGTTGAAAAAAACGGCAGATGAGCCGGGTCAGTCCTTAAGTTTTGATGATATGTTAAGGAGTGAAATGAAATTTGTTTCCACAATCTAGTTACAAAATGTTATGTATTGGCTGAAATGCACAGGATGTTTCCTGTGCATTTTGTTGGTTTTTTATGTAAACTTACTATAATGATATCAGAGGCAAAAGGTCATGCAATCCACCGTTTTTTTCGAATTTGGCAAAATAAATGGTCTTATTTTTGGCTTTTAGCGGTTTATATTTCTATAATTCAAATTTATAATGTACTTAGTCATGAGGAATATGTGACGAAAGAAAAAAGAATCAGATTTTAAAACACAATTTTAAAAACGGAAACGTATTTATTAGGAGGGAAAAGATATGTTGACATTTATTTTTACGATATTAATGATTGTTGTTTTTGGAAAACTGCTGTTTTTTGCAATTAAAGCAGCCTGGGGGATTACAAAAATCTTACTGTATATTGTTTTTCTTCCCATGCTGTTGATTGGACTGGTAGTGGCGGGACTGATTTACATTGCAATTCCGGTTCTGATTGTTGTCGGAATTGTTGCACTTGTAAAAGCAGCTTAATTCTCATATCTGAAATAAAGTTTGTATACCATTTTTATGATGTTTGTCCTATTTTTTTCGTATACAGAGATTTGTTTTTTTGTTATAATATGATATCAGGGTTGAAAGGTCATACTTTTCATGCTCGCATGAAAAAATATACTTTGGGATCCGCAAAATGAGAAAGTAGCCCGATTAGGGCGGATTTCGATTGTTTACGGATTGTGGGAGTACGAAGTGCGTAGCAATCCGTTGATATCATGGATTGAGAAAAGTGCGTAGCAATCCATATACATCAGTAAGTAACAAAATATAATTTGCGGGAATAATAAAACCAGGGGTAAAACGGAAAGAAGGGGAATACATGAAGTGGAAAAAAGACAAAACACAATCATCTGAGAATCAGGCACGGTATTTGTGTAATCGAGTAGAAGAAACCTTTGTACACTCGCTGAGCTGGGTGCTTCTCATTGTAACGGTTTTCACACTGATTATGGTACTGACAATGCTTAATATCATGCTGGTTAGACAAAATCGTGATCATGCTGATATTTATGCTTCTCAGATTGATACTGCCATGCAGGAAAAAGTCAGCATGCTAAATTCCATTGCCGGAGGTATCAGCAGTGGTACGGTAACGGAGCCTGAAGATATTCTGGCATATGTTGATTCAATGGTGGCATTGGATGATCAGGTTTCCGCAGTATACAGCTGCTATGATGAAAATGTGACTATTATGAGTGGTGGCTGGCAACCGCCAAAGGATTTTGTGGTTACGGAACGTGATTGGTACAAGCAGGCACAGGCAAATCCTGATCAAGTCTATATTTCTGATCCCTATGTAGATATACAGTCTGGTGGTATTTGTATTACACTTTCAAAGGCAACCTTTAAAAATGGTAAAATGGCCGGAGTTGTTGGTATGGATATGTATATGAATGACCTTGTGTCTTTGATGGAAGGCAGTTATTCCAACAGCGGATATGTTTTTTTGACCACTTCTGATGGTATCATTCTGGTACATCCCAATGAAGATTATGCGTTGAAGGATGAAACGGGAGTTTCGGTTTCAGAGGCAAACCATGGACGATATGAAAAAGTACTGGAACAGGAACTGAAAACAAAGACGATTTTGGATTATCGCGGCGGATTTAAGCTGGCGACTTCTGCCAATTCTGCGGTGACGAGTTGGAAAGTTATTTCGGTACAGTCCACAGTGCATATGGTTTTGATTATGATTATGTTTATTGTAATTTACATAGGCATTTTCCTTTTTGCCAGACAGCTTGCCAAGAAATATACAATTCAAAAAGTACAGAAACTGTTTGTGCCGCTTTCATCCATCAGTTCAAAAGTTACAAGGATTGCAGATGGTGATTTAAATCTGTTCTTTGATGAAGAAAAGAATTCCTGCGAGATTGAAAACCTGATCAATTCCTTAAATTCGACGATTGACAGTCTGAGCGGATATATCAATCAGATTTCCAATACAGTTACAGCTATTTCCAACAAGGATTTAACAGCAACCATTGATACAGAGTTTAAAGGCAGTTTTATTCAGATAAAAGAAGCATTGGAAGCAATAATGCAAAGTCTGATCGAAGCTTTTTCAGGTATCAGGGAAGAATCAGAGATGGTAAATCAATATTCTGAGCAGTTAGAGCAGACTTCGGAGACGGTTGCAGAAAGTGCAACGAATCAAAATGTTGCAATTAATTCACTTTCAGAGGATGTGGAACATTTAACAGAGCAGACCCGCTCTATTACAGATCGTGCTATGAGTGTTCGTACTAATGCAGATATTACCAATGAACATTTACAGCATAGTGCAGAAGAAATGGAAGCTTTAGTTCATGCAATGGAATTGATTGAGAAATCATCGGAAGAAATTGTCGCCTTCGCGGATGAAATTGCCAATATTTCCGATCAGACTAATCTGTTAGCATTAAATGCTTCTATAGAAGCTGCAAGAGCAGGAGAAGCAGGACGAGGATTTGCAGTCGTTGCAGGTGAAATCGGAACACTTGCTACTTCCAGTGCGGAAGCCAGTGAGAATATCAGTAAACTGATTAAGGAATCGCAGGATGCTGTTGCACGTGGCAAACAAATGGTTAGCGTCACTTCGGCTGCCATGAAACAGGGCATTGATGATTCACTTGAATCCAAGACACAGATTGAACAGATCGTTGAATATGTCAAGAAACAACAAAGCTTTATTGAGAATATCAATGATGAGTTGAAAAAAATTGCCGAGATGGTAGAAAGTAACGCAGCGAGCGCAGAAGAAAATACTGCAATCAGTCAGCAGTTAAGTGGTTGCTCACAAAATCTTCTGGATATGGCAAATTCTTTCCGGTTAAATTAAGGAATACAAATCCGAAAAGAAAAAGAAGAAAAAGAAAGAAGAGCAAAATAAGAATAAAATAGAAGAATAAGAAGGAAAAGCAAAAATAAGAACAAAATATAAAAATAAGAAGGAAAAGCAAAAATAAGAACAAAATAGAAGAATAAGAAGGAGAAGCAAAAATAAAAATAAAATAGAAGAATAAGAAGGAAAAGTAAAAAGAAAAACAAAAAGGCGGTTTCGGCTGAAATCGTCTTTTTTAATGCTTTTTTTTATGGAATGATTGTGCTATACTTGTCTCGTACTTTTGATTTTACATCATAGGAGGAAAAGAAATGGGTGGATTTTTTGGCGTGGCTTCCAAAGAAAGCTGTACGTTTGATTTGTTTTTTGGAACAGATTATCACTCACATTTAGGCACACGAAGAGCCGGAATGGCAGTATATGGTGACAATGGATTTTCAAAAGAAATTCATAATATTGAAAACACACCGTTTAGGACAAAATTTGATAAAGAACTTGGTGGTCTGGAAGGAAAATATGGTATCGGATGTATTTCCGATTATGAGGCACAGCCCATACTGGTACGTTCTCATCATGGCAGTTTTGCCATCACAACCGTAAGTAAAATTAATAATGCGGATGAGATTGTATCCGAGATTCTGAAAGGTTCCACACACTTTTTTGAAATGAGCAACGGTGAAATCAATTCCACGGAGTTGGTTGCGGCGCTGATTGATCAAAAAGAGAATCTGATCGAAGGTATTCAGTATGCATTGGATGTTGTTGACGGTTCTTTATCCATGTTGATTTTAACACCAATCGGTATCTATGCAGCAAGAGATAAGATGGGCAGAACTCCTGTGGTTTTAGGCAAAAAAGAGGATGCAAGATGTGCCTGCTTTGAAAGCTTTTCTTATCTGAATCTGGGTTATGAAGATGACCGTGAATTGGGACCGGGTGAAATTGTCGTATTCGATGAAAAAAGCTGCAAGACTTTGGTAGCACCCGGAAAAGATATGAAGATTTGTACCTTTTTATGGGTTTATTACGGATATCCTTCTGCCAGTTATGAAGGTGTCAGCGTAGAACAGATGCGATACAACTGTGGTAAACTGTTGGCACGACGGGACAATGTGGAAGTCGATGTTGTTGCCGGTGTTCCCGATTCGGGTACGGCCCATGCCGTTGGTTATGCCAATGAATCAGGCATTCCGTTTTCACGACCTTTTGTCAAGTATACACCGACATGGCCTCGTTCGTTTATGCCGACCATTCAGCAGAAACGTGATCTGATTGCACATATGAAACTGATTCCGGTGCATGACTTAATCAAGGATAAGAGATTGTTATTGATTGATGATTCGATTGTGCGTGGTACACAGCTAAGAGAAACAACAGAGTTTTTGTATGAAAGCGGTGCGAAAGAGGTTCATATCAGACCGGCATGTCCGCCTTTGTTATTTGGCTGTAAGTATTTGAATTTTTCACGTTCCAAATCTGAGATGGAACTGATTGCACGTCGCGTTATTCAGGAACTCGAAGGCGATGATGTATCCAAAGAGGTATTGCAGGAGTATGCAGATCCGGATAACCCCAAATACCAGAAGATGGTTGATATGATTTGTGAAAAATTGAATTTCACCTCTCTTCGTTATCATCGTTTGGATGATATGCTCGAAGCAGTTGGAATTGACCCGGATAAGCTCTGTACTTATTGTTGGAATGGCAAGGAGTAAGAGAGTGGGCATCCACACATAATGATATTACGGCAATTGTGCATGATTTGTGCAATTGCTGTTTTTTTCCTATATGGAAAATTATTATCTTTTTACGGAAACTAAATTATGCTTGTAAAAATACAATGAAATCACACTGAGACGCCGGTCTATGTGATATAATAAACGTAATTTGTATATGTTGAGAAAGGATTTGAAAGATGGAACAAAATACAGTCAAACAAAACAGAAAATATTTATCAAAAATAGGGATTTGCTATTTTATTGGAACAATTATAATTATTGCTTTGCAGCTGGGGCTTGGAAATATATGTGCCACTATGTTTCCGGATATATTCGAAAAGTATGGGTTCTTAGTGATGATGTTACCAATGTATATCATTGCGGTGCCTATTACAGTTTTTATGTTAACCAGAATTCGTCCGGTTGTAACAATAGAAAAAAAGAAATTCAGTGTAAAAAAAATACTGGGCTTTTTTTTAGTCAGCTATGCAGGCATGTATATTTCAAACATTCTTGGAAACTATCTGGCTACTGTCATTTCAATGGTTAAGCAGGGACAGGTACAAAACAGCATTATAGAGATTGCAACAAGCAATGAGTTGTGGATGAATGCACTGGTTATGGTAATTTGTGCCCCAATTGCAGAAGAATTGTTGTTTCGTAAACTAATCATTGACAGAACTGTTCAATTTGGTGAAAAACTGGCTATTCTGTTATCGGCATTGATGTTTGGATTTTATCATGGCAATATCTATCAGTTTTGCTATGCATTTGTACTAGGTTGTGTGTTTGGTTATGTTTATGCCAAATCCGGAAAGGTCATTTATACCATTGTTTTACATATGATGATTAACTTCTTAGGCTCTATTGCAAGCTTACTGGTGGTAAAAGCCAGCGGACTTACAAAGTTAATGGATGGCAGTATTACCGATCCGAATGAGATGGTTTCCTATCTGATGGGAAATCTGGGTGGTCTTGCCATATTTGGTGTTTATTTTCTGGTTATCATAGGTCTGGTAATTGCCGGCATTATTATATTGGCTGTTAATTTCAAAAATATATCATTACAGCCTGCAAGTGATCCGATTGAAAAAGGCCAGGTGTTCAAGACGGTTGCCCTGAATGTCGGAATGGGACTGTTCTTTATATTCTGGATTGTATTTATGATCTATGCAACACTGATTTGAATGAAAAAGGCAACCATACGAGTGGATAATGCAATCATCGGAGCGGAAAATGCAACCATATGAATGAAAAAATGTAACCATATGATTGTAAATCGCACCGTGTGATGGAAATATGATTTGTCAGAGTATGAAAATTTACTTTTGATTGTTATACTTTATATAGAAACAGAATAAAAATGGAGGATTGGCAATGGAAAAGGCAGAATTAAAAAAATTGATTAAAGTTGCAGGCGGAAGAAGAAAAGCAGATCTGGTAGTTAAAAACTGTAAGGTCGTCAATGTTTTTTCCGGAAAGATTGTAGAGGGCGATGTTGCCATCAGTGACAGATGGATTGCAGGTGTTGGTCAATATGAAGGCGAGCAGGAAATTGATGCAAACGGAATGTATGCATCTCCCTGTTATATCGACAGTCATATTCATATTGAATCTTCGTATGTTTCACCGGAGGAACTGGGAAAACTATTAGTACCTCACGGCACGTCGACCATTATTGCCGATCCACACGAAATTGTAAACGTATGCGGTATTAAGGGCCTTGATTATATGATGGAAGCAGCAAAAAATACCGCGTTGGATATTCAGTATATGCTTCCGTCCTGTGTGCCGAGCACACCTTTTGAAAATGCCGGTGACGTTATCAATGCACCTGAAATGGAAGAGCCCATTTTACGGGAACGGATATTGGGCTTAGGTGAGTTTATGAATTCTGTCGGCGTTATCAATTGTGATGATAGCGTTTTAGATAAACTGATGGTAGCCAAAAAAGCCGGAAAGCTGATTGACGGACATGCTCCGGCAACATTCGGCAAGGATCTCAATGCCTATTCTTCTGCGCGCATTCTGGCAGATCACGAATGTTCCACAGTAGAAGAGATGCAGGATCGCATCGATAACGGTATGTATGTATTGTTAAGACAGGGGTCGGCCTGTCACAATCTGCGTACGCTGCTAAAAGGCGTAACAACAGAAAACAGCCGTCGCTGTCTGCTTTGCTCGGATGACCGTCAGCCCAAAACAATATTGGAGGAAGGACATCTGGATAATCATTTAAAAATCTGTGTGGAGGAAGGCATTGATGCCATTACTGCCATTCGTATGGCAACCTTAAATGCGGCTGAATGTTTTGGACTACAGGATAAAGGCGCGATTGCGCCCGGTTATTGTGCAGATATTGTATTGCTGAAGGATTTGGTTGATTTTGAAGCCGGACAAGTGATTCTTGGTGGAGAAGTCGTTGCCAAGGACGGTGTTTATCTAAAAGAAGAAGAAAAATACAGTATTGATTCGGTAAAGGGAAGTATTGTGTTAAAAGACTTTTCTGCTGATAAATTCAAGATGCATTTAAAAAGCAACCATGTCAATGTGATTCAGATTTTACCGGGAGGAGTTGTAACGGGAAAAACGACAGCTACCGTACAACTGGATGAACAGGGAGAGTTCATCTATAATCCCGATGAAGATATTGTCAAAGTGGCGGTCGTGGAGCGTCATCACGCAACAGGAAATGTTGCCTGTGCTTTTTTGAAGGGATATGGTATCAAAGACGGAGCGGTTGCAATTTCCATCGCCCACGATTCTCATAATATCATTGTTGCAGGAACATCGGATGCGGAAATGGAGGCTGCTGTCCTGCATTTAAAAGAGCAGGAAGGCGGAATCGTATTAGTAAAGGATTTAAAAGTGATAGAAAGCATGCCTATGCCGATTGCCGGGCTGATGAGTGAAAAGAGTGGTGAATGGGTAAAAGACAAGCTGACTGCTATCCATGATGCGGCAAGAAAAGAACTTGGAATTTATGGTGAAGTAGATCCGGTTATGACTCTATGCTTTATGTCGTTACCGGTAATTCCGGATTTAAAACTGACGGATGAGGGATTATTTGATGTAACCAAATTCTGTTTTATTCCGGTAGAGGCAGAAGAATGAAACGCATACTGATTTTAATGACCGGAGGTACGATTGCATCTGTTCCGACAGAGGATGGATTGATGCCGGCTTCTGAGACTGTATTTAAAGGGTTTGATTATGATATAACAAGAAAAACTCTATACCCTATGGGAGAGTTTTTCGATAAAGAGATTGCGCTTGACTGGAAAGAGGTATTCTGTTTAGACAGTACGAATATTTCTCCAAAGGAATGGGCAAAACTTGCATTAGAAATACAGACTGCCCTGGCCGATACCTGCTATGATGGTGTTGTGGTTACGCATGGAACCGATACCATGGCTTACACAATGGCCGGTGTATTTTATATGCTTTCTGATGTGACAAAGCCGGTTGTCTTTACCGGTTCGCAATTACCGTTTGATGCACCAAATACAGATGGTACGAAAAATCTGGCAGATGCGATTGGTGTGGCATGTTCTAATCAGAAGGGGATTGTACTTGTTTTTAATGGAAAAATCATAGATGCATTATGCGCAAAGAAGGTTTATTCCAAAAAAATGGCGGCATTTGAGAGTATCAATACAGAGGATGTCGGAGAAATGGATGTATGCGGAAATGTGGTTTGGAAATGTCGCCCATCGGTTTCTTCTAAAAAAGGAATGTTGGAAAATGCCTCCCTAAATATCTGTGGGGATGATGCTATAAACATGGTTCCGCTCTGTATCAGACTAATACCGGGCATGCGAGGTGATTTGATTGATATCCTTGTTGACTCCGGGCATCGTGCCATTATTTTAGAGGCGTTTGGCTGTGGCGGTGTTCCGCATGATTTGTTGCCATCTATTATCCATGCAACAAATAAGAGGGTAATTGTCTGTATCATCAGTCAATGTCTTTATGACGGTACGGATTTATCGGTTTATCAGGTTGGCATTGAGGCAAAAAAAGCCGGAGTTATATCTGCCGGCTTGATGACAGTCGAAGCGCTCAGTGCTAAAATAATGTGGGCATTTTCCCAAAGCGATGATTATGAAACGGTTGTGAATTTGCTAGAGCAGAATTAGATGATATAAGTTGACACATTATATAGAGTATAAAATAGAAGATAAATAATTAGTTTAACATTGAGGAGATTATGAAAATGAAATTTGTTAAATCAAAAGGAATGGGTATTTTACTATGTGCTATTATTGCAGGTGTTGCTACTTTTTTAGCAACCCTGTCTGTAGGAGGTTTTTCCTTTGAAGTCATTGGTGCACCGGTGTTTTCCATTTTAATCGGTATGATTATTACCTTAATCAACGTAGGACTGGTAAGCAAAGAGCAACTAAAGGATGGCATTAAATTTACATCTAAAAAGATTTTACAGTGGGCAGTCATTATTCTGGGATTTTCCTTGAATCTTGGTACGATTGCAAAAGTAGGAGGACAGAGTCTTCCGGTCATCGTATTAACCATTGCGACATCATTAATTGTATCTTTTGTGATGATGAAGGTGTTAAAGGCAGATCCTAAGGTTTCCTGTCTGGTTGGTGTCGGTTCTTCCATCTGTGGCGGTTCTGCGATAGCTGCTACTGCTCCGGTCATCGATGCAGATGACGAAGAAGTGGCTCAGGCGATTTCTGTCATTTTTTTATTTAATGTATTGGCTGCTTTGATTTTCCCGGCTTTCGGACATGCCATCGGACTTGGTTCAGAGGGATTTGCCATCTTTGCCGGTACAGCAGTTAATGATACTTCATCCGTAACGGCGGCTGCTTCCACGGCAGAAAGTATTTATCACACCGATGGTATTTTATCTGCAGCGGTAACGGTAAAACTGACCAGAACCCTTGCCATTATCCCAATTACTTTGGTATTGGCATTGTACCGGACCGCTCAGTCCAAGAAAAAGGGTGGCGAGGGTACTTCGTTTTCATTTAAAAGCGTATTTCCGTTTTTTATCTTATATTTTATTGCAGCGGCAGTACTTACAACCATTATGGGCATGCTTCCGGAAAGCGGATTGACAACTTTGTATATCGGAAGCTTTATTCCGGCAATGAAATGGCTGGCAAAATTCTTTATTGCCATGGCTATGTGTGCCATCGGATTAAATACCAATCTGGTTAATCTAATTAAAAAGGGCGGGAAACCGATTATTATGGGCTTTTGCTGCTGGGTTTGTATTACTGCAATGTCTTTGTTTGTACAATATGTGACAGGTATTTTCTATACGAATTTATAAGATGATATTTTTTTGATTTTTTCCATAAATTAGCCTGGTGATTTACGTATATTTAATATGTAATCAACCGGGATAGTTTGTTTATGAAGAAATCAATTTATAAAACGGTTCTTTTGGTTAACATAACATGCTTTCTTGGTAGAACACAAATATAGAGATATCGTGATGTTGGAGACAAAAGGTAATTTGACCTCATGATATCACAAATTGGAAAAGGAGACAGGATTATGAGAAAACGATTTTTATGTGCAGGACTATTAACTATAGTTATGTCAACTGCAATGATGGGGTGTGGCGCTTCCGATACGACAGAATCGGCATATGCATTAGATTCATCATATGATACTACAGATGCAGGCGGATACTATATGAGTGATGATTTGTATATGAATTCATCTGCATCCAAGGGTTCCTATGATGATTATGAATATGAAACTGAATACATGGATGAAGAATATACAGAAGAGGCAGTCGAAGAATATGATAGTGGTACGGATGCCGAAATGTTAGACGAATCAGCCAGCAACCGGAAATTGATTCGCAATGTTTCCATGGATGTGGAAACCGAACAGTTTGATGCCCTAATCGGACAGATTGAGGAAAAGACCAAAGCACTTGGCGGCTATATTGAGGATAGTTATACATATAACGGCAGAAGTTATCGCTCAAGTGATACGAAAAATGCAAATCTGACCATTCGCATTCCTTCTGTCAAACTGGATGAGTTTTTGTCTTCTGTTTCCGAGAAATCCAATGTGACCAGTAAAAATGAAACCGTGACGGATGTAACCTTACAGTATGTGGATTTAGAGAGCCATAAAAAGGCATTGGAGGCTGAACAGGAGCGTCTTTTGGAAATGATTGAGCAGGCAGAGACGGTAGAGGATATGATTACCATTGAGAGCCGCTTGTCAGAAGTACGTTATCAGTTAGAAAGCCAGGAATCACAGCTTCGGACCTTTGATAATCAGATTCAGTACAGTACCGTTTATTTAAATATTGCGGAAGTCGAAAAGTATACTCCCGTTGCTGAAAGAACCTTTTTTGAAAAAATCAGTGATGGTTTTTCGGATAATCTGGCAGGCGTGATAGAAGATCTGGTTAATTTTGTTATCTGGTTTATTTCCAGCCTTCCTTATCTGGTTGTCTGGGGAATCATAATTGTGATTGCCGTTAAGTTGATTGGAAAAGCAATTCGGGATAAAAAAGAACGTAAAGTGCGTGGAATTGACAGAAAGACACAGAAAGCAGAAAGAAAAGCAAAAAAAGCTGAGAAAAAAGCTGCCAAGAAAGCTGCAAGAATACAAAAGACAGAAAATGAAGCTGTAAATGCTCAGAAAGCGGAAGAGAATAATAAGAGTCAGAAACCACAAGAAAATAATGACGAAAATGAACAAAAATAGATAAAAGAAAATAATTCCATGGATTAGAAAGAAGAAACATAGATTTTAGATGGTGGGAATATGGTAGTAAACAGTCAGGATTTATATTTGTTAAGCCATTATGAATACGGAGAAGCCTTTTATGGCAGTGTCAGCGGGATGAATTACCGGGTAAACCGCAATCCCATGGAGTTTGTAAAATTCAGTACGCCGGAGGAGAAAGCGGATGCGACACTGATTGCCTATATCTGGCCGGGACCAAAGAATTTTGCAAAAACCGATCCGGAAAAAATATATTCCAAAGAATTTCCTTATTCAGATGAAGGAAAAGATGAGTTAGCAGCCTGGATCAGTGAACAATATGAGAGCAGAAAAAGTGAATGGGACCGGATTGCCGAGAAGGGATTGCTGGGATAGGCAAAAGGTTTACATAAAAGCATTTCAAACAATGCTGCTTTAAACAGGAATGAGTTTACATAACTTACAAATAAAGGGGTCATAAGAGAAAAGTAGCGTATATGAATATTTTAACTGTAGATGAAATTACAAAAGCATATGGAGAACGCAAGATTTTTGATAAAGCCTCTTTCTTTTTGCAGGAAGGAGAAAAGGCGGGAATTCTTGGTATCAATGGGACCGGAAAATCAACGCTTTTGCGCATGATTGTGGGAGAAGATGAACCGGATGACGGACAGATTATCCGTGCAAAAGGGAAAGTTATCTCCTATTTGCCGCAAAATCCCGTTTTTGATCCCGACGAAAACATGCTTTCTGCAGCCTTGCATTTTGAAAATTATGATTCTTCTCTGGAAAAAACGGATCAGCTACGTGTCAGTGAAAGTGATGCAAAAGCCATGCTTAGTAAGCTTGGGGTAACAGATTTTGATAAAACCTGCGGACAGCTTTCCGGCGGGGAAAGAAAACGCCTTGCATTAGTCAAAACATTGATGGCACCGGCGGATATCTTGATTTTGGATGAGCCTACCAACCATCTGGATCAGGAGATGGCAGACTGGCTGGAAGATACTCTGAAACGATTTCGAAAAACGATTTTGATGATTACTCATGACCGCTATTTTCTGGACAGCATTTGCAATCGTATTTTGGAAGTGGATAAGGGGAAAATATACTCTTATGACTCTAACTATGAAGGATTCTTAAAATTAAAAGCGGAGCGTGAAGAGATGGCAGCGGCTTCAGACAGAAAAAGGCATTCCATTTT
This sequence comes from Lachnospiraceae bacterium, assembly GCA_017387565.1. GTDB lineage: Bacteria > Bacillota > Clostridia > Lachnospirales > Lachnospiraceae > UBA2882. Next base: position 14,025 of record JAFOEY010000004.1, on the reverse strand, counting down.
GCGCACGGAGCTTTTGTGGGTACAAAGAGGAGCAAGAGCGCGTTCTACCAAACAAAAAGCACGGTTGCAACGCTTTGAACAGATGAGCCGGGTGGTCGATGTACAAAGTGACAAGAGTGTGGAAATCGGAAGTATGAAAAGTCGGTTAGGAAAGACGACCATCGAACTGCATGATATATCGAAAGCCTATCAGGAACAGGTATTATTGCGTGATTTTACATATTCTTTTCTTCGAAACGACCGTATCGGTTTCATGGGGCATAATGGTTGTGGCAAGACAACTCTTATGAAAATAATCATGGGAGAAGTGCAGCCGGATTCTGGCTACGTGGAAATCGGACAAACGGTTCGTATCGGCTATTTTGCACAGGAAATCGGCGAAGAAGAGATGAAACCGCAACAAAGAGTAATTGATTATATCAAAGATGTTGCCGAATATGTAGAAACTAATGACGGAAAAATAACTGCAACAAGATTGTTGGAAAAATTTTTGTTTGAGGGCGAAGATCAATACGGACCGGTTGGAAAGCTGTCGGGCGGACAGCGCAGAAGGCTATATTTGTGTAAAGTGTTAATGAGTGCACCAAATGTTCTGATTTTAGATGAGCCAACCAATGACCTGGATGTCACGACTCTGACGATTTTAGAGGATTATCTGGATAGTTTTGCAGGAATTGTCATTGTAGTATCCCACGACCGCTATTTTCTGGATCGTGTCGTTGGACGGATGTTTGTATTTGAAGGAAACGGGATTCTGTGTCAGTCAGAGGGTGGTTATACAGATTATGTTAACCACAAGAGACTGCGTGAAGATACAGAAAATGCATATCATGAAGCAAATACAGATAATACAGCAAACGCAAAGAGGAAAACGAATAAAGAACATATTGATAATAATAAAAACAAAGATTGTGCAGATACAACATGTTTACATAACACTAAAGAGAAGCCCAAGTGGAATACCGGAAGGGAAAAGAAACTGAAGTTTTCTTATCAGGAACAGAAGGATTATGAAACCATTGAAGCCGATATGGCAAAATTGGAGGATGAGATAGCGGAATTGGAGAAACAGATGCTTTCTTATTCTCACGATTTTGTGAAACTGCGCGAGATTTCCGAAAACAAAGAAAAGGCGGAAGCTCTGCTGGAAGAAAAAATGGAGCGTTGGATGTATTTGGAAGATTTGGCAGAGCAGATAAAAAAGCAATCATAGAGAAATATTTATCTTGTTTTGGGGAGTTGACAAATCGGTTATTTTTGCATATTCTTATAATGAAAAAAGCAAAAGGCGTTGAGCGGAGAGAGTAGTAATTGTGAGCGCAGCAGAGAGGGAATGTCACCGGCTGAAAGCAATCCCGGCAGGAGCAGTTAGGAAGTGCATCCGTAAGCTTGTTTTCGGAACCATGTTTCTATTTAGTCATTTAGTATGAAAACACGTTTCCCGCGTTAAGGGATTTGAGGTGTCGGCAGTATCTGTCTTTGGGCAGAACAGTCGAAAACAGAGTGGAACCGCGATTTTATCGTCTCTGACAGATGTATTTCTGTCGGAGATTTTTTTATGAAAAGGTTATGAATATGCCGGCATGATATGGTAAAAGACGAAAGAAAGAATATGCCGGTATGATATGGTGGAATGACAAAGGAAAGACTATTCCGGATATAGTGGAAAGACAAGTATAAAAAATCGGCAGAGATTATAAGAGATGCCGGAAAATGATATGTGAGTTAGACAGGGAAGAATAGAAATGAGCTTTATCAATACAATAAAAGAAGAAATAGCATTAATCAGGGAACGGGATCCTGCTATACATTCGGATATGGAAGTTTTCCTATATCCAAGTTTTAAGGTAATGCTCCATTACCGCTTGGCGCACAAGCTGTATCAGAAAGGACATTATTTCTGGGCTCGATACATTTCTCAGAGAGGTGTCAGAAAAACGGGAATTGAAATTCACCCCGGTGCGCAGATTGGAAAGGGTTTTTTTATTGACCATGGAAATGGGGTTATTATTGGTGAGACGACAGTAATTGGTGATAATGTGACGCTTTATCAGGGCGTGACCTTAGGAGGAACCGGAAAGGAACAGGGAAAGCGCCATCCTACCATCGGAAACAATGTGATGATCAGTGCCGGAGCCAAAGTGCTGGGGTCATTTAAAATCGGCGACAACAGTAAAATCGGTGCCGGAAGTGTTGTCTTGGAAGAGGTGCCGCCCAATTCCACGGTTGTAGGTGTTCCCGGACGCGTGGTAAAACGTGATAACATACACTTACCGCAGGAAGAGCTCGATCAGGTTCATATGCCCGATCCGATACGGGAAGAATTAAATAATCTCTGGCGGATGAACCAGATGCTTTCGGAGCGTGTGGTAACATTGGAAGATGAATTAAAAATGCAAAAAGATAGAAACAGCAAAGGAGACAGCTATGAAAATCTATAACACATTGAGCAAGAGAAAAGAAGAGTTTGTACCGATTGAGGAAGGAAAAGTCAGAATGTATGTCTGCGGTCCGACCGTGTACAATCTGATCCATATCGGAAATGCACGTCCTATGATCGTATTTGACACCGTCAGACGTTATATGGAGCATAAGGGCTATGACGTAAACTATGTATCCAATTTCACGGATGTCGATGACAAAATCATCAAAGCTTCCATTGAAGAAGGAGTGGATGCCTCCGTTATTTCAGAGCGCTATATCGCAGAATGCAAAAAAGATATGCAGAATATGAATGTAAAACCGGCGACCACCCATCCGAAAGCAACCGAAGAAATCGATGGTATGATTGATATGATTCAGACTTTGGTTGACAAGGGATATGCTTATGTGGCAGAAGACGGAACGGTTTATTTCCGCACCAGAAATTTTAAGGGCTACGGAAAACTGTCACACAAAAATATTGATGATTTACAGGGCGGTATGCGTTCTTTATTAGTCAGCGGAGAAGATCAAAAAGAAGATCCGTTGGATTTTGTTTTGTGGAAACCCAAAAAAGAAGGGGAGCCTTATTGGGAATCACCCTGGTGCGATGGTCGTCCCGGCTGGCATATCGAATGTTCTGTTATGAGCAAAAAATATCTGGGCGAACAGATTGATATTCACGCAGGCGGAGAAGACTTGATTTTCCCACATCATGAAAATGAAATTGCCCAGTCAGAAGCAGCTAACGGCAAAGAGTTTTCCAAATACTGGATGCACAATGCTTTTTTGAATATTGATAATAAGAAAATGAGTAAATCCCTCGGAAACTTCTTTACCGTAAGGGACATCAGTGAAAAATATGACCTCCAGGTGCTGCGTTTCTTTATGCTCTCTGCGCATTACAGAAGTCCGCTGAATTTCAGTGCAGATTTAATGATGGCAGCAAAAAATGGTCTTGAAAGAATTATTACCGGTACCCAAAATGTGAAATTTGCTCTTTCCAATGCAAAAAAAGAGCAGATGGATGATGCAGAAAAAGCTTTGTTAACAGAAGCGAAAGTCTTTGAAACAAAATTTGACGAAGCGATGGATGATGATTTTAATACAGCGGATGCTATCTCAGCCATCTTTGAATTGATCAAATTTGCTAATATCAATGCGACTGCAGATAAATCCAAAGAATTTTTGCAGGAGATACTGAATGAAATTTTGACACTTACGGATATCTGCGGGCTTATTGTGGACAAGGAAGAGGAAATGCTTGATTCGGATATTGAGGCTTTGATTTCAGAAAGAACAGCCGCAAAGAAAGCCAAAGATTTTGCAAAAGCAGATGCAATCCGAAATGAACTTTTGGAAAAGGGCATTATTCTGGAAGATACGCGTGAGGGTGTTAAATGGAAGAGAGCATAAGCTTACTGGATAAGATTAAAAAGACATTTGACAGCGATGATGTGGATGTAAGGACGTATTCCCCCTTGACGTTGGCGTTTATGGGGGACTGCGTTTTTGAGATCGTCATACGAAGCATTGTCGTAGGAAGAGGAAACCGCCAGGCTGGAAGTTTACATAAAACAAAAACAGCTGTCGTAAACGCTAAGATTCAGGCTAAAATGATTGAAGCCTTGATGGAAGAATTGACAGAGGAAGAACGAGCCGTTTATAAACGCGGAAGAAATGCAAAACCGCATACGGTTGCCAAAAATGCATCTGTGAATGATTACCGTAAGGCAACGGGACTGGAAGCCTTGTTTGGATATTTGTATCTGAACGGACAGGAAGACCGTATTTTGGAATTGACTAAGCGGGGGTTGGAATTGGTTGACATAACTATATGATTATCTAGTCTTTTATTCATATGATGTTTGAGTCAAAAGGTATTTTGACCCAATATTTGATGCGATGATGATATAAAAAATATGGTTGTATGATGCAATATATCAAAATATAACAGGATTGTGGATTATTTGATTTATATTAAATGAAAGGTAGCACTATGGCATACGAAGAAACTTATATTGAAGGAAGAAATGCGGTCATTGAAGCATTTCGTTCCGGAAAGACGATTGATAAATTATATATCTTAGACGGTTGTCAGGATGGGCCGATGGCTACCATCAGACGGGAGGCCAAAAAACACGGTTCCATGATTAAATTCGTGGGAAAGGAACGCTTAGACCAGCTTTCCCAGACCGGAAAGCATCAGGGCGTGATTGCTGTCTGTGCAGCTTATACCTATGCAGAATTAGAAGATATTTTAGCTGCTGCGAAAGAAAAGCAGGAGGAACCGTTTTTATTTCTCTTAGATGGAATAGAAGATCCTCATAATTTGGGAGCTATCATCAGGACTGCCAATCTGGCCGGTGCCCATGGTGTTGTGATTCCCAAAAACAGGGCGGTTGGACTTACCGCAACGGTTGCCCGTACTTCAGCCGGTGCATTAAACTATACGCCGGTTGCCAAGGTTACCAATTTGGGACAGACCATCGAAGAGCTGAAAAAAGAGGGGCTTTGGTTTGTCTGTGCAGATATGAACGGAACCAGGATGTATGATCTGAATTTAAAAGGCCCCATTGGACTGGTAATTGGAAATGAAGGGGAAGGGGTAAGCCGTCTGGTAAAAGAGAAATGTGATATGACTGCATCCATTCCGATGAAGGGAGATATTGATTCTCTGAATGCTTCGGTTGCCGCCGGTGTGCTTGCTTATGAAATTGTAAGACAAAGAATGAGTTAGGTTTACATAACATGAAAAAATATTCAGAATATTCCGATGAGGAGCTTATCATCCGCTATCGAGAAGGAGAGCAGCAGATCGTCGATTATTTAATGGAAAAATATAAAAATGTGGTACGTAGCAAGGCCGGAAGAATGTTTATTTTGGGAGCAGATAAGGATGATCTGATTCAGGAGGGCATGATCGGTCTGTTTAAGGCGGTCAGGGATTATGACAGCGGCAGGGATGCAAGCTTTTACACCTTTGCCGATCTTTGTGTATCCAGACAGATGTATACCGCCATTCAGGCAGCAAATCGCAAGAAGCATTCACCGTTAAATTCCTACATTTCGCTGTATAAAAATCAGGAAGAAACCGACATGGAAGGTGAGTTAATCGGAGCAATTCAGAATTCCTCCGAACGCAATCCGGAAGAGATTTTGATTGACAGGGAGAATGTGGAGGCAATTGAAAAAATTATTGAACATGATCTGAGTGCATTTGAACGGGAGGTACTGGAGTTGTCTATGACGGGAATGAATTATCAGGAGATTGCCAGACTCCTGGGTAAGGATCCAAAATCCACAGATAATGCACTAAACCGTGTCAAGACAAAAATTAAAAAGCAATTAAAAACCCCTGAATAGAAAATGTAGTGTAATATTCGTACGTTTCCGGAGTATTCATTTTGCCCTATTCTTAACTAATTTTTGACAAAGTGTTCAATGCACTTTTTTTGTTCAGCGTTGAAAAAAGAAAAAGCCTACAATCGACTGGAAAGCTCTCATACTATCAGCAACTGTAGACTTAATCGTAGGAATTATCTAACTTGTGTCAGTTTGTGGCAATAAAAAACACCCAAAAACCTTGATTTTCGAGTGCTTTTGAAAGCTGATAACGGGACTCGAACCCGTGACCTCCGCATTACCAATGCGACGCTCTACCACCTGAGCTATATCAGCCGGTTTACTCACCGACGTTCATTGTAGCATGGTGATAATGTTTTGTCAATGAAATTGTTTTGCAATTTACATGCAAAATAGTACTAATAAAGAAGTACTAAATGTTTTTCAAATGATATTTTATGTATTAGGATTCCTCTTCTTCCGATTCCTTTTTGACGGGCATTATTTTTTCTCTGTATTTATCTTCAAATACTTCCAACTCAATGCGATAAGCATCTTTTTCCACAATGAGTTCTTCAATATGATCATCAATTAATTTGATTTCGGATTTTACTTCGTCCAGATGTTGTCTGATTACTTTACTTCCCTTTTCAAGCAGATGGTCGTCCAGACACTGGTTGTAAAGCTCTGCCCTGAATTTTAAAAGCTTTTTTGCCTCTTTTTGTGCCTTAATCTGCTGTTCAACAGAAGTAAAAGATACTTTTAATTCTTTGTAAATTTCGTCCTGAATTCTGGTGTCTTTTTCCATTTGTAACACTCCTTTATATCATTTCAATATCATAAGTCGTACCTTCGAAAGGTAAAATAATTATAGCAAATGTTTTACAATCTGCATAGTGGTGTGTTAAAATTAATTTGTTATATATTTGGGGGAACGTGTATGTCGGGAATTAATCAAAAAGATGTTTTGTTGAGAGCAAATAAGAAATTATCGCTGGCATTATTGGGATTTTTGGGGCTTATTCCGCTGGTAGTGATTGTGTATCATATGGGGATATTGCCATATTCATTTAATGAGATGATGGTTGTCTGCGGATGTGTTTTATTTTTTTCTGTAGTTCCATTTGTGGTGAATAAATTTTGTTATAATGAGCATATTATTTCATCCTGTAATTTATATTGTCTGGAATTATTACTCTTAATGCTGGCATGCAATCCTATTTTGGATTTGTCTTTACTTTATTTTATTTTACCAATCGTCAGTCTGATATATTTAAATCGAAATATTTTACATAAGATGTCGATGGTGGCATTTGTTGGCATGATTCTTGTTAAAGGATCCAAATTAGGATATTTTGTTTATAGCGGAAACAAGCCTGCTGATGGATGGAATACTCTTTATATGGATATTCTGGTATCAACAGTTGAATATATTGTTATGGCAATTATTTTAATAAAGACTTTCGAGATTATGGAAGATATATTTAGTAAGGTAACGCATACTGCCATGGTGGAAATGTATAATTCCTCAGAGCAATCAGTGGCTGTTCAATCACCGAATCTGGGAATGCAGCCACAGAGAAATGCAGAACATAGTGATACCTATGACGTACAACAGTTTTTTTCTGCGATTGCAGTAGATATGGAAAATCTGATCAAGGGGAAAAACAAGCATTTTACTCTTGATTTGGACAATCAAATGCCGGTGGAATTATATGGACGTAAAGCACAATTAAAGAGTGCTCTTACCAATATATGTGCTGATCTTCTAATGTATAATTCCGAATCGGAGGTCAATGTTTATGTTACCTATGAAAACGGAATCAATCTGAGAAAAAAAGATAATATTACGATGATCATTCGTATTGACAGTAATACGATATTAAATAAGACTGCAGCTGATAAAAAGGCATTGGGCTATTATTTAAGTAAAAAAATTATCGGTGAGCTGGAAGGCGATCTGACTGAGATTAATGAAAATGGAAAAACTAATTTTAAAATCAGACTATTGCAGCGCGTGGAAAACGATCAGACCATTGAAGAGCGCCAGAACAAACAAAAATCCGAAATATTGGAATTGAAGCAGTCAGCCATTGCTAATAAAGCGCAAGAAAAAAACAATCGCCTATTTCATTCAGATGTTCATGTGATGGTTGTGGATGATAACAGAGAGGTGAGAAAGCTGGTTGATTCGGTGTTATCAGCTGTGGGAGTAAAGGTTACCGGAGTCAAAAACGGTGTTGAATGCATTGAAATGTTAAAAACCCAGGATTATGACATGGTTCTGATAGACCAGATGATGCCTGGCAAAAGTGGTATTGAGACAGTTAAGGAAATTCGATTTCAGGATAGTGAATATTTTCAGAAGCTTCCCATTGTCATGATGTCAATTCACGGCGGAAGCGAGGAGTGCAAAAATTGTCAGACACAGGGATTTACAGACTGTATTTCAAAACCTATAAAAGTGAATGAAATTAAATCCTGTTTAAAAAAATGGATTAAAGACGATTATCGGATGAGTTATGAAGAATATATGAGGATCCAAAATGAAAGTTAACAATTGGAAGAATGTCATTCAAAGTATTAAAAAAGAGATTTCCATTCAAAATGGGGCAGAAGCGTTGGCTGCTGCCTCTTTTAGCGTGCTTCTTTCTGCAATGCTTGCATGGGGAATAAGCAGACTGTATTATGGCAGATGGCCGGATTATACACAGTTTGTTGCAGGAGGGACGGTTTATAGTGGCTATAACAAGATGGGAGATATGAGTATATTTTATCTTCTTCTTGGATGTATCCCTGTTAGTTTTACTTTGTTTTTGTGGGTAAAACACAGATATTTTGTGAATCCTCAAAAGAAACCCCAAAAGTTAATGAAAAGTTATGATAATATTTTGTCCGATTTTGCTTCCGCACTTTTGTTGGGAGTATTTGCAATAATCGCTGTTGAGACGGCATTGTCCGGAAGATTTGTAACTCATCGTACCCGCTTTGCCGATATCAGAAATTGCGTTGTAGTATGTTATCTTGTGTGTATGACAGTATATCTGGTATGGGCCCTGATAAAAAAACAGAATATCCATAGTACTACTAAAAAGATTTCTGTCTATGCACAGATTATGTTGCCTTTTTGTTTTCTGGGATATTTTGGATTCTTTTATCAATACGAAAATGAAGCTGGATTGATCGAACTTTTTAATTCCCACAAATGGAAATGGTTTTGTGTGGCTGTATTTTTCGTTTTTTTCGGAGCTCAGATTTACCGTCTGATAAAAAAGAAAACGGATATTTCCGTATGTGCCCTGATTTCGATTGCTACGATGTCGGTTATGCGTACTCCTGAAGGAATGATGAGTGTTGATTTTTTTCATAATGGAGAGATGGCATTACCTATGCAACAGCTCATATCTTATGAAAAAATTCCCTATTTTGATATCGATCCTATCCATGGCTTGTGTGATTATGTATATAGCTTTTTCAATTATCTCTTTTTTGACGGATTTTATTTTTCTCAAAATGTCGGTGTTGTAGTGGCAAATCTTTTTATAGCGGCATTTCTGGCAATTGTTCTGGCAAATTGCCTGAACAGACGAAGTAGTGCTGTTTTTATGATCTGGTTGCTTATGCCTTATATGGTCGAAAAGGCCGGTGTTCGTTATGTGATTTTTATAGCGGCATTTCTGATATTACTTTGTGACAGAGTGTGGAAAAATAATTTGTGGTTTTTCTGGTGGTGGGTGCTTTTATGTATTACCGGAATATTTTATAATGTGTCGATTGGTGCATCTATGGCTGTTGCGTTTTTGCCGGAAATAATTTATCGTCTGATAAAAGAAGTGAAGTTGAGGTGGAAACAATATTCTAAAACGCATAATTATAAAGATGTATTTAGGGATATACCATCAAAAGAGAAAAAAATACTGCTGGGTGCATGGATTGTTTTAGTACTGATTGGCATATGTTTTATCCCATGGTTTTGGCAGATTCTCAGATTTTTACAGGAAAATGCGGCAACAACGTTATGGGTAAATGGTACTGAAATTTTTGGTCACGAATTTCATCCGGTCGAAACATTTGCATTTCTTATTCCATATCTGGCAGTTTTGGTTGCTGCTTTGTCAGGAAATCAAAAGGCAAATTCCGCTTTTGTTGCTATGGCTGTCGTTTTTTTTGTCATAGCAAATTATGCCTGTGTCCGCTATGATGAAGGATTGAGACTTGCGACTTTAGGAGTTGTGTTTTGTTTAATTTATCTTTCTTATTTTATCATGGATTGTCTGAGGTCAAAAACAAAGGCAGTATGGCTTGTTTTTCTTATTCTGGTCTGTGGATTTTTAATAAGAGATTATTTGCCGGTTAGAACGGAGCCCTTGGTCTGTGTCAGACAGATTCCGGAAAAAGCAGAGGTTTTTATTAACGAGACCGCAATAGAGGATCCGGTTGTCTATGTTTCGGGAGACAGTGTCGGAATGGATCATATGGGAAGCGGATTTATACAGGGGCTTACATTGAACAGTCTTAAAAATATACAGTTTATTTTGAAACAGGAAGAGGCAGAAGAATCATTTCTGGATTTGACAAATAAAATATCCCATACTGTTATTTTTGATTTAAAGATGGATTATCCGTATACATCAGCCTATAATATCAGTAATGGTATGATGCAGAAAAAAGCGATAGAAATGATTCGAGAAAAAAGGCCGAAATTGATTTTGCTGGCACCTTATATTCGTTTTGATGAAGCACCGGTCAGCCTTCGCTCACCTGAATTATATCAGACAATTTTGAAAATGGGATATCAGCCATATATATACGAAGATGTCATATATATGCTGGATGGAGCATCCAAGTGTGATGTTGCAGAGGATGGAAAAAGAAAACTGGGCATGCTAAATCATCGCACAGATATGGGAATGCTACCATACTTATGGGGCACGGCTATAGAGGATGAAAAAGAACGTTTAAGCGAAGTGTCCTGTGAAAATGGTTCTATTCAGGGTAGTGAAATATCTTATATTGATTTGGAAATTGCTTCTAAAGATATCACCGGAGATTCTTTTTTGCTGTTGTTTCAAAGTGATATTGATGGAGAAAAATATCAGTTCCAAATTCGGACAGGAAGGGAAAAGTTAAAGAAAAACCAGACAGTTCACTATTTAATTCCGGTTTTTTCTTCACCGTTCTTTTATTATTCGAAGGATATTGAAGTGAAAATTGATGGAATAAATCCTGCGAAGATAACCTATTATATTTCGGACATCAAATGACAACACACCATGTCTTTTTTGGATAATTATTTTTGGATAATTTTTTCGGATAATTTTTCGGATAATTCTTTCGGATCACAATTAAAAAACGGATGATCGATAAAAAGATCATCCGTTTTTTTGATTTTCTGTATTTCACTATTGCGCCGGTGGTGCTTCTGCGGGATCCGGTGCCGGAGCCTGGGCAGCAGCATCTGCGGCAGCGGCGGCAGCAGCATCCTGTGCAGCTTGTGCGGCGGCAGCAGCCTGTGCAGCGGCAGCAGCCTGTTGAGATGCCAGAGCAGCCTGGCTGTCTGCAACAAAAGCATCAGGGTTTGTCGCATAGTAGGATGCATTATGAGGACATATCTGTTGAGATGCCGGACTTCCGTCAACACTAGGCGGTATGGTTACAATGCCGGGAACCTTAAACGGACAGGCCGCATCGGCGGGAAGACCGGTTGCAGCACATACTGTTCCGGCGTAATGTGCATCACAGGTCTCTGTTGGAACAGTACCTTCGGCAAAATATTCTGTATGCGTGGTACACATACCTGCCACCGGAAGTTTTCCGGAAGATGTACAGACGGATGCAGTTACAATTCCATCCGGTTTTTCAAACTCTTTATTTGGCAAATCTTCATGTATTCGACTCATGACAGCGCGCCACATGGTTTTCGATAAATTCTTTTCAGTTTTGTCATGCATGATTTCGTTATTGTCATATCCTGTCCATGTAGTAGCCGTATAATAAGGTGTATATCCTGCAAACCAAACATCACGATAGCTTGATGTGGTTCCGGTTTTACCTGCAATGGACATACCACCGAAGTTGACACTTCCACCGGTACCTTTGGTCACAACATCGACCATGGCATCCGTTAAAAGAAAAGCAGTGGTTTCCTGAAGAACACGTCTTGTCTGCGGATTGGTCCGGTCTAAAATAACATTTCCGTCGTGATCCAGAATAGTGGTATATAAAGCCGGTTCGATATAAATACCGCCATTAGCGATAGTTGCATAGGATGCATTTAATTCCATGTTGGTAACACCGTCGGTAATACCGCCTAAAGCCAGCGCCTGCTGGATATCAGAGTATATTTCGGTTTTTCCGGTTGAGGAATTGGTAACTGCACGTCTTTCTACCAGTGTGGTAAAACCAAACTTTTGTAAATAGTCAAATCCAAGCTGTGGGGTAATCTGTGTCAGCGTCTTTACGGCAACAATATTTAAAGACTGTTCAATACCGTAACGGAGTGTACAAATACCTTTGTAAGCACCACCGTACCAGTTTGATACCGGACGACCGTTTTCATAATTGAAAGGAGCATCATTCTGTACGGAGGCTAAGGTTAGACCTGCGCTGTCAAGTGCAGGAGCATAAGTTGATACAATTTTAAAGGTGGAACCCGGTTGGCGGGTTGTGGATGTTGCACGGTTTAAAGATCGGCTGGATGCTTTTGTGCCGCGTCCGCCAATCATGGCAACAATATATCCGGTATGTTGATCTTCAATAGTTAAGGATACCTGTGGCTGTGGAGTTAAAACGATATTTTCAGCTTCCACTTTATCTCCATATCCCATAACAGCGGTTTTATATTCTTCAATGGCTTCATAGGCCTTATCCTGGGAAGAGTAAAGAAGATCAAAATTGGCATTACTTTGTTTAAAATAACTTTTAAACATTTCAGTACTGTGATTTTCCTGTTCTCCGTTTGATTTTTTTATTGTCAGTTCATAATGTAATAACCATTTTACATTGGAAGGATAATTGGATTCGTCATTATAGACTTCATCACAAATTTTTTGGATTTCAGGATCCTGTGTGGTATTAATCTGTAAACCACCGCTGTATACAAGGTTGTAAGCCTGCGTCTCATTATAACCCAATTGTTCCATAAGATCTTTGATAACCTGATCAATGACCGCATCTACGAAATAAGTATTGACCGATTCAACATCCATGGTTTCATTAACAGACTTGATACGGGAATAAACATCATCGGCCATGGCAACATTGTACTCTGACTGGGTAATATATCCCTGTTCAAGCATGTTATTTAGAACCTTTTCACGTCTTGTTGCATTATTATCGGGATGTGAAATTGGGTTATACTTAGATGGATTTTGAGTAATTCCCGCAATAACAGCACATTCCGAAAGCGTTAAATCGGACACGTTTTTGTCAAAATAGCGACGGGAGGCCGCCTGGACACCAAGGGTATTCTGCCCCAGATTGATGGAATTCATATACAACTCTAAAATATCACTTTTTGACATTCTTTTTTCGAGTTCCAAAGCCAGATATTGCTCCTGGAATTTTCGCTTAAATTTGTTCACCAGATTTGTTTCGGTGACCCAGGCATCGTCAAAAACGTTATTCTTTAAGAGCTGCTGGGTAATGGTAGATGCACCCTGACTGAACTTAAACTTGTTTTTGACCGCTTCCATACCGGCACGGGCAATACCTTTAATATCAATACCGTTATGTTCATAAAAACGCTCGTCTTCAATTGCAACAAATGCATTTGCAAGATTTTTCGGAATGGAATTCATATTTACATAACTTCTGTTTGAATTTGTGGCAACGAGTTTCGTCATCTGGTTGCCTTTTGAATCATAAACAAAAGTAGCATATCCGGAGGGAGTTACATCCAGAGTGGATATATCCGGAGAGGATGCTAAAATTCCGTTAAACATTCCGATGCCCATGCAGGCTCCGATGATTCCGATTCCGATGAAACATATTAATATGGCTTTTAAGAAATAAACCAGAAACATTTTTTTGATTTTAGTACCGGTAGAATTTAATTGCTTCTGCTTTTTCTTAATACCTTTTTTACTGTAATTCATAAAAAAGCCTCCTAAATAATACGATGTTGGGGGCAAAAGGTATTTTGCCCCCATGATACCAACGGATTGCTACGCACTTTGTGCTCTCGCAATCCTAAAACATTCGAAATCCGCCCTAATCGGGCTACTTTCTCATGTTTTGCGGGTCCCAAAGTCATACTTT
>JAFOEY010000003.1 GCA_017387565.1 Lachnospiraceae bacterium | reverse complement strand
AGCCCTTTATCCGCTATCTGAATCGTTCTGCCGGACACAGAATTTCTGTTTTTAAGATCTTCGATAATGTTTCTAATAACAGGTTTTTCACTTTGATTACCTGGAAATAATTTCATACCAATAGGTATCTGATTCGCATCGAGTAGAAGTCCTAAACCAACGATACGGTTTTCTTTCGATGGTCCTTTTTTTCTAAAATCATCTTCTTTATCAATTTCGAAATAAAAGTTTGTACAGTCAAAGTATGTATGAGATGTATCGAATTTGTACATCTGCTGAATTTGATGGTTATAAATTTCAATAATCTTTTCATATTCACAGCCAATATATTCTAGTCCATCATAAAGCTGATTCAGAGAGAAATCATAAGAATCAAAGAGTTTAGGAATTACCTCGTCATAAGTTTTTGATTTGGAGCATGGTTGAATTAATCTTGCATAAACGAGAGAGGACATCATATCAAAAATATTGAATCGGAAATCTGTAGCAGTCTGCATTAAATCGACATATTTCTTTACAGAAAGCTTGTCATTGATATTTTTCATGGGAAAATAGCCAATCAGTTTTTCAGGCGAATCCTCAGAAATTTGTTTGGCTTTTTAAGAAAATACGCCATAAAATCACCCTCTTATATTATAACACCATAGCACCATAATAGCAATAATATAAAAGAAACTTTGTCAATTTTTTTTGAATAACAAAAAAGCCAGCAATAATGCTGGTTCACAGAATATGGAGTAATATTCAACTCTCAAAAAATATAGTGCTAAATCCTAAAGACGGGTGTTTGATGAAAGAGGATTTTATGTACAAGTTATTTGGCATTACTACTACGACGTAGGAATCTCTTGATCACTGGGACGAGAAGTATCTTATAGATGCGGCTTCGGCAGGTTTAACGCATCAAGAACAGCTAAAAAGTTTTTGCACTCAAATGCATAAAATTGATTATTTATAAAAGTTTATGCTATAATTATATTACAAGGAGGAAGATGCAGGTAGTTTTTATGGATTGTTTGAAACCAGACCATATATGCGAGTACGTAAGGAGTACTTAGGATTGTTAATTACCCAAGGAAGATATCGCCATGCAATTTTAGAGGCAGAAGAACTGATTAGACTAAATGAGAATGATAATCTGGGCGTACGATATATATTGATGGCATTGTATAGTTATTTTGATGATGAGATGGAAGAAATATTGTGTGCACCAATGTATCGTCCTTTTTCTGTGGAAGAAGTGGTATTAGCATTTTCTGAATCGATGTTTTTGTATATGCCAATGAATGGATTTTTAGATAGATTGTATGAGGAAGTTATCTCATGACGCTTAGTGGAGGCAATTGAAAGAGTTGGTGGAAAGAGATATGGTTCTTGGCAAGTAAATGTTTGATTATTGAACAATGTAGAAGAAAAAACCTTTTAGCGAATCCGTAGTAGGATTTGCTAAAAGGTTTTTTTGTGCCCTCATGTCCACTTTACACAATACAAAATGAGTTGTATGATGGTAACGGTAAAATACCAAATATACATATAAGGGACAGGGGATAAAAATGAACGAAGCAACACTATTTGAGAAATTTGCAAACCAACTCTCCCGTTGGTCAAAAACGGGTGAAGAGCCGAAGCTTGGGGACTGGAATATTCGGGCATATCTGGATTTGCAGGAGCAACGATTAAAAGAAAAAGAATTAAAAAGAACTTTTGATTATAGTATCAATGGCAAGGTTCTAAAGGTGGGAAATTTCGCCATTGGACAACTTATGAACTACTATAACAAAAGACTGAATTATTCACTTGGTACGAAAAAAAATATATGAAAAGAATGGAAGAGTCATCTACAAGGAAAAAATGGATCTTCCAATGTATCAGCTTATAAAATGGCCCAACGAGGATAGAGGCAATTGGAAAAGTGATACATATGTCTGTGATAACTGTGCCAACATTGAAACAATCGCAACCTTTGAAGAAAAAGGATGTCCATATTGTGGGACACATTTTAACGTATCGGAAATGTATCCAAAGGTGACAAACTTCTATATATTAGAAAATTTGCCAAACAAAAATTTGAACTTTGAAAAGCTAGTAAAGATTGGGATGTGGGCATTTATCTTTGCATTTGTTTTTTCTATTGGTGTGAAGATAAGTGGTATGGAATTTAACGGAGTTGATAACTTTGGAGCCATCCTTCTGTGTTTTTTATTGTACTTTTTTTAGCAGGGCTTTGGATATCGCCCCTCATATTTACCATGGCGGAATGTATGCCAGTTACTTTTGGAATGATAGGTGCAAAATCAAAAATCACTTCACGTCTTCGAAAATACGACGAAGCCTTCAGTTATGACTATTTTGAAGGAAAGGCGTTGTCACTTCTTCGAATGACGATTTTTGCAAAGGATGCAACAAAAACAGTGCAGTATCGAGGGGAAGCGTTACCAAAATCCTATGCAGATATCGTTGATATGGATTATAGAGGCGGTTTGAATGTAGAAAAAATAGCGCAAAAAGGAGAGTACATCGAAGTAACGCTCAAGGTCTACATGAAAAATACATATTTTACAAAAGAAAAATGTAAGAAAAAGAACGATACTATGTTTGTACGCATGCGCCATAATATAACATGGAAAGTAGAACCGGATTTCTCCATTGTAAAGGTTTGCTGTCATGGCTGTGGCGGAAGTTTTGACGCAACAAAACATCGTAATTGTCCATATTGTCAGCAGGAATATGATGCAGGAAGAGATGACTGGGAAGTATTAGAAATTATGTAACTGTTCAGTACTATCACAGTTACGTAATTACAACGAAATAGGGATAAAAGTGGGAATTGCACTTTGTGTCGCATTTAATCCAGAGTGTGGGCCAGAAATAATCATACTTTTGGCTGTGTTAAGTGGTATACCGACTACAATTGTAGTTGTAGTTGCATGTGTGATTGCTGTGGTAGTTCCGATGAACAAGTTGAAGGAAGCCAAAGAAATTATGAAAAAAATGGACAATGAGTCAGCGCCAGTCAAATGAGATTCTGGATTGTTACATAAACAGAGTTAGAATAGGATTTATTATATTTACAAAAGGGGAGATTTTAAGATGATAAATTGGTGCCATGTAGTATCGTATCTTTAGTTGCGGGGGTGTATGTTGCTGCACTTTCGTTGTTTATTACAGCAATTATTTTTGATATTGTATTTTTGATTTGCATTGCATCTGTGAACAAGTCACGGAAGAAACATGAAGAAATCTTGGAAAAGGGATATATGGTTCCTGGAGAAGTTGTTTCTTTTGGACATAAGCGTCATAAAAGAAAAGATGGCCCAGATCGTCATTATTACTGGTTAGATATTAAATACACAGACAAAGATGGACAGGAGCATATTTATAAATCTCCTAATTTGTCATTTGTACCAAAAGAAACAAGTAATGTAACATGTGATGTTTATATTTATAACGATCAGATTTATGTGACCAATTTTGTGAATTTATATAAATTCATATAAGTTTGAATCCCTCAAAAAGTATATCTTATTGAACAGAATTACAAGTGATAGAATCTAGTCATTTGGGATGGAAATAGAAAGGAAATATCTAATGAAACTAAGTTTATTAAAAAAAATGAAATTGTTTCATGTAAATTTTAGGCGAGAACATGGAATTATATATGGTTATGTATATTATGTATTTATGATTATGTCCGTCTTTTTTATCATAATAGGTTCTAACTATTTTTCCGGTGGATATGCTTTTTCAACTCCGGAAGATGCTTTGGAAATGTTTTCTTGTGGTATATCCTATGCAATTGTAGTGGATGTTGTAATTCCAATGATATGTGGGTTGAAAAATTGGAGAAAATATTTGTTACCTGGAACATACCAAAGCACAACAAATAGAATAGCGAAAGAAATATTACAAACAGAAGAATTTACATGCCCGATTCCAGTTGCGGATAAAAGAAAAGGAAAACATCCATTTTTAGAATCAGCAAATTATTTTTCATTTTATGGACAACTGATTCCTAAGAATGAAATAAAAGAATTTGAGTTTGATTATAGCTTATATAGGGATCCTAGAAGCTATATTTTTCATGTTATGTTAAAAAATGGCTGTTCTGTAAAAGAAATTTATACAGAAGCTGCAAGATTAAAAAAAAATTGCGAGGATCTGTCGGTAAGGAAGTATTTAATAAACTACTTAACAAATGAAGGCTTTGAAAAAAAGAAAGACTTCGGAGAACATTATATAAAACAAAATAGTGAAGAATGATATTTTGTTGACATACAAAACTGAGAGTGCTAGAAAGTGTACGAGGTTATAGTATGTAATGGAACTGTTTGGCAACAAATAGTTCCTTTTTTGGTGCGCCTGGCGGCGCACGTCACTAATGGATGAAAGTTCCTAATCCGCCCTAGCAGTGGGAAGGATATAGCCAAGACCAA
Source organism: Lachnospiraceae bacterium (assembly GCA_017387565.1). Classification (GTDB taxonomy): domain Bacteria; phylum Bacillota; class Clostridia; order Lachnospirales; family Lachnospiraceae; genus UBA2882. The sequence goes on along the minus strand of JAFOEY010000003.1, from coordinate 3,275 downwards.
GGGTGTCCTTTCATGGTAATGACCATGATTAACGCGAGGGGAATCTGAAGGAAGGTGGAGGCAAATCTCTGGTCTGACGAACAGAAATCACATTAGGCTATAGTTAAGGATAAGGTTGCCAAAAAAACCAAAGTCCAATAACTGCTCGGAATTAACTATAGTAAATGTGGCAGATATATGGAGAGAAAGTGATGTGTGGTACCCGGGGAGGTCTCGTCAGCGGATGGAAACAGAGTATGAAATCCGTGAGTAACAACGAATGGCGAGAAGTCAGCAGAGGTCATAGTACCATGGCGGTTGCAAACGTTATGGGAAGGACTGAACTTTATGAGGCACAAGCAATGAATGTAACTGAAAGTAGATTTAAGAACAGACAACTTCATATGGAAGACTATCTGCAAATGGTATCTGCGGAACAGAAAGAGTATGCAGAAGTGTTCGATTACTCTAAGATTACTGAAAAGAGCGGTGTCATCACAGATTATTGGACGAACAATCTTTTGGAACTGATTTTACGAAAAGACAACCTTAACAAGGCGTATAAACAAGTAAAATCAAACAAGGGGAGTGGTGGAATTGATGGAATGCAGGTGGATGAACTTCTGCCCTACCTAAGAGGAAACCAGGAAACCCTAATCCAGGAGTTAAGGGATGGCAAATATAAGCCAAACCCCGTTCGAAGGGTAGAAATACCCAAAGAAACAAAAGGCGAGTTTAGAAAGCTTGGAGTCCCTACAGTAGTTGACCGAGTAATACAACAGGCAATTACACAGGAGCTTACACCAATCTATGAGGAGCAATTCTCAAATAATAGTTTTGGTTTTCGCCCGAAACGGGGAGCACATGATGCTCTCAGACAATGCCAAAAGAACGTAAATGATGGCTATGTATATGTGGTGGATATGGATTTGGAAAAGTTCTTCGACACGGTATGCCAAAGTAAACTAGTTGAGGTATTGTCACGAACCATCAAGGATGGCAGAGTTATCTCGCTTATACACAAATATCTTAATGCGGGAGTTCTCGTAAACGGAATGTTTGAAAGAACAGAAATAGGAATGCCACAAGGCGGACCACTTAGCCCATTGCTTAGTAACATCATGCTAAATGAGTTGGATAAGGAACTTGAACGCAGAGGACACAGATTTGTCCGTAACGCAGATGATTGTATGATTTTCTGCAAAAGCAGAAAGAGTGCACAAAGAACCTTGGAGAACATCATTCCATACATAGAGGGGAAACTTTTCCTAAAAGTGAATCGGAAGAAAACGGGCGTGGCTCATATCAGCAAAGTGAAATACCTTGGATATAGCTTTTATAGGTACAAGGGAAAATGCAGATTTAGAGTACACCCAAAGCCGGTAACAAAAATGCGAAATAAAATCAGAGAACTTACGGACAGAAATAATGGTATGAGTAATGCTAAGCGAGAAGAAAAGTACCAGCAGTATGTGAGAGGGTGGGTAAACTACTTCAAACTTGCGGATATGAAAAAGCTTGTTAAAGAAACAGATGAATGGGCAAGACGGAGAATCAGGGCAGTTTATTGGAAACAATGGAAGAAAATCAAAACAAAGTACCGAATGCTAAAGGCATTGGGAATGGAACATTGGAGAGCCAAGGAACTTGCGTGTAGTAGAAAAGGTTACTGGAGAATGGCACAAGTCCTGAACCAAATCTTTTCAAATAAAATAATAGCCAAGCTGGGATATACATCCATGCTCGACTATTATCTGATAGTCTATAAAAACTAAGGAACCGCCTAGTACCGAACGGTATGCTAGGTGGTGGTGTGCCATGAAAGGCGCACAGAAGATGAAGATAGGTCCTTCGACAGGGATTGAACAGGCAAATCTGTCAAAACACTCTAATGCTGCTGTAGTCAAGCCTATGGTAGTAAGCGATTAGAGAAAAGGCTATAAACTAATAGTCAGATAGGATACATGAAGATGAACGGAAGTGAACCATTGATGAAGTGTCGAAAGCGTAAGACTTCTGCAAAACTCACTTTTCAGCACTAGGTGGGGACAAAGATAATGGATACCTGTAACGCTGATTATCTGTGGAACGGCATTAAGATGGCATGAGCATGTATTAGGCTTCTGTGTGAAACATGGGAACCTACAGACTAATGAAAATCGAAAAGGTACAAGTCGCAGAAAGGCAAGACCGAAAGTAGAAAAGTAGACTGTAGGGGCGGAGTCATTCGTAGTAGTTATGAAGTCACTGTAATGGTGATGGAGCAAAGGGATGGCATCATTTAGCTTGAATTTGAGAACAACTAGAAAACTAGGAGGATTTGATGAACGAGAGCAAGCAATACGATATACCAAAGAGGGCTGTCATTGAAGCATACAAAAGAGTTAAGGCTAATAAAGGGAGTGCCGGAATAGATGGTATCGATTTTGAGAAGTTTGAGGAAAAACTAAATAACAACCTCTATAAAATATGGAACCGAATGAGTTCTGGCAGTTATATTCCATCCCCTGTAATGGCGGTAGAAATACCAAAGAAGACAGGTGGCGTCAGACGATTAGGTATACCAACTATAACAGATAGAGTGGCGCAAATGGTGGCAAGAATATACGTGGAACGTGCAGTGGAGCCAATGTTTTGTGATGACTCCTATGGGTATAGACCTAACAAGTCAGCTCTGGATGCGATAGAGATGACAAGAAAGAGATGTTGGTGCTATGATTACGTAATAGAATTGGACGTGAAAGGTTTATTTGATAACATTGACCATGAGTTACTAATGAGAGTTGTGCGAAGACATGTCAAAGAAGCATGGATATGCATGTACATTGAAAGGTGGCTCAAAACTCCGTTTGTATTGAAGAATGGTGAGGTAATAGAGCGAAATGCGGGAACACCACAGGGGGGAGTTATTAGTCCTGTGCTTGCGAATATGTTCTTACATTATGTCTTTGATATGTGGATGAAAAGAAATTTTCCACAGGCGCCATTTGAAAGATATGCAGATGATGGAGTTGTACATTGTAAGTCTAAAGAAGAGGCTCTTTTTATAAAGGAGAGCTTGGTAAAGAGATTTGCAGAGTGCAAACTTGAACTACATCCGACTAAAACAAGAATTGTGTATTGCAAAGACAAGGATAGAACGAGGGAGGAGGAATTAACAGAGTTTGATTTTCTGGGTTTGTCAAGTAAAGTGTGTAAGTTCTTTTTTACACCTCTTTCCGCAGCTTAGTGCGGTATAGGGTGCTGACCGAAATTCCAGTCATGGTGGAGACCTGTTTGTAGGAATTGGTCTCTAA